>NZ_CP067097.1:2400000-2704307 GCF_028751525.1 Alicyclobacillus cycloheptanicus
CTCAGATTTCCGCTCCCTACAAACGGGGCTGATGAATCCTCTCGATACTTGGAAATCCAGCCATACAGCGTCTTTTGTGATACCCCCAACTCTCGGGCCACCTGGGTCGCTGTCTTCCCGTTCTCCATCGGCAACTGTAACGCGTGGAGCTTGAACTCCCGATCATATTTCCTCGTCACGTGGCTCACCTCGAATCACCTTATTCTTACATCCTCGATTCGCTGTGTCCACCCTTATAGCCTAACAGCAAGGAGGCGTAAAAGAAGAAGAGACCTGCAAGGTTTGGCGCCTCGGCCTCTTCTTCTGCGAGGTCACGGTTTTCCCGTGCCCGTATTTGAACTATGTCCCAATTTTATACCATTCCCTTTCCTAACGTCGAGTCCTATTTGCGATTTTGTGAGGATCCCGCCCTGGATCGGGTGCGTCCCCCGTCCTGTGATCGTTGCGGGCATATCGTCCTGCATGGTCATGGCAGCTATGTCCGGAGTGTGTGGGCAGAGGAGAAGTCTTGGCGTATTCAGGTGTTTCGGTTCCGATGCGCAAATCCGGATTGCCGTCGAACATGCAGTGTATTGCCGAGCTTCGTCGGTCGTTATGAGCGATTTGTCTGGGATGTTCAAGAACTCGTCTGTACCATGCGGATGATGAGCAATCCCTGGAGGAAGCAGCGAAGGTCCTTCCTATACTGGCCCCAGAGTCAACCCAGACAGAAGGGATGGGTTAAGATGAAGTAGAGGTGTTTATGATGCCGGGACGTAAGTGGACAGTGGACGAGAAGATGAACATCGTGCTCGAGGGCATGATGCCCGGTGCGAATATCAGCGAGGTATGTCGGCGGCATGGCGTGGCCCAGAGTCTGTATTACAGGTGGCGTGAAGCGTTCCTGACTGGTGGACGGGCTGGGCTTCAGTCCGGACCCTCTACGAGGGAGCAGGAGCTGGAGAAAGAGTTGCAGGAGGCTCGGGCTAAGATCGGTGAACTCACGATGCAGGTGGATGTGTTGCGAAAAAAATCGAATTGGGGCCGGAAGTAAATAGCCGTTCTTTGGTCTGTCAGCTCGCCAAAGAAGGCTTTCCGGTCCCAGTGATTGCAAGAGCATTCGGGCTGAACCGGACGTACTGTTACAGTTTGCTGAAGCCGCCTGTGCCAAAACCGAAGCGGCCTTCTGTGGACAAGGACGCTCTGGTCAAACAGTGGATTCGGAAACTGTGCGAAGAATTCCCCACGTACGGATACCGGCGAATCCAAGTCATGCTGCGTCGCCGATACAACCTGCGGGTGAACCATAAGCGGGTGTACCGGTTGATGAAGGAAATGGGGCTGCTGGTGAAAACTCCGAGGCGGGGCGCTTCACGAGCGAAACGGCGAGGGAAGATACCGGTCACCAGGTCCAACGAGCATTTCCAGTGCGACATGACGAAGGTGTGGTGTGGGAAAGACGGCTGGGGATATCTGTTTGCCGTGATTGATGCTTATGACCGGGAGATTGTGGGGTACTCGTTTTCCCGGTTCTGCCGTACAGAGGACCTGCTGAAGGCTGTGGATATGGCACTGAACTATCGCTTCCCGAACGGCGTTCAAGGTGCCGGTTTGACATTGCGAACCGACAATGGCTGCCAGATGACGAGTCGACGGTTCATTCAAGCGATGAAGGCCTGCCAAATCAACCACGAGCGGACGGGTTACAACAACCCCGATGCTGACGGATACATCGAGCGATTCTTCCGGTCGCTGAAGGAGGAGGAGGTCTGGCTGCAAGAATACAGCAGCTTTACCGAGGCGAAAGCGGCGATCGAGTCATACATTCACTTTTACAACACGGACCGACCTCATTCCGCACTAGGTTATCGGTCACCGTCGGAATTCAGAAACTGGAAAATGCAACAGAACGCAGCGTGAGACGGTTTTTATCTGAATTGTAAATCTATCATCTCTTTCTTAAAAGCCATCCCATCTGTCTTGACAATGTGGGGTTCAATACGCTTCCTGCCCCGGTTGGTCCGCTGTGCGGTCGCACGGTGTGGCGGTGGATGAAGCGCTGGCAGGGGTATATGGACGAGCTTGACAGCCAGTTCTGGGAGCATGTGATCTCACTTCATCCCTCCATCCGTATGCCACGGGGACGGGACAGGCCAATCCACCGCCTGAGATACTGGCGACAGATCTGGATGGAGCTTTCGCCAAGCAAAGTGAACATTGGTCTCTTTCACGGCCTGTACCGGCTCCGCCAGTCACAGTCGTCCAGCATGGCATAGCCAAGCCCACAATTTATGTCTATGGAGCAATCAGCCACTCCTGTCCGAGAATAGGATTGTACCGATTCTGGAGAGAGGAGATGGCGTAATGGACCGAAGGAAGTTGGCTAAGGAGATTGCGGCGTTTCGATACGGGACGATTGCGCCCATTGTGAGCCGACAAACGCCGCTGTCTCCAGGGGAATTGCGTGCCTATTTCGAGCGGATGGTGCAACAATCGTACGTGATCCCTGGTACGACCAGAACGACGCTCAGCGTGCGAACTTTGGAACGATGGCTGGAGGCCTACCGGAAGGGCGGATATGATGCGCTGATGCCGAAGACCCGCAGTGATAAGGGAAGTCACCGGTTACCAGACGAGGTGGTTCAAACGGCGGTGGCCTTGCGGAAGGAGCGGCCCGAGCGCAGTGTGGAACAGATCATTCTCTTGCTCGAGGAGAGCGGTATGGTAGAGCCGGACACGGTTGCGCAAAGCACTCTGGCTCGCCATTTACGACGTTTGGGAGCAAGCCGCAAGGAACTGCTGCGCTCCGATGACCGGGGTTACCGGCGCTTTGAGGCGGAAGACGTGCATGTATTATGGCAGGCGGATTTTAAGCATGCGCTGTACTTGCCCGACCCAAGTAACCCGGAGCGTAAGAAAAAGACGATTCTGTTTGCCATCCTCGATGATTATTCAAGGCTCATTGTCCATGGGCAATTCTATTGGGATGAGCAGTTACCACGCCTGGAGGACAGCCTAAAGAAGGCGATTTTGCGCTACGGTATCCCCGAACAACTGTATGTGGACAACGGTGCAGTCTTTTCGTCCCAGCATTTGCAACGTATCTGCGGGAGACTTGGGATTCACCTTTCCCACAGTAAAGCCTACCGCCCTGCGGGTCGTGGGAAAATTGAACGGATATTCCGTTTTCTCGACACCAGCTTCATTCCAGAGGCCTATGAGCAAGTGGAAGCTGGACATATCCGGACCCTCGACCAGCTCAATGAGGCGTTCTGGGCCTGGGTGGATGGGTATTACCACCTGCGCAAGCATGGCAGCACAGGAATACCACCAAAGGAAAGGGCCGCCAGTAGCAACCGGGTCCCTAAGCGGGTTTCAGAAGTGGAACTGACGGATATATTTCTCTGGGAGGAGGAGCGCACAGCAGATAAGGCCGCATGTGTCTCCCTGATGGGCAACACCTACGAGGTGGACGCTGACCTGGCCAGACAGAAAGTGACGCTGCGTTACGACCCGTTTGATCTTTCGGTCATCCAAGTCTGGTTCGATGACAAACGATGGTCCGACGCAAGGCCGGTAGACATGACTCGCCGCTATGACCGCAGGGTTGCTTCGACAGTGAAGAACGACAAACAAGCGTCGGAGCACGTCTCCTTTTTCCAGGCAGTAGATAACCGGCGCAAGCAGGCTGCGGTGGAAGAATCCCCGTTGCGATTCTCAGACACAAAGCGTGGTGAACAAAGATGACCCCGCAGGAGAAATGGGGATTCGAAAAGCTGCCGTTCCGGCGGGACGTGGAAGGACATGAGCTCTACGAGACAGCCGCACACCGAGAGGCTCTGGCCCGGATGGAATGGGTACTGGAGCAAAATGCACTGGGGCTGCTGGCCGGCGAGGTGGGCAGCGGAAAGTCCACGCTCATGCGCCGACTCATGGACGGACTGGACGAAATGAAATGGCTCCCCGTCTACATTTGTGTACCAGGCCTGCGCCCCAGGGAGTTCTACGGGGAGCTTCTCTCGCATCTGGGAGAGGCGAATCCCTTCTCCGTGAGCCGTGCGAGGAAGCTTTGGAACGAACGGGTTCAGGCTGGGGGGCTTGCCGGCGAAAGGCGGTGGGCTGTGGTAATTGATGAGGCGCAGGACATCTCTGAAGAAATGCTGCAGGAGCTCAGGTTCGTCCGTAACCAGAGGCTGGATGCCATGTCTGTGTTCCCATTGATTTTGATTGGCCAGCCGGAGCTACGGCGGAAACTGCGGTTGAAGAAGTATGAGGCGATTTCACAGCGGATTGAAATGGTCTACCACTTGACTGGGATGACCAGAGAGGAGACGACTGAATACGTCCGCCACCAGATTCGTTTGACCGGAAGGCAGGCGCCGCTGTTTACAGACAGTGCTTTGCACTTGATTTATGGGGCAAGCCGGGGGATTCCACGGGTAGTGAACCAAATCTGCCTACAGGCCTTGTACGATGCAGCGGCCAAAGGCAGCGACGTCGTGGAAGATGCCCACATCCAGCGAGTACTGGCGGACCAAGAGTGGCAACGAGGGGCGGCCGGCTGATCGGCTGCTCCGCCATGCCTAAAATGATTGACGGCACAACGGCCACCACGATGACGGATTGACGCTACAACCCGCACGCCAATGGCGGCGAGAAATTCACCGCCAAACAGCGTGAGCGGCTACAAAATGCAGAAACGCCCTCTGTGCCCAGTAGGCCCAGGTGGCGTTCCCATCTGCGCAGGGTAACGTAAGTGTACTCGGTTGGTGGCCAGTTACTTTCGTTCCCTAATTCGAGGCCGAATGGCTCTCGCTGTATGCCTAGCGTATCCATAGAATGCAAATCTGTCAATCCGGTAAGCCCGGAAGAATACGCCCTCGCTGTACAGAAGCTGCTACCGCGCGACGTGCCTTGTATTTACTGTTCACATTCGTATACGTACGTCCACGGATACTACCGTCGTCGTCCATTCGATTTAGGCGAGATGCGCCATGATTTCCTACAACAACGGCGGCAGTGCCCAAGTTGCAAACGGACATTTGCAATCCTGCCATCCTTTGTCGCACCTTTCCAGCGGTATACAATCATGGTCCAGGATCTTCTTGTGAGCCTTTTGGCAGGTACACTGACGGTAGACGCTGCCCTAGCCAAATTGGCCGAATGCGGCGTCTGCTTATCCGAGTCATGTGCCCGCAACTGGTTTACTCGGATTCAGGGGCAGGTGACCAAAGTCATCGCCTTGGTCTCCCGGATTGTCCAGTTTCATCGGCCAGATGTACCACTGCCTCCATTACGCCACAACGTCAGAGACTCGGTATTGTGCACCTATTATGACCGGCTTGTGCTGCTTGACGTGGCTGGCGGCAGTGACTTCTGGAATCTCAGGCGTGAAGTCGTCTGCCTGTTTGCCCCATCGTTGTCGGTGAAGCGGGTGTCGTATGGCCTCTCCCCAGCCCTTCCACCGTAACAACGCTGCTTATCCCACAGAAAACCATCTTCCGAGCGGATGGGACCCGCCCCCAGAATGAGGCTATCTCGTATGGGAAGGAGAAGCTGGACATGCAAGATGATTCGCGACGCCAAATCGCTCTGTTCCGCTATGGTCTTATTGCCCCGATATTGCGGCAAACCGAGAGTGGTGCTCAAAAAGCGATGCTGGAGGAACTGGCTAGTCAGGAACATGAGATGCCAAACGGAGAGAAAAGAAGATTCTCGGAACGCACGCTAGAGCGATATTTGGCAGGCTACCGAAAGGAAGGGGTAGATGGGCTGCTTCCCCAACTTCGGGCAGACGACCGCCGACCGCGGGTGTTGCCCCCTCATGTGATTGAACGAGCTGTGGCCTTGCGTAAGGAACAACCCTTGCGCACAGTGGAGCAACTCATTGTGATGCTGGAGACTGAAGGACTCGTTCCAGAAGGATTTATTCGGCGCAGCACACTGTCCGCGCATTTGCGCAGAGCCAAGGTGGAGCGTACAAAGGCAGTGCGCAAGCAACGTACCTGGCAGCGGTATACCGCCAATGAAGTTCACGAAATTTGGCAATGTGACGTCTGTGATTCCTTGCGCGTCCCAGACCCCAACTCTGGGGGCCAGATGCGGGTAGCCAGATTGGTTGCTGTACTTGACGATAAGAGTCGTTATATCTGCTACGCCGCGTTTTATTTTCGAGAGAATCTGCCGGTGCTTGAGGATGCGTTGAAAAAAGCGATTACTACGCATGGAACGCCGAAAATCTTCTACTGCGACAATGCAAAGATTTACCAGTCAAAACAGTTGAGCGAGGTGGCTGCCAGACTCGGGTTTGAGATTCGTCACTCCCGGCCATTTCTCCCCCAAGGGCGCGGGAAATTGGAACGATACTTCGGCTACGTAGAGCGCTCTTTCCGCCCGGAAGCCGAGTTGTGTGTGAAGAACAGTACCATCCAGAATCTCGACGACCTCAATCGCTACTTCCGTGCCTGGCTGGAGAAAATGTATCACCAGAGAACCCACAGCACGTTGAAAAAACGGCCTGCAGCCGTACTGACCACGCACGGTCCGTTGCGGTTGGTGGACCCGCATGTGCTCGAAGACGCATTTCAATGGACCTACAAGGCAAAGGTGGACAAGACAGCCTGCATTTCAGTGCAGGGAAACACGTACGAGGTTGAGTCCATCCTCGTTGGGCGAACCGTGACGTTGCGCTACAACCCCTTCGACCTCACTCGTATTCAGGTATGGCTGGAGGGCAAGCACTACGCGAATGCCGTCCCGCTGAAGATGCGCCGACACACAGACAAACGTGTAACGCAAGCCGATTCCCCACCTTCAGAGCTACCAACCGAACCAGGGATTTCCTTTCTCGAAACGATTACCGCAGCCCACGAAAAGCAGAGGCAACAGTCGCTTGGGCGAACCTCGTTTGCTCGTGCCCTGAAAGATGGTGAATCTCATGATGACTGAGTTCTTTGGCTTCGCTCAGGAGCCTTTTGACCGTGACATCCCGGTCGAACGCTTGGTGGCGTTTCACGGTCACAGCGAGCTCTCTGCAAGGCTCATCTACGCGACGGAACACCGCCACATGGCACTTGTAACCGGGGACACCGGGACCGGGAAGACAACGGCCGTACGCGCTGTGATGAAGCGAATGGATGAGAGCCAATACAAGTTCATGTATATCGCCAACGCCGGACTTACGCCCAAAACACTATACCGCGTGATTCTCGAGCGTCTGCAGATCCAGCCCAGGTTTCGACAGGTAGATAACCAGGCGCTCGTTCACCAGGTGCTCGAAGAAAGCTACCAAAAAGGCCAACAAGTCGTGATTATCGTCGATGAAGCACATGAACTCGACCCGCAGATGCTGGCCGAATTTCGGTTCCTCAACAATTTTCGGGCTGATTCATTCTCGCCGATTTCCCTCTGGCTGGTGGGACAAACAGAATTGCGGGAGAAGATGAAACTCCGAATCCTGACTTCACTATCCGGGAGAATCCAAATTCGCTACCACATGGGGACGTTGACCGAGGCTGAAGTGCAGGACTATGTCTCGAAGCAGCTGGCGAGCGTGGGTCAGGAGAGAACGATTTTCTCAGCTGATGCCGTGAAGTTGATTGCGAGAACCAGCCAAGGTAATCCCCGGTTGATTAACACACTGTGTCGTGGCGCGCTGATCGACGCTGCAACGTTGGGACACAGCGTCGTTGATAACAGTCATGTGGAGCGGGCATGGATGGAGGTGAGCGGCTCATGACGGGAAATCTACGATTCAGTTCACTGCGGGACCGATGGTACTTTGCAGATGAACAAGATGAACATGACTTGCATTGCGGAGACCCGATTGAAATCGAGATCGGCGACAGATATTACTACGCGAGAATAGAGTGGTGTGCTGAGGGATGGTACGCGATCTTCCACGAAGACGACCAGCGCAGTGACGCATTCGTGCTGATGCGCAACCGAACTTACACTGCGAGGTGGATATACTTCTAGACGAGCACGTTGGCAGGAGGGTCGCCTAAGGCGGCCCCCTTTATTTATTCAAAGGCCGACAAAATGCGTGAAACTTCCGCGCCGATTCCAGGTGACAATGACATCTGGAATTTCACCGTCAAATAATCCGAGCGGCCACACACGATTGTAGCGATCATTATTCCGATTTTGTATTTTATTGTAATGTTGACGAGTCAAAGAACTACTGATGTAGAAAAATCGAGAATTCGAGCTTATATTTTCTTGTTCATCGCCTCAGTGTTCTTCTGGATTATCGATGAACAAGGCTCAACGACTTTGGCTGTATTCGCAGATCAAAGAACGAACTTGAATGCTTTTGGTTTTATGATTCCGTCGTCCTGGTTCCAATCGCTGAATCCTATATGTACAGTCATTTTGGCGCCTACTTTTGCTTTTATTTGGATCAAAATAGGACACAGACAACCGAAGACGCCGCGGAAATTCGCTTTCGGGCTCGTTTTTGCCGGACTGTCATTTTTAATCTTAACCCTGCCCTCGCTTTTATCTGGCACTGATGTTAAGGCAAGTCCGTTCTGGCTGGTGGCAAGTTATTTCTTGGTTATCGTCGGTGCTATGTGTTTGTCTCCGGTTGGTTTATCGGCCACAACGAAGCTCGCGCCGGCAGCTTTTTCGGCACAAACCATGAGTTTATGGTTGATTTCCGACGCTACGGCGCAAGGGATTAATGCTCAGATTGTGCCGCTTTTCAAACCGGCTACGGAGGTCAGCTATTTTGGTCTTGTAGGCGGGATCATCATGATTTTAGGTGTTATCTTATTCTTCTTCGCGCCAAGAATCCATCACATGATGCGGGGAATAGACTAATTCACGTAAGAAAGGACTGGTGAAAATGAAGGTTGTCGTATTAGGAGCAGGTATCGTGGGAGCAAGCGCGGCTTATCATTTAGCATTAAAGGGTGCAGAAGTCGTTATCGTTGATAAAAAACATGAAGGACAAGCGACCGCTGCCGGTGCGGGGATAGTTTGTCCATGGCTTTCACGCGTGGATGATCCGGCTTGGTACGATATGTCGAAAGCAAGCGCCTGCTATTATCCAACGCTCGTATCCCAATTAGAAGCCGATGGTGAAACGGATTTAGGTTATGCCGTTGTTGGCGGGCTCGGTATCAGTAAGGATGTCGAGGAATTAAAAGAGATCGAGAAAAGGGTAATGGAAAGGAAAAAGCAGACACCAGAAGTAGGAGATATTACATATTTGGCGCCGGGTGAACCGCAAAAGTTGTTTCCGCCACTAGCGTGAGTTTCCGGGTTACGAGAATTTTTTCCAGAGAAAATCAGCGCACAATTTAATTTGCTCCCCGTGAAGATGCACCCCAACTGCAATTGTTGGATGGATATTTGTGGTTGAATATCCATCCAAAAGTATTACCCTACTTTTGTCGCGGTATATTTCTAGTAGATTTGGCTATTTTGCGCCGCGTTTGCAGGTGAATGGACTTCGTTGTCGAATGTATGTATTACCCTACTGTAGAGGTGGCGATTGACCTGGCTTCCATCATCAAAAAGAAGAAGAAGGGCCAAGTGTATTACTACCTCGTGGAATCAGCCCGTGTCGACGGGAAGCCTCGCATCGTACGCCAGAAGTATCTGGGCCGTGCGGAGCACATCGCTGCAGCCATGGATGCACCATCTGATCTGGACCAACCCAAGTACAGCATTGTCCTTGAGTTTGGATCTGTCATGGCACTGTATGACTTGGCCAAGCGACTGGGTGTCGTGGAACTCATCAATCAGGTAGCTCCCAAGCGCTCGCAGGGTCTGACCATCGGAGAATACATGCTCATTGCTGCGATCAATCGAGCGGTGGATCCCACAAGCAAAAGCAAGATTGCTGCATGGTTCACGAAAACATGCCTGGATCGGGTTATCCCAGCCAAGGCGCATCATTTGTCCAGCCAACGCTTTTGGGATCATATGAATGCCCTGTCTGAACAGGCGATTGGTGAGTTTGAGGATGTGTTTACTCAAAAGGTTGTCCAAACCTACGGGCTGAGCCTGGACTGCTTGATCTATGACACGACAAACTTCTTCACATTTGTGGACACCAACTCGGACAGCAAACTGCCTCAGCGCGGCCATAGCAAAGAGAAACGCGGCGATTTGAAGATCGTCGGCTTATCCATGATGGTCTCTCCGGATTTCAATGTCCCGCTCTTTCATGAAGTGTACGCGGGGAACCAGCCGGATGCCAGGCAGTTCCTGGACGTTGTCGAAAGACTACAAAAGCGGTTCGAAAAAATTTGCGACCGGAAGCTTGAACCAACGCTTGTGTTCGACAAAGGGAACAACTCGCCGGAACACCTCAAACAGCTACAAGCCGGAACGACGAAGTTCCACGTAGTTGGCTCCCTGAAGCTTTCCCAATGCAAACCGTTGCTGGACATTGACCGAGCAGAATTCGTGCCGGTTACGGGCACCAAGTACGAGGGGGTCACGGCCTACCGCACTACGTATCCAGCGTATGGTCAGGACATGACGGTGCTTGTAGTCCACAATCCCAGGCTGGAAGAAGGCCAACTGCAGGGAATTCAAAAGAACATCGAGAAGTGCACGACTCGCCTGCGCGAACTGCAGACAACTCTCAAGGCCCGTCAGGAGGGAGTGATTCGGAAAGGGCGCAAGCCCACCCTCAGCTCCGTCCAACATCAGGTCGACCAGATTCTGCATGCAGAGTTCATGAAAGATCTGTTTGTCGTTGAGCTATCTACCGTGTCGGATGCGGTTCAGTTGGAATTCTCGCTGGACCTGTCGCGGCTTGAAGAGCTGCGCAAACGTCAGTTGGGGAAAACAATTCTCTACACGGACAACCACGACTGGACTAACGAACGGATTGTCACGGCTTACCGGTCGCAGTATCACATTGAGCAAGCCTTCAAACAAATGAAGAACGCAGATCACCTGGACTTTCGACCGATCTATCACTGGACTGATCAAAAAATTCGGGTCCACGCCTTCTACTGCGTTCTGGCCCTTCGCTTGTGCAGCCTGCTGAATCGGGAACTGCATGGTCACGGGATCGACATCAGCATCAATCGGATGCTGGACATCCTGGGCGAAGTCAAACAGGTCATCACCGTATACCCAAAGAAAGGTGCAAGCAAAAAGGATCGGCAATCGTTCTCGCTGAGTAAACTGGATCCGGATACAAGACGCATTGTGGAAGCTTTGAATTTGGATCAGTATCGAATCGGTGGGTAATACAACGACTCCCCCGTAATCCCTTGCTGGGCTTACGTTCCTGAGCATTCGCTAACATAACCCGGAAACTCACGCTAGCCCCGGATTTTGGCGCCATACACGTAACGGGGGCGGCTCGTATCGATGGGCGACTGATGCGTGAGGCATTATTGAACGCAGCGAGGAAACACGGTGCTGTATATTTACAAGAAGAGGCCGAATTATACACCGTTGAAGGAAAAGTGACAGGCGTTAAAACCAAGTCCGAGACGATCACGGCAGACCGGGTCATCGCGGCAACAGGAGCATGGACACCATATCTATTGGAACCGCTTGGGGTGCAATTGCCGATTGAACCCCAGAGGGGGCAAATTATCCATATTCGTTTGCCCGATCAAGATACGTCAAAGTGGCCGGTGGTGCTTCCGCAAACAAGTTACTATCTTCTTTCCTTCAGCGATCATCGCGTTGTTGTAGGAGCAACGAGAGAAACGGGCTCGGGTTTTGATTATCGCCTGACAGCCAGAGGCGTAAGTGAGGTGCTGAATGCAGGGTTGGATGTGGCACCGGGACTCAGCGACGGGACACTTCATGAGATCAGAATCGGGTTCAGACCCATGGCGCCAAACCATATTCCAATACTCGGCTTCATTCCTCAATATGAAGGATTGGTGATTGCGACGGGATTAGGTGCATCAGGATTGACCATGGGTCCATATTTCGGCAAGCTGGCAGCCGAACTTTCTTTAGATCACCCCATTGAAGATATTGATCTACAGCCATATGCTCCGAGTAACTGCCCAGTTAATGTAAGTAAGTAAAAATAGATAGAGTAAAGCAGCCTCAGATGCTTTACTCTACCTCTTAACCCCGAAATCGGGTTGGACGGACTCCCTGCTGAATAGCATACTGGAACAGCAGGGGGATGAGATATTCAAAGATACATATACAGGAAGGGAGAGTGCTGAACGGCAAGAGGACCAAGGTGTTTTCCGTGGTTCGAATTTGCAGAAAAACGCGGCGCTATTTTATTCATGATTTCTGTATATCCATGCAAAGCCTTGTGACATCTTGTTGCGCTATAGGGCAGAAGAGTTGAAGAAGGTGGAGGGACAAGAGAGCACTGTAACTTTCCACACAACAGGTGTTTCTAAGCTCGGGGGGCCATTAATTGTGAACCTTGTAATTCGGAAAGTCTTTGAACAGGTTAGAACTAATAATCTAATCCTTCGGATGCCAATACCAGAAGATTCACCTTTTGTGCTTTCGATCGAAGGCGATCCTGCTACAAACAGGTACCGTCCTTCTGGTCCGATGAAAAACCTAAACGAGGCCGAGGAAAAAGTAGAAGAGTGGCGCAAGGACTGGTTGACTTATGGATATGGTTATTGGGTCGCTGTCTGGCCACCTCAATCGGATGTAATCGGAGTTGGGGGAATCAGGCGATATCACTGGCGAGAGCGCGATGTGTTAAACCTTTACTACAGGTTTTCACCTAAGGCTTGGGGCCACGGTTATGCCACGGAATTGGCTCGGGTTGCAGTACAGATGGCACGTGATCATATACCTGAATTGCCCGTGGTAGCCCGGATCCGTTCATCGAACACACCATCTATACGAGTGGCCGAGAAGATTGGTCTTCAGCACCGTCCAGACCTTGATACTACTGAACACATGGTGTTCATCAAGGGATGGACGAACTAAGAATTTTAAGACCAGTCGGCATAGTGTGCTTTATAGGTCCTAATAGACTTGGCTTTTGACTCGTCCTCTGTCGTTAACGGGGGCTTTAGTTCAACAACGAGCCCGTCCAATTCTGTACTGTTATGCAAAATGCGGTATATCGGAGCGCCGCGTTTTTCTGCACTTTTAAGTTGCGGAAACACCAAGGAGAACGAACAGGGGCAGCCGCTTCGCTCCTCCCCTCTGACCTACGGCCATTCCCCCCTCCCGCTCATCCTAAAAAGATGGTGGGGACAGGGAAAAAGGGTCTATAGCTTAGAAATCAAAAAATCCTGTCCTGACAAGTGGGGCCACCATAAAATGCCGAATTACGCATTCCCGTATCACGAGGAGGAGGACGGGACGGTGAACAACATTCCATTTCGCGACATCCCGACCATCGGTCCGGCAGGCTCCATCAACTCAAACGCCCTGGACATGGCTAACTGGTTGACACTGCACCTGAACGGCGGCGAGTTGGGCGGGGAACGTATCGTCTCGGAGCGCAACCTGGCCGAACTGCACAAGCGTCAGATGGTCTGTCAGCTGTATCCGTGGAAATTCGCCGAAACGCCGTAGATGAACTACGGGATGGGGTGGTTCATCGAACCGTACCGGGGCCACCAGCGGATCCATCACGGAGGCAATATCGACGGCTTTTCAGCTTTGGTTACCCTGCTCCCGGAGGAGAAGTCGGGATTGTCGTCCTTACGAACATGAACAGCTCGGGATTGCCGGTGCTGACCAACAACGTGTGCGACCGATTACTCGGCCTTGACGAAATCGATTGGAGTGAGCGCCTATTGGGAGAGTGCAGCAGGACCTTAGGGTTCCTACGGACAAGAGATGGTACTCATTTCGGGCTGAGGGATCAACTCTCGGGAGCCCTCGCTAAGGTCTACGGGGTGCTTCATGGATTATTCAGGATCATGGCCGAGGATAAAACTGTCGGAATCTGGGGCAAAGTGTTTATAAATTGTTGCGATTGAGGGCAGACAGTGAAGGGGGTCAAGGTCTAAACTGGAAGCAGGCAGGTGTTGCATATGTCGGGTCACATGGGCCAAATCGTGAGTACGGTGATTACCGTTCTTTTTGCACTGACCGTTATCTTTGTACGGACGCGCGGCAGCAACAGGCCGGTTACGGCCAGAAAAATCATCATGCCGCCGCTCGGGATGAGTACCGGGTTTCTGATGTTTCTCGCGCCGCAGACGCGCGACCCGTGGCTGTACGCAGGGTTGGCATTTTGCGCGGGGCTCATTTTCTCGTACCCGCTGATTCTGACTTCGAAGATGCGCATCGTGGACAACCAGATTTTCCTGAAGCGCTCGAAGGGATTTGTGCTGATTCTGCTTGCACTGCTGGTTCTGCGGATTGTGTTGCATCAGTACGTGGAGCAGTATGTGACGATTGTGCAGACAGGGTCGCTGTTCTTCATTTTGGCATTCGGCATGATTGCGCCTTGGCGTGTCGCGATGCTGCTGCAGTACCGCAAGCTCCAGCGCCAGCTGGGGACGAGCGCCGAGCTGGATTTGTCTCCCGAAAGTGAGCCGGGGCGGGCCTGATTGCGCTGCGAGCGGGCCGGCCCCCTCAGCTGCGCTGTCCCCGCATTCTGTCTGCCCTTGCCCTCGGTCTGGTCTCGTCCTCGCCCTCTCACCCAGCGTCTTTCCGCATCCATAACCTCCCGGAGCCGCAGCGCGCTCATGCGTCGTTTTGCGCAGGTTGGATGGAGTGGCTGCTGAGCGGCTGTGCCACCTTTTGAAACGTCTCTCTACAAACGCTATGATTATTTTCAGTATCGTGCAAATTGGGTGTAAAGATGGACGAGAGGAGACGTTTCGGGTGAAGCATTTATACCTCACGGAAGAACACGAGATGTTCCGGACGGCGCTGCGCAAGTTTTTGGAAAAGGAGGCCGTGCCGTACTTTGACCAATGGGAACGAGAGCACCGGGTGCCGCGTGAATTCTGGCGGAAACTAGGAGCACAGGGGTACCTGGGGCCCAGTGTACCCGAGGAATACGGCGGTGCGGGCGTGGATTTTTCGTATTCCGTGGTGATTGGCGAAGAATTGGAGCGGGTCGGCAGCGGGCTGACTGGCATTGGGCTGCACAACGACATTGTGCTGCCTTACTTACTGTCGTACGGCTCGGAGGCGCAGAAAAAGAAGTGGCTGCCAGGGTGTGTCACCGGGGACATCATCACCGCGATCGCGATGACGGAACCGGGTGCTGGCTCAGACCTGGCGGGTGTCCGAACCACGGCCGTGCGCGACGGTGATACATATATCCTCAATGGGCAGAAGACGTTTATCACAAACGGGATCGCGTCGGACCTGGTCCTGGTCGTGTGCAAAACGGACCCGCATGCGAATCCGCCGCATCGAGGCATGAGCCTGATTTGGGTGGAGCGGGGCACGCCGGGATTTGAACGGGGACGGCAGCTGGAAAAGGTGGGTCAGCACAGTCAGGATACCGCTGAACTGTTTTTCGACAACTGCCGCGTGCCTGCGTCCAATTTGCTCGGCGAAGAGGGCAAGGGGTTCCAGTACCTGACGGAGAAGCTGCAACAGGAGCGGCTGGTCGTAGCCATCGCTGCACAGACCTCGGCGGAGGAGACGCTGAAGGAGACCATCGCGTACGTGAAGCAGCGCAAGGCGTTCGGACAGCCCATCAGCAAGTTCCAGAACACCCGCTTTACGATTGCGGAGCTGGCGACAAAAATCGAACTGGGGCGGGCGTTTCTCGATCAGCTCATTGCCCGTCACATCGCCGGCGAGGACGTGGTGATGCAGGTGTCCATGGCGAAGTACTGGCATACAGACATGGTGAAAGAAGTGGTCGCAGCCTGCATGCAGTTGCACGGCGGGTACGGCTACATGGAGGAGTACAAGGTTGCCCGCCGGTACCGCGACGTGCCGGTCATGTCCATCTACGCGGGGACCAACGAGATCATGAAGACCATCATCGCGAAAAGCCTCGGCCTGTAACCCGATGCGCGGTGGAGTGAGCGGGCCGGAGCTGAGCGCAGCCGGCCGGGCGGTGGAGTGAGCCGGGCGGTGGAGTGAGCCGGGCCGGGCGATGCTCTGCGGGCCGTGTCGTGCGGGGGTGCGTGGGCGTAGCGGCGTGTTTGCGAGACCTACCGACCGTCCGGAAGGGTTTGGCTGGCATCCCCATCGCGGAAGCGGTAAGATGACGTAGAGACACATCGGAGTGGAGTGGATGGTGGATGACGACGACGGAAGTGACTGGCAAGGAGAACCTCCTGGCGGCGTTAGCAGAATTTGATGAAGCCGATCTCCAGATGGCCCTGCACGCAGCCAACGCGGCGAAGCGAGCACGGGAGCGAAAGGGCGCAACCTACTTCTTGCACGAGTTTCTCGGTGAACATCGTCGCGTGGAGGATGACCGCGCGGTACTGACCATCCCCGTCAGGGACTGGATGATGAATCCTGGCGGCATCCTGCACGGCGGCATCATGGCCTATCTCTGTGACAACACGCTCGGCATGGCGAGCTTTCTGAAAAGCACTCGGCCTGGTGTGACGGTCGATTTGAACGTGCGCTATCACCTGCCCGTGGTTAGCGGCTCCATCACGGGTGTCGGCGAAGTCGTCGCAGGCGGCTCGCAAATCAACTCCGCGCGCTGCGAGGTGCACGATGACCAAGGCCGCATTGTTGCAACGGCGGCGGGCACCTTCTACCACAAGAAGCGAGATGTGTCGAAGGGATAAGGCCGGCGTATCAGGCATCGAGATGTATCAAACAGGCGTGGCCCAGAAGAGGCGCGTACGACGAAGAAAAAGGCTGCCCCACGTACCATTGCGGCGTGTGCGGCAGCCTTTTTGATTTGGGTCGCTGTGGTCAGGCAAGGGCCGGGTGGGGCGACGTTGTTGCCTGGGTGAGGCCAGGGCTCGGTTCGCCCCACCACCGCTTCAGGCACCGTTTCTACATTGTGGAGGCCGGCCCGGCGGCTCTAAGGCACCTTTCCTTCCTTAGCGTGGGTCTGGCGGTGCCGGCCCGTCCACTTAAGGCGTCCTTTCTTCCCTAGGCTGCCGTGAGGGCTGTCGGATCCCGACGTATAAGGCGCCTTTCCTACCTTATGGCAGACCGGGCCTCCGGCTCTAAGGCACCTTTCCTTCCTTAGCGTGGGTCCGGCGGTGCCGGCCCGTCCACTTTAAGGCGTCTTTCCTTCCTTAAGCCGCCGCCTGCAACCTGCTCGCCCTCGCGCTTAGGGCACCTTTCCTGCCTTAAGCCCCGCGATGGCCATGGGATCCCGACGCATTAGGCATCTTTCCTTCCTTATCGGGGCCTTGCCTGCCAGCCCCGCCAGCCGGCCCTGCCTGCCAGCCTCCGCTCACCGGTTCGGCAGGTACGGAATCCCGTCCGCGGCCGGCGCAGTGCTTCGTCCAACCAAGCCTGCCAGCGCGAGAATCGTCAGTGCGTATGGCAGCATGGCAATCAAGTCGGTGGGCACGTTACTCCCTTGCAGCACGTTGCCGAGGGACGACGCGAATCCGAACAGCAGCGCAGCGCCGAACGAGCCGAAGGGCGTCCACTTTCCGAAGATCATCGCGGCCAGTGCGATGTAACCGCGGCCGTCGGTCATGTTGACGTCAAAGCTGTTCAAAATCCCAATCGAGAGATACGCGCCGCCGATGGCGGAGAGCACGCCGCCGATGATCACGCCTGTATACCGCAGGCGCCAGACATTGAGACCAAGGGTGTCCGCTGCGAGCGGATTTTCCCCAACGGCTCGCATGCGCAAGCCGAGACGTGTGTGGAACAGGAACCAGTGCGAGACGATGACCAGCAGCAGCATCAGATACACCAGCACGCTTTGCTGGTGGAAAAACCAGCCCAGCACGGGAACGTTGGCCAGCGCCGGGAACGTGACCATCGGCAGCGCGGGCGTGGATGTTGGTGTACCGTTGTATCCGAAGATGGTGTTGAGCAAAAACGCTGTGATGCCGGCGCCAAAGAAGTTGATGGCCATCCCGAGCACAACCTGGTCTGCGGCGATACGAATCGCGGCCCAGGCGAACATCCATGAAACGAGCCCGCCGGCGACCATCGCGGCCAACAGGCCCAGCCACGGATTGCCTGTCCAGTGCGAACAGGCGACAGCGAAGAACGCACCGACCAGCATGATGCCTTCCATCGCGATATTGACCACGCCGGTACGCTCCGAGAAGGTTCCGCCAATCGCCGGGAACGCGAGCGGCACGGCGAGGGAAAGGGTACCCGCCCACAGTTGTGGGTTTGCTAATACGGTCATGCCAAAGTTCCTCCTTCATCTGCGGCATGCGAACGCGCATCCGGCCGGCGCCGGCGCACCCATGCCCGCATCATCGGGATGAGACGTTCCGCTGCTACGAAGAAAATGATGAGACCGGTCAGCACCTGGGTCAAACTCGCGGGTACACCGGAAACCTGCTGCATGTTTTGCCCGCCGGTGTTGAGCGCGGCGAAAAAGATGCCAGCAATCACACACCCGAACGGGTTGTTTCGGGCGAGCAGCGACACGACGATGGCCGTATACCCATATTGAGAGGCAAAGCTGTCGTTCAACTGGTACTGAACGCCGAGCATCTGCACACCGCCCGCAAGGCCTGCGAACACGCCGGAGATGCCGAGGGTCAGCACGGTGTACAGCGGCACGCGAATGCCCGCGTAACGAGACGCGCGCTGGTTGAATCCGACCGCCCGCACCTGAAACCCGAAGGTGGTTCGCTGCAGGAGAATCCACACCACGACCGCGGCAGCCAGCGCGATCCACAGTCCAACCGACAATTGCGACTGCTGAAACACCTGCAGCGGCAGGAACGGCGCCAACTGGGTATTGGTCGCAATTTGCGGAGACTGCGGGAAAAACCCTGGCTGGCGCATGGGCGCGTGAGGCTCTTCAATCATGTACTCCACCAGGAAGATCCCGATGTAGCTCATCATCATGGTCGTAATGACCTCGTGAGCCCCAAGGTACGCCTTGGCGAGGCCCGGTACGATGCCGCCCCAGATGCCGCCTGCCAACATGCCGCCAAGCAACGCCAGCAGGATGTGGGGGAAGCCGGGCATGCCGGTGAAGTGGTAGCCAATCCAGACGGACGCCATCGCGCCAACCCAGTACTGACCGTCTGCGCCAATGTTGAACAGGCCGGCCTTAAAGGCGATGGCGATGCCAAGTCCGATGAGAATCAGCGGTACCGCGCCGCTGAGCGTCGAGCCCAGGTTGTAGAGGTTTCCGAAGGCGCCGGAAACCAGCGAACCATAGACGACCAATGGATTGAACCCGATGATTGCGACAATGATTCCGCCAATCACAATGGCAAACAACGAAGCCAACAGCGGCATGCCGATATTGCGTCCGATATTCTGCCATACGCTGTTCACGCGTTGGTCACCTCCTCCGTCGCACCGTTCGGACGTACGCCCGTCATCAACAGGCCAATCTGTTCCCGCGTCGCAGTGTCTCCGGGAACGATGTCCACCATTTCTCCGTGATGGATGACGCCGATGCGGTCCGACAGACTGAGGATTTCGTCCAGTTCCAGCGATACCAAGAGCACCGCCTTGCCTTCGTCGCGCAGGCGAATCAATTCGCGGTGGATGCCCTCAATCGCGCCGACATCCAGTCCACGCGTGGGCTGGGCGACAATCAACAGTTTTGGATCACGAGCGACTTCCCGGGCGAGAATCACCTTCTGCTGATTGCCCCCGGAGAGTTCTCCCGCTTTACGATGGACGTTGCGCGGGCGCACGTCAAATTGTTCAATCAGCCGCTCTGCGTAGCGCAGCGCGGGCACCCGGTTGAGCCAGCCGGCGCGCGAAAACGGCCGGCGCCGGAAATCACGCAAAATCGTGTTTTCCACCAGGTCGAACTCCAGCACCAATCCGTCCAACTGCCGGTCCTGCGGAACATAGGAAATGCCAGCCGTGGTGCGGTCCGCTGGACTGAGATGGGTGATGTCCCGGCCGTCAAAGTGGACAGCCCCGCCGGACACGCGCAGCAAACCGGCAATCGCGTCGACCAGTTCAAACTGACCGTTTCCGTCAATGCCTGCCAATCCGAAGATTTCTCCGCCATGAACTTGAAACGACACGCCGCGTACGTGCTCCTGTTTGTCGGCGCCGTGGACCCGGACGTCGCGCACGTCGAGCACAACCGGTCCTGGTTCTGCTGGCTTTTTGTCGATGCGCAGGACCACGTCCCGGCCCACCATGAGGTTGGCCAGTTCCTGCGCGGTGGCACCGGCAACAGGGACTGTTTCGACCGTTTTGCCGGCGCGCATCACCGTGACGCGGTCTGCAATCGCCCGCACTTCATCGAGCTTGTGGCTGATGAACAACACCGGAACGCCCTCTGCCTTGAGGTGGCGCACGACTTCGAACAATTCCTCCGTTTCCTGCGGTGTGAGCAAGGCCGTAGGCTCGTCCAGAATCAGCACCTTTGCTTTGCGGTAGAACGCCTTCAAGATTTCCACCCGCTGCTGCAGTCCAACCGACAGGGAACCGATTTTGGCAGTTGGGTCAATCGCCAGCCGGTATTGCTCAGACAAGGCGCGCACACGGCGAATCGCTTCCCGGCGGTCGTAGCGGATTTTGCCCGGTTCATCGCCAAGGACCACATTGTCCGCGACGGAGAGGGCTGGAATGAGCATGAAGTGCTGGTGCACCATGCCGATCCCGGCGCGAATCGCGTCACGCGGGCTGTGAAAGTGCACCGGGCGGCCTTCGAGCCAAATCTCGCCCGCGTCGGGCTGGTACAGGCCATAAATCAACTTCATTAAGGTCGACTTTCCGGCACCGTTTTCGCCAAGAATGGCATGAACTTCGCCCTGGCGCAGGGAGAGGTTCACGTGGTCGTTGGCCACGACGCCAGGGAAAGCTTTTGTCACGTTTTTGACTTCAAGAAATCCTTCCATTGTGGATCGCCCCGCCTATAGGTGGATTCAGATCCAAAAGAAGAGGGGGAGGCGCATTGTCCGGCGGTTCGCCGAAGAATGGTGGACTCCCCCTTTCCTGGAAACTGGTGTGGATTACTGACTCGGCATGTTCGCGGACACCGTAATCTGTCCGTTCTTGATTTGCTGTGCAATCTGATTGACCTGATTGATAATGGACTTCGGAACCGCACTGTTCGGGGGCGCGATGCCTACGCCGTTGTTGGAAAGGTCAAAGTACTGCACGCCGGATTTGAATGTGCCGGCCTGCGCTTGTTGAATGACGTCGAAGGTCGCGGTGTCCACGCCCTTGGTGGCACTGGTGATGACGGTGCTGGGCGCGATGTAGTTCTGGTCCGCATCGACGCCAATCGCGTACACGTGCGCATCCTTGGCCGCTTCAATCGATCCGGTTCCCGTCCCGCCTGCAACTGGGAAAATGATATCGGCACCCTGGGAAATCTCATCCTGCGCCAGTTGCTGACCTGTTGCCTGGTCGGTAAAGCTGTTGGCGTACTTCACGATGACCTTGACACCCGGGTCGACTTTCTCAGCACCTTGCTCAAAGCCGGCAATGTAGGAGGTCACTGGCGGGATTTGTTGTCCGCCGACGACGCCCAGCACGTTCTGGCTGTTGATGCCCTTGATGCTCTTGTCCTTTTCCATCAGGCCGGCCATTGCGCCCGCCAGGTAGCCGCACTGTTCCGTCTTGAAGACGGCAGAGGCCACGTTCGGATAGCCTGTGATGGTGTCGTCAATGATGAGGAACTTGGTGTTTGGATACTCTTTCGCAACCTTCTCCACGGCTTGTTCCATCAGGTAACCGACGGCGATGACGACGTTGTCTCCGTCACGTGCAAACCGGGTCAGGTTGGGCACGTAGTCGTTTGCGGAGTTGGACGTGACATACTCGCCCTGGACACCCAGCTGTTTCTCCGCCTTTTGCAGCCCGAGATAGGCCAGGTGGTTGAAGCTGTGGTCGTTCAGTCCGCCGGTGTCCAGCACCAGTCCGACTTTGAATTTGCTTCCACTTCCGCTGGTGCCATTCCCGCTCGCGTTGCCGCCAGAGGTGTTGTTTGCCGTGCCGCAGCCAGCCACCAGGGTGGACAACGCCAGCATTGCACCGACACCGACGCCCCATTTCCTTTTGTTCATGGTACTGAGCCCCCTCTTTTTGTGTATCCGTCATACGCTCGACAAGCTTGTCCCCGTCAACGGATTCTAGCGCGATTCCGCCGGAATCGCAGAGTTTGTCGAAACACGACAACATCTACAGCGTAAAAAATAGCACAAATGAAGGTGTGAAGCGATTGGATCTCCCGATGGCGGCAAATATATTTTTCGACAAATGCCAGTGTGTGTTATTCCCTGAGAAATGATGCGGACGGATGAAGAGTCGTTTGGATCACGTGTCGAAAAACGTGTAGAATTTCAAGGAGATTCAGGGGAGGCAGTGGCATGAACGGTATAGTGGTGGTGGTCGGCGGCGCGAACTTGGACATCAAGGGGCGGCTGCGTGACGAGACGGCGCTTCACACCAGCAATCCAGGGACGGTGTGGCGGACGTTCGGCGGTGTGGGCCGCAACATCGCGGAAAACCTCGCGGTGCTCGGATGTCCAGTACGGCTGGTGGCGCCTGTCGGCGACGACGCGGCAGGGCAGGAGGTCCTGCGGCACCTTCAGGACGTCGGCGTGGATGTCGAACACGTGTTCCCGGTGGAAGGTGAACGGACGGGGACGTATCTGGCCGTCATGGACCGTTCCGGCGAGATGGAAATCGCGGTGGCGGATATGGCCATTATGGACCACCTGTCTCCTGTCGAACTGACGTCACGCCGGTGCGCGTTTGGCGATGCAAAAGTGGTGTGTCTGGACGCGAATCTGCCGGCGGATGTCTTGTCCTTGGCGCTGGATGCAGCGCGGGACGAGTCGCCGCGTGCGGTGACCGTTGCCGATCCGGTCTCGGTCCCGAAGGCCCTGCGGCTGCTGCCATGTCTGAGCCGGCTCGACGTCATTACACCGAGCCGGGACGAACTCGCTGCCTTGTCGGACATGCCGGTTGCAACCTTGGAAGATGTCGCGCGTGCGGCGCGCGCGCTGCGGGCGCGCGGGGTTCAAACTGTGATTTGCACGCTGGGCGAGCAAGGCGTGCATGTCGATACCGCGGCGTGGACCGGGCTGGTCCCGGCCCGCAGCGTGGAAGTGGTGGACGTGACCGGGGCTGGCGATGCGTTCACCGCCGGGATCATCTATGGAATTTATACGAAAATGGCGTGGGCAGAGGCGGTCGACTACGCGCAGGGACTGGCTGCGCAGATGGTGGCGTCGACAGCGTCCGTGCTCAAGCGTGCGTCCGACCCAGTCCATGCGGTGTCGGACCGCCGCGGGAAGGGAGACAAACAATGAACAGCAACTTGACAACGAATCGAGCGGGGGGCCTGCTTGGCAGCGCGCTGGACAGCGTGGCAGCGGACTACCTGGTATACAGCGAAGAGGTGCAGCAGGCGATGTCGGAAGGAAAGCCGATTGTCGCGCTGGAGACGACGATTGTCACGCATGGCATGCCCTATCCTGCCAACGTGCAAACGGCACGGTCGGTGGAGCGCATCATTCGCGAAGGCGGCGCTGTCCCCGCCACCATTTTTATCAAGGATGGAAAAATTCGCGTGGGCATGACGGACGCGGAAATTGAAGCACTGGCGCAGACCGGGCACGTCGTCAAGGCGAGCCGCCGCGACCTGCCGGTGGTGCTTGCGACTGGGCAGACGGCTTCCACCACGGTGGCGGCGACGATGATTGCCGCGCGCTTGGCGGGGATCCACGTGTTTGTCACGGGCGGTATCGGCGGCGTTCACAGAGGCGGCGAAGATACAATGGACATTTCCGCGGACCTGCAGGAACTGGCCCAGACGGAAGTGGTGGTTGTGTGCGCGGGCGCCAAAGCGATTCTCGATATTGGGCGCACCCTTGAGGTGCTGGAGACCCTCGGCGTCCCCGTGCTTGGCTTCCAGACCAGCCAGTTCCCAGCGTTCTACACCCGCGACAGTGGATTTGCGGCGGGCTACCGGGTCGACACGCCCGACCAGGTTGCGCAGATTGCGCACGTGAAGTGGTCGCTTGGACTGCGCGGGGGTCTCTTGGTCGGCAACCCGATTCCGGAAGACGCAGAGCTGCCGCCAGCGGACATCGGGCAAGCCATCGAAGCGGCGCTGCGGCAGGCGGAGGCGGACGGGATCGTCGGGAAAGAGGTCACGCCCTACCTGCTCGCCGCGGTCGAACGCCTGACCGAGGGGAAATCCCTGCAGGCGAATGTGCGGCTGATTGAAAACAACGCGGCGGTTGGCGCGGCCATCGCGCGAGCCTATGCAGCGAGGGGGTAGCGCGGTGGACTCGGCCGAATTGACGGAACTGATTCGCGTGGCGCGCGGCCTCTCTCCTGCGAACGCGTGGATTCGCAATGCGGCTGTCCTCAACGTGTATACCGGCGAAGTCAGCGAAGCCCATGTCGTCGTGTCGGGCAAACGCATCGCGTACGTGGGCGATCGTGATCCGATGGTGGACGAGCGTACGGTCGTGCTGGACGCTGCCGGCCAGACCCTGGTGCCGGGGTATTTCGAGCCGCACGCCCATTCTTGTTTGATGTACAACCCACAGACCTTTGCGGCGTACTCGGTGGCACGCGGAACCACCGCTGTGTTACAGGACAACATGCCGTTTTTTCTGAACCTTGAACAAACCGAGATGGAACGCGTATTCGAGGTGTTGTCTCGGCTGCCCGTCAAGAGCTACTGGTGGTGCCGGCTGGACCCCCAGATGGGCAACAGCGATGAGATGAAGAAGTTTACACCAGACCGCATCCGCCGCACGATGGACCATCCATCCGTGCTGCAGGCGGGCGAGTTGACAGGGTGGAAGATGTTGTTCGATCTCGACCCTGGCATGGTCGAACGGGTCGCCATTGCGCGGGCCTCGGGCAAGCGCATCGAGACGCACAACCCGGGGGCTTCCATCCACACCTTGAACGTCATGGCGGCCGGCGGCGCGACGGCCTGTCACGAAAGCATCTCCGCGGAGGATGTGTGGGCCCGCGTACGCCTCGGGTATTACGCGGCGCTGCGGCATTCGTCCATCCGGCCGGACCTGCCGCACCTCATTCGGGGGCTCTTGGACACAGGATTCACCGCGTGGGACCGGCTGATGTTCACCACCGATGGGGCATCGCCGTTTTTCCTGTCGGCGGGCACGTTGGATTTGTGCGTTTCCATCGCGATTGAGCAGGGACTGCCGCCTGCGGCCGCGTATCGGATGGCTTCGCTGAACCCGGCCATCTATTATGGCTTGGATGCAGACTTGGGCGGGATTGCGCCGGGCCGCATTGCCGACATTCTCTTCTTGGAGGATTTGCGGCACCCGACGCCGCGGCGCGTCATGGTGGATGGTCACATCGTGGCGGAGGACGGGCAGTTGACGGTTCCGCAGCCGTCCGTCGACTGGGCCGCGCTGGGGGTTCGCTCGCTTGCGGTCACAGACCGCGCGGTGAAACCCGACTGGTTCGACGTTCAGGCGGGTCCTGACGGAAACGTCCCGGTGATTGAACTGCGCAACGCAGTCATCACACGCCTGGTGGAGGAACCCCTGCCGGTGCAAGACGGCCGTGTGGTGCTGGCGGATTGCCCAGGCTGCTTGTACGCGGCGGTGATTGATCGAATGGGCGCGTGGGGCACGACCGCGGTGCTGCGCGGGTTCGGAGACTTCGACGCGGTCGCGAGCTCGCACGCCTTGACGGGAGACTTTGTCGTCGTTGGACGGAATCAAACGGAAATGGCGCGGGCGCTCCAGCGAGTCATCGAGATCGGCGGCGGCATTTGCCTGCGCAACCAGGGGGACTGCGTGTTTGAAATGGCGATGCCTATGTTCCAGACGATGAGTCTCGAACCAATGGATGCGCTCATGGACGCGGCGCGGCGTTTCGATGAGCAGATGCGCGCGTTCGGGTACGCCCACGAGGACCCGGTTTACACCTTGTTGTTCCTCTCCGCGACACACCTGCCGGCGGTGCGCTTGACTGAGCGCGGGCTGTACGAGGTGAAGACTGACCGGGTGCTGGCTCCAGCGCGAAGTTTGTCGTAAAAAATAGGCTGTTCCTGGCGGCGAAAGAGGTTCTAACGCCGCCAGGGGCGTGATATAGTGGGGGTAATGAAAACGAAATATTCCAAATCGAACTACGCAGTTGTGTGAACGTTTTCAACCGACTGGTCGTTTTGGCGGGCGCTTTGCGGGTTGGCGGTGCAGCATCAAACTGAAATCACCACCTTGGGCGCCGGGGCGGTCCCAGGGGAGGTCGGTCCGGAGGGATTGGGGATGCGAGAAACGGTCATTACGACGAGCCCGCGCGGATTGCGCGAGGATGTACTGCCGTATCGGTTGTATCAAAAGGCAAAACGGCTGGGCATTTGGAATCCGGTGGATATCGACTTTTCTCAAGACGTCAAGGACTGGGAGGAATCGACTCCGGATGCCAGGCGGAGAATCCTGCGTCTCGTGTCCATGTTTCAGGCAGGCGAGGAAGCCGTCACACTCGACCTCTTGCCGCTCATCATGACGGTTGCCAAGGAAGGGCGCATCGAAGAGGAGATGTTTCTGACCACCTTCCTGTTTGAGGAAGCGAAACACACGGAGTTTTTCCGCCTGTTTCTGAACGCGGTCGGCGCGGATGGAGACCTGTCGCACTTCCATGCTGAGCCTTACCGGAAGGTCTTCTATGAAATTTTGCCGAGCGCCATGAACCGCCTGGTGCACGATACGTCGCCGGAGGCCATCGCAGACGCTTCGGTTGTTTACAACATGTTTGTCGAAGGTGTGCTGGCGGAGACCGGATACTATTCGTTCTACCAAAGCTTGGCGAAGGTGGGGACCTTCCCGGGGCTGTTGAAAGGCATCGACTACCTCAAGCGCGACGAGTCGAGGCACATCGCCTACGGCACATTCCTCCTGCAGCGGCTCATCTGTGAAAAACCGTCCCTGTACGACCACATCCAGACCAAACTCGCAGAACTGGCGCCGCTCGCGATGCAGATTAACGAGAGCGGTTTGTCTGATGCGGACCGAAGCGAACCCGGCTACGTGGAGCCTTCGGACATCATGGCCTTCACCGCCAAGCAGTTGTCCCTGCGTCTCGAAAAACTGGCGCGTGCGAAGGAAAAGACCATCGAAGAGCTCTACAAGACCTCGGAAGAAGCGCTCGGGGTCATCTAATCGCCGCCCGCCCCCGGACGCCGCCCACGGGTACACAAACAGCCCCGGTGAGCGCCGATGTTCCGCTGCTCCGGGGCTGTTCCCTTGGCCGGCGTTTACGCCAGCGACCCCATCGGGTCCCAGGGCTTCAGCTGAATCGGCGGCTGCTGCAAGGCTTCGGCCAGTGTATCCGGCAGGTGCTTTTTGTCGATCACGATTTGGTACATGAACGCTTCGAACCACGCGTCGCTCATCACAAAAAAGCCGTCGTTTCCGGCGTCCTTGCCCCAGCTGTTCTCCACTTTCCAACGGGTTGGCTGGCCATCCACCACATTCACGCCGGTGAGCACCATCGCGTGCGTCATCTGGCTTTCCCCATAGTCCAGACGGTCCGCCTTGGACATCTCGAAGCTGGTGTCGAGGGCGCCCTCGTAGTCAAACACGGCCGTGTCCAGGATGCCTTGCGTGCGTTCACTCATCTGTCCAACGTCGCACCCAAACCAAACCGGTTCGCCTTCCAGCACTTGAGCGAGTGCCAGTTGTTTGAAGGTTTCAATGTCCACGTTCAAATACAGGACATCCCGTCCGCCTTCCACATTGCCCAGGTATTGGACGGTGTACGTCCTGCCAAACGGTTTGTCGGCCGTCGGCGCGTTGATGATGCTGACATAATTGTGGAGGTCGATGGTTGCGTACTTGGCGAGAAACGCTTGCGGCGTGAGGCCGGCATCGCGGTGAAACAGGTCGTCCTTGTCGCGGTATTCGAAGTCAAAAACGGTGGGCGGTTGTCCGAGGAAATACGCGAGCAGGCGGTAGATCTCGCCGATGTGTTCGTCTTTGAACGCCCGCAGCCCGGCCGTATCGGCCCCGGCGCGGTGGCGGCGGCGAATTTCGGCAGCGGCGCTGCGAAGTTTTTGACTCAGCAGTTTGTTCATTTGTGCGGATTTCCCGCTGTGGAATGTTTCCGGCATCACATACTGCGGGACGACGCCGTATTTGTCCACCAGGTTGACAAACATATCCCACTGCCCGCCGTCTTGCAGCGGCGCTTGCAGCAGCCACTGGACGATGCGGCTGTCCGTGGGTTCCTCCAGCGTATCGAGGATGCGTTCCAGAAAATAATTCGCTTTCTCGAGTTTATCCCAGAACATGAGGTAGCATTGAGATAATTCGAAGGGCTTCATGTGATTGGCCTTGGCGATGTCTGCGCGCAGCGCATTTAACCCTGCGAACAACCAGCATCGGCCGCTTTGTTTCTGGTTCGTGACGGGCCCCGTTTCGATCTCGTTCGAAAAGGTGAATTGCATCTGCACAAGCGCCGCCCGATTGGTCGCGACCCCTTGAATTCCGCTGGTGGCGACTGCATTCATCCGGACCTGGTTGAGCGGCGAAGCCTGGAACTGTGCTGCGTACGAAGCGACCTGCTCCGCGCTCAGGGTACCCTCTGCTTGCAGCGTCTTTGATGGAATGGACATCCAACCTCGCTCCTTTCGACTTCATCGTTATTATAACGCCGGGGGGTTTGTACCGGCTGCGAACGGCGCGCACCATTTACGACACGATTCGACAAAGACTTGCAATTTGTCGAAAAATGATTCAAGCTGGTAGGAGAGAAACAAATCATACGAGCGAGTGTAAACGGCAAACCAGTGGAAACGCTGGGACGCAAAGCCACGGGTCTACGGACAGCAGTCTATGACAGCCGGGTTGCCACGACGTTTTCACATGGCAGCCTGTTGCGTTTGCATGGGTTGCCTTTTATTTTGCTGGCCTGGACAGGTTGGTGGAAGCGTCCCCTACACATTCAGAAGCGAACTGGCGCAGAGAATTGGACAGGGGAAACGCGGTATGCAAAGTTTTCAGCTTGTTATGGCTTGGAGGTCACTCCGAGGGCGATTGAATCACCGCCACGACAAAAAGACCGCCGCAGTCGGTCAAAGTGAGGCAAGCGAGGCCGCACTTCTGCCGGGGGGACAACGGACCGCGGTGAAGACGGAAGAGATGGACGACATCGACACCGCGGACATCGCCATGTCTTCGGGTGCTGCGGTGCATGGGACGGTCACCATCCGCAACAACGAGGTATTCGTGACCAACCCGGAAGGGCCCGGGTCCTTTGCGACGCTCGTGGTTCCGCGCGACACCAGGCTTCGGGTGTACGTGGACGACGAAGAGCGGGTCGGGCGCATCCTGGTTCACGCTGGTCAGACCATCCGCGTGGAACTCGAACAGGTCGATCCGGCCGCGGACCTCGTGTTCCGCGTGTCGGAGGACCGGGTCACCGTATCCGCGCGCCTCGAGGTTTCGCCAGGGCATCGCTGCTTTCTGCAGGATGTGCAGGACGTGCGTCATGCCCTGCTCGAGGTGGGAGAAACCGAGACGTGGCCTGAACTGCCTCGGCCCGCGGATGTCCTGACCCTGCTCGAACGACAACGGTTTGTGGGGACCGTGGACACCGTCGCGATCGAGCAGTTGTGCCAGTCCAGGCAGGGTGGGGAAGCCACTGTATTGCGGGGGATTCCGGTCCTGCTCGGCAAGCCGCCGACGTACGTGCCAGTACCCTTGCCTGCAGTGTATGATCCGCTCGGCAGGCGAATGCGCGTCGATACCGTGTCCGTCGGCACGACCATCGCGACCATCGAGCCAGGGGAACCGTCGACGCCCGGCGTCGATGTCTACGGGCGGGTGATTTCGCCGCCGACGCCGCGTCCTGCAACCCGCATTGGAGAGGGCGTGAAGGAGCTGGCCGGACGTCTGGTCGCCGTGCGCGACGGACGGCCTGTTTTTACGTCTGACTACATTGACGTGCTGCCGGAACTGTTGATTCCGCGCGACGTGACGGCCAAAGATGGACACATCGAGTTTGACGGCGACGTGTTTATCACCGGCTCCGTGCTGGACGGTTGTTTCATCAAGGCCACTGGCTCAATCCGAATCAATGGTGCCGTCCTGCAATCGCGCATCATGGGCGAACAGGGCGTGTTTGTGGGCGGCAGCGTCATCGGGTCGCAGGTGATTGCCGGCCAGTCCAAGTTCATCTATCAAAAATGGCTTCCCTTGTTTCGGCGGATTCGCAAAGACGTGGATCAATTTCGCCAGGAGTACCTTCAACTGCTGGTACACGTTGGCTTGTCGGACCACGCTGAAGCGGGCACCGAGACGATGCGGCGCCGGCTCGCGGACGTGCTGCTGGAGCGGCGGCATCACGATTTGGCTGAGAACCTTCACATCGTGTGCGAGGATGTGGACGGCATCGCGTCCTTTGACGACCGTTACAAGGCGTTGGTGTCGCTGCTCAAGCGCAAGTGGACGGGCATTTCACGGACGCGCCTGCTGCCTGAAGATGTGGAGCAGCTGCGCCGGATGGTGGGCGACGTGCTGGAACATATGGAGGCGTCGTCGACCAGTGACGCCCACCACATTCGCGCAGGCGGTGTCACCTCCAGTTCTGTCCGGGCATCGGGGAACATTTCCGTGATGCAGCACGGGGTGTACGTCAGCACGCTGGAGTCGGGCAGTCACATTGTCGTCAAGGGCTCGGTTCGCGGCGGCTTTCTCACGGCCCAGAACGCGGTGCGCGTGGATGAACTGGGGACGCCGCTGGGCACAGAAAGCAGCGTCCAGGTGAAAAACGTTCGCGGCGTCATCGGGATCGGCGTTCGACATCCCAACACGCTGCTTCAGGTCGGGCGCAGTCGTCACCGCAACGCGCAGACCCAGCACAATGTGGTGTACCGCGGATGAACGAGGTGCCGTAAACAAAGGCACTCGCCGCCGGCGAATTTCCGGTTGGCGAGTGCCTCCAACGCGAGACGCAAAGCTCAGCTGGGCAAACCTACATGTTCAAGCTTGGCGCACCGTCAGTGCATGTTGTAGGAACGGGGTTCAAAGTGGTTGGAATCGTTGGGGTTGATTTGCTGGGTCTGATTCAGCGCCCCCGCTCCCCTGGCATGGTTGGCATTGGACGCATTTCCATCCATTGAACTCATGGTCGCCTGCTGCAGGTTGTTCATGGCGTTCATGGGCGCATACCCGGTTTGCGGTGTCGGCGTGGTTTGATAAGAGTGAATCAGGGTGTTGGTGGTCTTCTGCAAGAGCGTGGGCACCTGGTAATAGCCCTTCTGGTTCATGTACATCCAGGTGTCGTAGGCCGCGCGATCGCAGAGCAGGGCGCCGTTGACCAGGTAGCTGCGCAGGTCGGGATCGGCACACTCCATGGCAAAGGTCATCCAGCCGATGGCGCCGTGTTTGTGCAGGTTGAGCACGGTGGTACAGATGCTGCGTTCGGACAGGCTGTTACCGGACATGCTTGGCGCGGGCATGCTGGGTTGGCGCAATCCGAGTTTCGGTTCACCGTTCTGAGACATCGCATGTTGACCGGACATCATGCCGGGGGCGGACATCATACCGCCGGACATCCGCCCTTGGCCCTGCAGCAGGTTCACGCCTTGTGTGTAGTGGTTTGCTGCGGTCCGGGCCTGATCGGCGAGCATCGTGCGGAGCTGGCGGTCTTGAACCTGTTCACTCAGGTACGACAGCATTTCTGCATTGGCAGCTTTGGTCATCAGCGCCTCGTGCATGACCAGCAGTTCATGGGCACCGAATTCGGGTGAAGTTGAAGCGTTCACATGCATACCTCCAAGTGAAGAGTTGGAATTTCATAAATATGGTTCCCAGGTCGATGGGGGACATGCATGCCGCTTGACACCAATCCTCGGCTACTGACGGAGCATGGCGCCGCCGCAGGAACAGCCGCGCCGGAAAAGCACGCGCCATGCCGCAGTCGTGAAGGCTGCGGCAGCTTCGCTACCCCCGTTCGTCAACGGAAATCTTTGGTGCCGTGACCGATCGCGAGACACGGATGTAGTCCAGGACGTACCCATGCTGGCCGGATCGACTGGACAACACTACGTAGTTCCCGGGCTGCGTGAAGCGGACATTCGTGCCGAGGCGGCCGCTTGCGGTTTGGGTGAGGCTGGCGTCGCTGCCGGGGACGATGGATGCGCCCAAAGCCTGATGCTGGGTGTTTTGGGCGACGACGCGCACGCGCCAGCCGACCGGAAGCTGAATCCGCTGCGCGCGGTAGTTCATGGTTGGCGTGTGGTGTCCGCTCGGTTCGACATCGTTTTTCAGAATGTTGACGGTGACGGTTTTGGTCGACCGGTTCACAGTGGCCGATTGAACTATGCCGGGCTTCTCGTTCGCCAAACCGACGGCACCGGCCGAGGACGACTGATTCACCTGCGTACAACCAGCCACAAAGCACAGCACGGCCACAGATGCAAACCATGGTAAAATCGGAGGGGTACCATACGGGTGTTTCGCCACTGCAGATCACTCCATCGTCAGATTGCGGTTGTGAGCTTCGATTTGCCCAATCCCGCCCGGACATCGATTACTGTGCTAACATTCGCAATGCGGTGGAGAAATATGCCTGATGAGATGCCTGATGAGATGCCGGGATCGATCGCTGACTGGCTGGCAAGATGTTTGGATGGCTGGCTCGGAAAGCGCACGTCTGATTCCAACCCGCAGCGTCGTTACCAATGCCGTGATCTGAATGGCATGAATCGCACGTCATGATATGGATGGACTGACTTTGAAGGCATGAATCGAAGGGAGAATCGACGTGAATCAAACGGACGTGGATTTCGAGCGGATTCAACATTTGCAGGACGGAGCCTATTGGCGGCATATCCACATGTACATCATTGAAGTTTCGGAGGAACGGGCGGTTGTCCGGATGGACATCGAGCCAGAAGTCCTGCAGATTTACGGCAACGTGCACGGCGGCGTCTTAGCGTCGCTGATTGACTCATCCATGTCGGTCATGCTGCACACGACGTTGGAGGGAACCGAGCAGCCGGTCACCAGCCAGATGAACGTGTATTATTTGCAGGCGGCTCGGGGGGAACGGGCGTATCTCGACGCAGTGGCCACGCTGATCAAGCGCGGCGGTCGCCTTGCCGTGTGCCGGGCCGACGTGTACGACGACGAGGGCACACTTGTCGCCTATGGAACGGGAGAGTTTTATATCCGGCGCCCGCCGCGGAGCGAAGGAACCGGCGACGGGGCGACGGCGAAGAGTGGGGCGGCAGGGACGGGGCCGACAGGGACGGGGCCGACAGGGACGGGGACGACAGGGACGGGGACGACAGGGACGGGGACGACAGGGACGGGGACGACAGGGACGGGCGAATAAGGCGGGAAAGGTGCCTTCGTGGGTGGCCTGGGCTCGGACGGCCCGCTTGTATACAAACCAGCCTCCCCGCTAGGGAACGAAACACGCCCTGTCTCGGCGACGAGGAGGGGAGCGGCCGGCTGATAGGGCACGAAAGGTGCCCTATCGGGTGCATGTCGAGTCCGATAGGGAAGGAAAGGTACCTTCGTGGGTGGCCCGGCCCTAGATCAGTCTCCCCGATAGGGAGTGAAACACGCCCTGTCTCGGTGGCGAGGAGGGGAGCGGCCGGCTGATAGGGCACGAAAGGTGCCCTATCGGGTGCATGTCGAATCCGATAGGGAAGGAAAGGTACCTTCGTGGGTGGCCTGGCCCTAGACCAGCCTCCTCGCTAGGGAGTGAAACACGCCCTACCTCAGTGGCGAGGAGGGGAGCGGCCGGCTGATAGGGCACGAAAGGTGCCCTATCGGGTGCATGTCACCCGCGATAGGGCAGAAAAGGTGCCCTCGTGGGTGGCCCGGCCCCCAATCGACCCGGCCCCCAATCGACCCGGCCCCCAATCGACCCGGCCCCCAACTGGCCCGGCCCCCAAAATCAGCCCCCCGGCCCCAATCGACCCCAAACCCCGTGTCAGGCGTGGATCTTCTCGCGGCCATGCAGCGGCTGCGCGTTGCGCTGTGCGCGGGCAGCCAACAGCTCGGCGACAATGGAGATCGCGACTTCATCAATCGTTTCGGCGCCGATATCCAATCCGACTGGCGCGTGAATTGGGCCGTCCTCCATCGCGGCTCCGAGGTTGCTCAGCATCTCCTGGGTGCGCGACAGCGGCCCCAGGACGCCGATCCACTTCGGCTGTGCAGACAGCGCCAAGCGCAGTGCGTGTTCATCCCGCAGCTGCAGGTGGTTCATGATGACCCACCAACTATGGGTGAGTTCGGCCGGGTCGGCGTGTTCCGGTTCCACCACGAGGTGTTCTGCGCCGGGGAAGCGATTGTCTCCGTTGAACTCCGCGCGGGGGTCGAGCACCGTAACGCGGAAACCGGCTTTGGCCGCCAAGGCGGCGACGGGTACCGCATCATGGCCCGCACCGCAGACGATGAGCCGCTCATTAGGCCGCATCGTATCCACGTAAAACCGGTGTCCGTCGATCTCGACCACTTCAGCGCGGGTGCGACTGCCAATGCCCGCCGTCAACCGTTCGATCACGGCTGCCGGCAGCGTCTCCACCTCACCCGCAATTGGGCGCTCGTCCTCAAACAGCACCCGCCGGCCTGTCGGCAGCTCCAGCGCCACAGAAACGGCCTGTTCGCGCTGAACCGCGGCGCGGACCGCTGACCAGAACGGGTCATCCGGGTGGACGGGGAAAATGGCAACCTCCATCGTTCCCTTGCATCCAATCCCCAGCGACCACAGTTCGTTTTCGCTCAAGTCGTAGTGAACGAGCCTTGGCTGATCCTCTTCCATCGCTTGAACCGCCCACCCGTATAAGTCAGACTCCAGACACCCGCCGGACAGGGTCCCCAGCATCTTCCCTTGTTCAGACATCATCATTTTCGCGCCCGGCAGACGATAGGCTGAGCCCTTGACCCAGGTGATGGTGAGCAGGGCCGTTCGCTCGCCCTCGTGCCACGAGGATTCCATCTTGCTGAACAGTTGCCGGATCTCGTCAATGCGAGACATCTTCCTCATCTCCTCGACAGGCTTCCATGGTGCAATGAAACCCCTAACAATGCCTTTCCTTCGTTCTCTACCAATATTATCAGATATGTCGATCGACTCGTGCAGTTGGACGCAATCTCTTGTTGAAGAATGCAAGACTTTATGAGATGCTTGGAATCAGATACAGGCGAACGGAACAACAAATTCACATAGACAAAATATGATTCGGAAGCGGTTTCTTCTCAGGGAACATCGAACAACGACGTGACTTCGACGCTTTTGGGGGAGGGCGTTCATCATGGATCGTCTGGAAACATTGATCGAAAGATCCATGGAATGGACACGCGTGAGTCGGGGGAATGAGCTGCCAGCACTCATTTCGCCGCTGCTGCAGGAATTGTTCGGAGTCGATGGCGGCTTTTATCTGTTTATGCATCAACTTTCAGATTCGCCCGGTGTGCTTGTCCACGGCCCGTTTGGCGTGAATGAAAACCACGGCGATATTCTGCAGACGGAAGTGGCGCGTGGCAAGTGGTTTTCGCGGCTTCCCCATGTCGTTCCCCTGGAGCGCTGGCTGCCTGCCCGCGAGTTTCCGCCGGAGTGGGCAAGCTTTTCGCGCAGAATCGGTGTGTCGTACGTCGGCGTGTGGCCGATTCAGCTGCGGGAGCGAGTGGCCGGTGCGGTGATTTTGGCGAAGCGGGACAAGCCAGCCGATGTCGTTCTCGAGAGCCGGCTCATACGCCTGTTCGTCATGCAGGTATCGCTCGTGCTGGGGTTGATCATCGATCGACGGGAGGCAGAAATCACAAGTTCCATCGACCCTTTGACGAATTTGTCCAATCGCCGGGGCTTCATGGAGCGCTGGTTCACGTGGCACCAAAACCACCGCACCTCCCGGTCGACCATTGCCATTGGCATCCTCGACGTCGACGGTTTCAAACAAATCAACGACCAGCGGGGTCACTGGATTGGTGACCAAGTGTTGCAGACGATTGGACGGGACCTCAAAGCTGTTGTCGGCCTGGACGGACTGTGCGCGCGGTGGGGCGGAGACGAGTTTGTGTTCTGCCTTGCTCAGCCGAAGGACCCGGACGTGTTGACGCAGGAGTTGTCCAGGCGTCTGTGCGAAGGGCTGCCGACGGTTTCGTTTGGGATCGCGATTCTCGACCGCGACGGCACTGATTTTGATGGTTGTCTGGTGAAAGCCGACCAACGGATGTACGAAGCCAAGTCAGCCAAGGCCGCCAGGCTCGGGGAAGAGGAGAACGCGGTGCCCCTCGACCCCGGCGCAGCCGTGATGGCCGCCGATCACAAAGTGCGCCGCACAAGGCGCGACCTGCGGCAGTAGTCCGTCAGCAGTCCATGGCAGCAGCACACCGCACACCGGAGTCGTACGGAAGTCGCAAACGGGCGCAAGCGTCCCGCTACATCCCGATGTAGCGGGCGTACAGGCTCCGGGCCTGCGCAGCGTCCTCAATCCCGTGCAGCAGCGCGCGTCCATCTGCGAACAGCGTGATTTGAAAGGCGCCGAAGTCGCACCGAAGCAAGGACGACGAATGGGTCACCGTGCCGAGCGATGCGAGACGTTGTGCCATGCGGTCGAGCGGGACCTGCAGCGGCGTCTCGGGCCGCACCTGGATGGTCTGCCGGCCGCACAGCGATACGGTCATGCCGTCCGAGCGGGCACGCAGTGCACGAAACTCGCGCTGACCGCAGCACGGACAATCCGCTTGCGGCTCGCCGAGCTGCATGGACACGAACTCGTTGCGCCAGACATCCACATGGGTCATGCTTTGACTCAGCGCATTGATATTCCCGGAGAGATACTTCAGCGTCTCCGCCGTCTGGAGGGACGCGATGATGGAAACGACAGGGGCGATGACCCCCACGGTGTCACAGGTATCGTGGCCGCCGCCAGGTTCCGACCCAAACAGGCACACGAGACAAGGCGTTTGCCCGGGCTGCAGAAACGCGGTGGTGCCGTAGGAACTGACGGCGCCGCCGTAAGCCCACGGGATGTCGTGCTTGACCGCCACATCATTGATGAGGTGCCGGACTTGCAGGTTATCTGTGCCATCGAGAATGGCATCGACGTCGGACAACAACCGCTCGGCGTTGCGCCAAGTGACGTCTTCCATCGCGATGTCGATGTCCACATCGTGGTTTGCCTGGCGCAGTTTGTCGGCCGCGGCTTCGGCCTTCGCGCGGCCTGCCAGCGCGTCTGCCTCGTCGTATAACGACTGCCGCTGGAGGTTGGAAGGTTCGACGATGTCTCGATCGATGAGCCGCACAAACCCCACGCCCGCGCGTACCATCTGCGTGGCGAGGACGGTGCCGAGGGCGCCCAGCCCGACGATGGCGATGCGCGACTGGCGTAAGCGTTGCTGTCCGTCAGGTCCGATCGGACGAAACAGGATTTGGCGGGAGTAGCGGTCAGTCAGGGCATCGGGATGCGGCATGCGGGGCCCCCCTTTTTTGTACGTTTGTTCTCATCATACAACAACGACACAAGCGGCAGGCACGGGGATGAAAATCGGTGTCAAAACGTATTATCATGTGGGTAGAACGGCATTACACGACATCTCATTTGGGAGGGACGATGGAATGGCCAACAAGAAAGTGCTGATTGTCACAGGAGATGCGGTCGAGGCGCTCGAGATCTACTATCCCTACTATCGACTGTTGGAGGAAAACGTGGAGGCGGTCATCGCGGCGCCCAGCGAGAAAACCCTGCACACGGTCGTACACGACTTTACCGATTGGGACACCTACACGGAGAAGCCAGGCTACTTGATTCAAGCGCACACCTCGTTCGACAAAGTCAATCCTGCAGACTATGACGGGCTCATCATTCCGGGAGGCCGTGCGCCGGAGTACATTCGCCTGAATCCAGCGCTCGGTCCGATCGTCCGCCACTTCTTCGTCGAGAACAAACCAGTTGGCGCCATTTGCCACGCGGCGCAAGTCCTTGAGATTGTCCGAGATGTCCTGCAGGGCCGTTCGATGACGGCCTACGTCGCCTGCCGGCCGACTGTGGAGTCGATTGGCTGCACCTACGTGACGGACACGCTGCACGTCGACGGCAACCTGGTTTCTGGACACGCGTGGCCGGATTTGCCGGGCTTCATGCGCGAGTTCCTGAAGCTGTTGAATCGGTAAGCGAACCTTACCCGGGAGATCACCAGTGAACCTCCAGGGACCATTACAGCGAGCATGAAAAAGCCGGCCTTCACCGCAATGCTGCGGGAGGGCCGGTTTTCACATCACGGTGGTCAGAACCGGCTGCGCCGCGCGGGACGGGTTCACTTGCAGGTTCATGGCCTCCATCACGTTCGAGAACAACTGCATGGTGGTGACGGGCCCCACGCCGCCAGGTGTTGGAGACAGGGCCGCCACATGGCCCATCACGTGTGGTGAGACGTCGCCGATTACGCCGTGATCGGCAGTTTCGTTGATGCCCGCATCGACGATGACGAGGTTTGGATGGACCATGTCCGGGGTAATCAGCCCAGCCTTGCCCACTGCGACAAAGGCGAAATCCGCAGCCGCAAGGTGCGGTCTCAAGTCCGGCGTGCCTGCATGGCACACGGTCACCGTCGCGTTTTCGCGAATCAGCTGGTGAAACAGGGGCATCCCAACGGTCTTGCCAAAGCCGATCAGGGCGGCGTGCTTGCCCGACAGCGTGTGGCCGTAGTGCTTGACCAAACGGATGCACGCGGTCGGCGTGGCCGGGTACAGTCCGCGTGCCCCGGTCAGGTTGGCCATTCGGTTCGCCGCCACCAGCCCATCGACATCTTTCTCCGGCGCGATGGACTCCACCACGCGCTCGGTCGACATGTGGCCGGGCAGGGGCAGCTCCAGCATGATGGCGTGGACGTCCGCGTCTCGATTGAAGTCCTCAATGGTCCGAATCAGTGTTTGCTCTGAGGTATCCGCGGGCAGCCGGACGAGTTCAAACGAAATGCCCAGCTTTGCGGCCGCGCGCTGCTTGGCGCGGGCGTAGCAGGCCGAGGCGGCATCGCCTTCGACCAGGATGGCCGCCACACTGGGCTGGTGTCCGAGCGCCTGCCAGTGTGCAATGTCATCAAGGAGGGCCCGCCGCATTTGGGCCGCCAACGGTTGGCCCGACAACAACTGTGTCATGAAGGTCGCTCCTTTCCGCAAATCATTTCCGCACATAAATAGAGTCCGCCCAGGAATCCCGTAGAGGATGCCCAGGCGGACGGCAAAGGAAAACGGTCGCACTCCCTCGTGGTTCGTTCCACTTTTCCGCCAGTCGTGCGATCGGTATGTGTTCAATTGACAATCGTCATTGTACAGGGAACGTCACGCAGAATCAAGGTGCATGGACGATTTTCCGCAGCGCTTGACTCGCCGCCGCAGGGTCGTCCGCCTGCATAACGGCGGACACAACCGCCAACCCGTTTGCCCCCGCTGCCAGTACCTGCGGTGCGTTGTCCAGCGTGATCCCGCCGATGGCCACGACGGGCACGCGCCGGCCCGGGGCAGCCTCCGGTCGCGCGTCCGACAGGCCTGCGGCCCTATCCGTCGGGCCCGTCACGATATTCGACAGGCCTGTCACGACGGCGCGTAATCCGTCCAATCCGCACACGTCCGCGTCGTCCTTGGAGGACGTCGGAAAAACCGCGCCCACCCCGAGATAGTCGGCGCCGTCCAGCACGGCTTGCCGTGCTTCCTGCACCGTGGCCGCGGAGACACCGACGATTTTGCTGCCCACGAGGCGCCGGACGTCGCGGCAGGAGAGGTCGGACTGGCCCACGTGGACACCGTCCGCGTCCGTGAGGAGCGCAATGTCCACGCGGTCGTTGACGAGGTAGAGTGCGTGGTAGGCCTCTGTCAGGCGGCGAATCTCCCGCCCCAGCGCGACCAGTTCGCGTCCGTCCGCCCGCTTGCGGCGCAGCTGCACGGCCGTGGCCCCGCCCTTCAGGGCCCGGTCAATCACGCCGAGCAGGCCGTCCAGGTCTGCCCGCTCGTCGGTCACCACGTACACGCCAAGACGTGTGCAGAGCGGCTCGTTCGAGGCACGGCTGCCGTTGTTCACGGTCATAGGCTCACCCGCTCCACCCGGGCGCGGTCATTCACATCTGCCTCGGTCAGATGGTAGAGTGCGTCGAACAACGCGGCCTGGAAGGTGCCGGGCCCCTGCGCCGATGCCGCGGCCAACTCGCCCGCGACGTTGAAACAGGTGACGGCGGCGACACACGCGGACGCGTAGGTCGACAACGGACTTCCGTGGGCGACGGACCCGACGAACGCGCCGAGTATCGCCGTGAGTGAACAGCCTGACCCCGTGATGGAACCGAGCAGCGGGTGCCCGTTGTGCAGCTGCCACAGGGATTCGCCGTCGGTGACCAGGTCATGGGCTCCCGTCGCGATCACGACGGTTCCCCTGGCCCTTGCGTACGCCTTCATGGCCTGCGGAAGTTCGTTTCCGGCACCGGACGAGTCGACACCGGTGACCTGGCCGCCGGCGCCCAGCAGGACGCCGATTTCGCCCGTGTTGCCGCGCAGCACCGTCAGCCGGAGTGCTTCGGTGAGCTGCGCCGCGGCCTGGCTGCGGTAGGGGGTGGCGCCGGCGCCGACGGGATCGAACACCACCGGCACGCCGGCTTCGTTGGCCGCCTTGCCGGCGATGCGCATCGCCGTGATGACGTCCGGCGTGAGCGTGCCCATGTTGAGTGCGACGGCCCGCGCAATGCGCGCCATGTCGGCGACTTCCTCGTGGGCGTAGGCCATCACGGGCGACGCGCCGATGGCCAGCAGCGCGTTGGCGGCGACATTGGTGACGACCAGGTTGGTGATGTTGTGGACGAGCGGACGCTCCGCGCGCACGCGGGTCAGCCACGCGCCTGGCGTGTGCTCGTCAGCGGCTTCCGCGTGAGTGGCGCGAAGGCCGGATGCCGGCGCGTCCGGCGCTGGGGCTGGATGACAGTTCTCCTCCATAGGGTGATGCTCCTCTCTCTGTAGATTTGTGGGTGTTGCATGGATGCGCTCGTTACAGGCCGGCTGGCGGAGATGCGTGGACCGTCCATGTGCCATCGCGATAGACATAGGACGAGCCGTGCTGCAGAGGCGCAGGCGGCACCAGCAACGACGTGTTCGCTGGCGCTGTATGGTCTGTTGGGCCATGACCGGATCCGACGTCCCAATCCTTTGCCCGGTCGATGGCCTCGAAGACAAACGCTTTGGCCATTGCGATGGCCGTCAAGGGTGCTTCGCCCCGCGCCAGCAGTGCGGTGACAGCTGATGAAAAGGTGCAGCCTGTGCCATGCGTTTTACGGCTTGGCACGCGCGGCGAGACGAGCGATGTGAACGTTTGGGTGCCGCTGTCATAGATGATGTCTACTGCGTCATTTGGACGGCCATCGGCCGCGTGACCGCCCTTGATGACGACGATTGGCACGCCGGATTGCGCCAGGTCGCGCGCGGCCCGCTTGGCGTCCGCCAGGTCCCGGATGGGGTACCCGCACAGTGCCTGTGCCTCCGGCAGGTTGGGCGTCACCACCGCAGCCAGCGGGAAGAGTCGTGCTTTGAGGGCGTCCACAGCGTCGGGCTGCAGCAAGGGGGCGCCGCCTTTTGCGACCATCACCGGATCGACCACCAGGTGTTGCACCGCATGCGCCTCCAGCACGTCTGCGACGGTATGGATGATGTCCGCGGAGGCCAACATCCCCGTCTTCACCGCGTCTGCGCCAAGGTCCGTGAGCACCGATTCCAGCTGCTGCTGCACGAAGCTAGCGGGGACCGCCTGGATGTCCTGAACCCCGTGCGTGTTTTGTGCCGTCAACGCCGTGATGGCGCACATCCCGTAGACACCGAACTGGTGCAGGGTCTTCAAGTCAGCCTGGATGCCCGCGCCTCCGCCGCTGTCCGATCCGGCGATTGTCAGCGCCCGAACGACGTGCCCGCCCGGCTGCCTAAACATCGCGGCTCCCTCCGAGGGCCGGCAGGCTGCGGGTGTCGGAGAGGCCGCGGGTGTCGGAGAGGCTGGCGTCATTGGGGCGATCCCGGCGTTCCAAGACACGGTCCGCATCTGGCAGAGGGGGGATGTCGGGCAGCGTGCGCGGGGTCGGCTCCCACCGCTCGAGTTTGTACGCCATATCAAAGAACTGGTACTCCAGGCGGCAACTGTCCAGAAAGGCCGATTTCATGAGATATGAGTCGAGTTCGCCCGAGGATGCGGCCAGTTCGTCGAGCATCGTGATCAGCTCGTTGAGCCCGGCTTGCATCCTGTCGCTGGCGTAGAAGGAGATCCAGTCGTAGAAGGGGTGATTTGCCGCGGGGTGCGACTCGTCTACGATTTGTTTGGCGATGTCCACGTAAATCCAGTGGCAGGGGAGCACGACGGCAACGATTTCGCCGAGTGTGCCCTGCTGCGCGACAGACAGCATGTGGCGCGCGTAGTGGTGGGCGGTCGGTGCGAGTTCTGCTGCCTTTTGCCGCACCGCTTCGTACGATGCGCCTGCGACTTGGCACAGGTTCTGATGGGGGACGAGTTCGCCGTCGAGCAGCAGGCCGATGCGTTCGTAAAACGCGCGCATTTGCGCCTGTGTGTGGGCCTTCGCCAACGCCATGCCGTAGACCTTGCAGTAGGTGTTCAGGTACTGGGTGTCCTGTTGGACATAGTGGATGATGACTTCCCGGGGCAATTCGCCCTTCGCGAGACCTTGCACGAACGGATGCTGCCAGATGGAATCGAAAATGGACTGGGCTTCCTGTCGGAGCGAAGTCGCAAAAGACATCGCTGCTGCCTCCTTCGTCGGAGGCCAGTTCGGGGTGAGAACGGATGGAAAGGGGGGCAGCGTGATGAGTGAGCGATCGGCTCGCGATTGACGAGCGATCGGTGAGCGATCGGTGAGCGATCGGTGAGCGATCGGTGAGCGATCGGTGAGCGATCGGTGAGCGATCGGTGAGCGATCGGTGAGCGCGCGGCGCCGCAACAAGTGCGGCAAGGGCCCGAGTGGCGGAAGTTGCCTCAGGGCCGTGCTGCTGGGGCTTGCGCGCCGCGTTGCGCTCAAGGGTGCCCTTGTGTGCAACCCTCCATCAACGCTGCTCGGCACGCTGGCCACTTTCCTACGCTGGAATTACCCAGATCAGGTGCGAAGGGTTCAAGGACGGTACGGCCGTCCTTGTCTCAGCTCTGGCTCCCCTAGTGGCCTCACAGGTTGTTTAAGGAAACTATACCACGCGCGTGATGGCAGGTCTATCGATTTTTGCACAGGCGGGGGAGGGGGAGGGGGAGGGGGAGGTAGGGAGGAGGGTGTGCGCGGAAGCAGGGGTCGGCGTAAGGCAGCAAAGGTACCTAAAGTCGGCCGGCCCGGGCATGCCGGCCCCCGTTAAGGAAGGAAAGGCGCCTAAAGCGGCGGGATCGCAGGCAGTGGGCGTCGGCGTAAGGCAGCAAAGGTTCCTAAAGCGTCGGGATCGCAGGCAGCGGGCGTCAGCATAAGGTAGCAAAGGCGCCTAAAGCGGCGGGGCGGGGTGCTGCTGGCGGTCAGCTAAGGCAGCAAAGGTTCCTAAAGTCGGCCGGCCCGGGCGCGCCGGCCCCACGTTAGGGAAGGAAAGGTGCCTAAAGCGTCGGGATCTGAGGGGGCGGGCGTCGGCGTAAGGTAGCAAAGGTGCCTAAAGCGTCGGGATCGCAGGGGGCGGGCGTCGGCATAAGGCAGCAAAGGCGCCTAAAGTCGGCCGGCCCGGGCGCGCCGGCCCCCGTTAAGGAAGGAAAGGCGCCTAAAGCGTCGGGATCGCAGGCAGTGGCCGTCGGCATAAGGCAGTAAAGGTGCCTAAAGCGTCGGGATCTGAGGGGGGCGGGCGTCGGCGTAAGGCAGCAAAGGCGCCTAAAGTCGGCCGGACCGGGCGCGCCGGCCCCACGTTAGGGAAGGAAAGGTGCCTAAAGCGTCGGGATCGCAGGCAGTGGCCGTCGGCATAAGGTAGAAAGGACGCCTTATTGTGGAGGGTCCGGCGATGCCGGACCCCCGATTAGGTAGAAAAGGCGCCTTTAGCGGAGGTGGGCGGCCAGTGAAGGGCGCTGGCCCCCGAGGCCCCCCGAGGCCCCCCGAGGCCCCCCGAGGCCGGCGGCGAGCCTGCACCGCACCGCCCGACCCGCCCGACCCGCGAACCAGCCTCAGCCTCCGCCACACACTCCCCACGCCCTTCCGCTAGGCCTGGGTCTGCCGGGCCGTTCCCACTTGGCCGGTTTCGTCCGGGACACCGCCCGGCACGCCCGTCGACACCAGGACGCCGAGGAACGCAATGGCGACCACGGTCCAGAACGCGAGGTGGATGCTGTGCGACAGGGCGGACGTCAATGTCTGCAATGTGCCGGATGGCAGCTGGCCCCGCTGCGACGCGTTGAGCAGCAGGTTGGTGACTGCGGTCGGGTTGCTGTAGCCCTTGGCGACGCCGGATGCCCGGAGGATGCGCGAGAGGTTTCCGTTCACCACCGCGCCGAGGACGGCTACGCCCAGCGTGCTGCCGAGAATGCGGCCGAACATGTTCGATCCGGTCGCGATGCCGCGCTGTGCCCAGGCCACGCTGGACTGGATGGAAATGACTTGCACGGTGGACGACAGGCCGAGGCCGAAGCCAATCAGCAGGTTGTATGCGGCGATGGCCCACGGTGAGATGCCGGGTCGAATCGTCAACAACAGCAAGCTGCCAGCCAGGCAGAGAATCAGCCCCGCGATGGCGTTCACCCGGTAGCCGAACCGCCAGATGAGTTTGCCCGAGAGCGTCGACGCGATGGGCCACCCGATGGAGATGGTGACAATCGTGACGCCCGAAAGGAAGGCGCTCACTCCCAGCACCCCTTGCGCGAACGTGGGGATGTAAGACGAGGTGCCGAGCGTGATGGCGCCGGTGAGCAGGGCCGATGCGTTGGCCACGGCGATGACCCGCATGCGCATCAGCGGCAGCGGCAGCATCGGCTGCTTGACCTTGGATTCCGCGAGGAAGAACAAGGCGAACAGCACGGCCGACGCGACGAGCAATCCGATGATTTGCGGGGATGCCCACGCCCACCGCACACCCGCTTCCAGCAGCGACAGAATCAAGGCGCACACGGCGGCGACCAGCAGAATCGCGCCGAGAAAGTCAATCTTGGTTGGATGGCGTTCCATCTGTTCGCGGAGGAAGAAGGTGATCCCGAAAATAGCGATGAGGCCGAGCGGCACGTTGATTTCGAAGATCCACGCCCAGCCAATGGTCTGTACGATGAGCCCGCCCAGTGCGGGTCCGACCACGGACGCCAGCGCCCACATACTCGACAGGAGCCCCTGCACTTTGGCGCGCTCCGCACCGGGGTAGAGGTCGCCGACGATGGTCATGGCAATGGGCTGCACAGCACCTGCGCCGAGTCCCTGCAGCGCGCGGAACAGGATGAGCATGACCATTGCGTGGCTGAGGCCGCAAAGCAGCGAGCCGAGCACAAAAATACCGGTGCCCACGGCGAACACGGGTTTGCGGCCGTACAAATCGGCGAGTCGGCCGTAAATCGGGATGGACACGGCCTGCGCGAGCAGGAAGACCGAGAAGACCCAAGCAAACTCGGAAAATCCGCCCAACTTCCCGACAATCGTCGGCATTGCGGTGGCGACGATGGTTCCTTCCATGGCGGACAGAAACATCGCCAGCAGCAGAAACGCCGTGACGGTGGAGCGGTTGGTGGTTCGAACGGCTTGTTCCACGTTGGTCACCTACCTCCGTAGAGATCGCGGATCCGATCGTTTCGCGTCTAGCAGCGCCTGGTCGCGCCCTGGCGCGCGACGCACTGCGCCGGTCGGCAGGCGTCAGACGCTTACTTTTTGTTCGCAGCCCCATTATGGTATCACACAACCTATGGATTCTGTACTACAAAATACTTGGCCAGAATATTCAATTACTATCGCTTGCGATCGCTCGAGCGAACGCGTGTCGAAGGAGGCGGGCAATGTGTCCATCGACCTGGAGAAAGGGAAATGGATGTACGAAACCATGGTGAAAATCCGCTATTACGAGGAAAGCATGGTGCAGGCTTACGCCGAAGGCAAGCAGCCGGTGTTCAACATCGGCGCAGGCCCCGTGCCGGGCGAAATGCATTTGGCGGCAGGACAGGAGCCTGCGGCCGTCGGCATCTGTGCCCACCTGCGCCGCGAGGACACGGTGACGGCACCCCACCGTCCGCACCACCACGCCATCGCCAAAGGGGTGGACCTGCGCTGGATGACGGCCGAGATCTTCGGCAAGGAGACGGGGCTTGGCAAAGGCAAAGGGGGACACATGCACTTGTTCGATCCCGCCGTGAAGTTCTCTTGCGGCGGCATCGTCGCGGCCGGCGTTCCCCACGCCGTGGGGGCGGCGCTGGCAGCGCAGATGCAAGGCAAGGACTGGGTGGCGGTGGCGTTCATCGGGGAAGGCGCCGCCAACGCGGGCGCGTTTCACGAGGCGCTCAACCTCGCGGCACTGTGGAAGCTGCCGGTGATTGTGGTCATTGAGGACAACGCGTACGGCATCTCCGTGCCAAAGCAGGCATCCACGGCGGTGGCATCGAACGACCTGCGTGCAAGCGCTTACGGAATCCCAGGGACGCGCGTCGCGGACAACGACGTCGTGGCCATGTACACCGCGTCCGAACAAGCCGTGAAACGGGCGCGTGCGGGCGAGGGGCCGTCCATCATCGAGATCGAAACCTACCGCTATCTCGGGCATTTCCAGGGCGATCCCGAACTCTACCGCGACAAAGCGGAGGTTCCGGCCTTGCGCGAGCGTGATCCGATTGACCGGCTCCAGGCCCACCTGACGGAGAACGGGGTGTCCGCAAGCGTGCTGGAGGAACTGGCCGCACGGGCGCGGGCGGAGGTCGACGATGCGTACCGCTTCGCGCGCGACAGCGCGTATCCGCCCGCCGAAGCTGCACTTGCCGACGTGTTTGACGCCTGACAGAGGCTCTGCGCTGTGTGTAAGGCCGGGCGCAATGGATGCTGGGCGGGAAAGGTCACAAAAGGAGGAATGGTCCATGGCGACTTCCACCACGCGGATGTTGACGGGCAACAAGGCGATGGCAGAGGCCATCGCGCAGGAGATGGAGCGGGATGAACGGGTGTTTGTGCTCGGGGAGGACGTCGGCGTGTACGGCGGGATTTTTGGATCGACCGAGGGGCTCTATGCGCGTTTTGGCCCCGGCCGCGTACGCGATACACCGATTTCGGAGACTGGATTTATCGGCGCAGCGATTGGCGCTGCGGCGGAAGGGATGCGGCCCATCGCAGAGTTGATGTTTGTCGATTTCCACGGGGTTTGTATGGATCAGATTTACAACCACATGGCCAAGATTCACTACATGTCCGGGGGTCAAGTCAAACTGCCGATGGTGCTGATGACGGCTGTGGGCGGCGGCTACAACGATGCGGCGCAGCACTCCCAGACGCTGTACGCGTCGTTTGCGCACCTGCCGGGCATGAAGGTGGTTGCACCGTCCACCCCCTATGACCTCAAGGGCATGATGATCTCGGCCATTCGGGATGACAACCCTGTCGTGTTCATGTTTCACAAGTCCCTGCAAGGCCTCGGCTGGATGACGCAACTGGACGCCTCGGTTGGGCATGTGCCGCAAGCGCCGTACACGGTGCCGCTGGGCAAGGCAAAGGTCGTGCGCGAGGGGACGGACGTGACCATCGTCGCGATCCAGATGATGACCCATGCCGCCCTGGAGGCTGCGCAGCGCCTGGAGGCGGACGGGGTGTCGGCGGAGGTCGTGGACCTGCGTTCCCTGGTCCCCCTCGACAAAGAAACCATCTTGAACTCTGTGCGGAAAACGCACCGGCTGCTCGTTGTCGACGAAGACTATCGTTCTTATGGAATGAGCGCGGAAGTTGCCGCGGTGGCCGCGGAGGAAGCCTTGCACGACCTGGACGCGCCGATTCGCCGGTTGGCCGTGCCGGACGTGCCGATTCCCTACAGCCGGCCGCTGGAACAATTCGTGATTCCAAACGCGCAGCACGTGTACGAGGCGGTGATTGGACTGGTTCGGCAGTAGCCGGCCAATACTGGCACGACAACTCGGGTCGCGATGGCGGTGGATGACCGCAGGTCGACGCTGGTCGCGACAACGCCGCAAACTGGATTTGGAGGACAGCTGTATGGTAGAGGTGAAACTTCCACAGACCACGGAGGAGCCCAAAGAGTGTGTCGTCGTACTGTGGTACAAGGCAGAAGGCGACTGGGTCGAGCAGCATGACGTGTTGGTCGAAATGCAAGTGGAGAAAGCAACGTTTGAAATTGAAGCCCCGGTGAGCGGCGTGCTGCAACGCATTTTCGTCAAGCGGGCGGAGACGGCGTCCGTGGGGGATACGCTGGCGACGATTGATCCGGCCGCCCGTCCACCACGGCCATAGACGCTCTTTCGCAGGGCCGGCAGGGTGACGGCTCGCCGGAGGCTGGCGGGCCGCAGGCTGGCGGGCTCCGCCACTTCGCGCGGCAGACCCTGCACAAACTAGCGCAGCCCATCTCGCGGAACCCCAAAATATCAGATAGAATATTGTCAATATTACTTTTTGTACACACGAAAAGGGGAGACGCTGATGATCACGCCGCTCACACCGATGGCGTTCAAACGCCGCGCCGCGAAGTTGTATCCGAACAAGATCGCGGTGGTCGACGGGGACCTTCGCCTCACCTACCGCACGTTCGTGGAACGGACCAATCGGCTGTCGCACGCGCTCGCGCAGCTTGGGATTGAAACCGGTTGCAAGGTCGCGGTCATCGCACCGAACACGCACGAGATGCTGGAGTGTTTCTACGGAATCTGCCAGATTGGCGCGGTGATGGTGCCCATCAACTACCGGCTGCAGCCGCACGAGGTGGCGTACATCATCAACCACAGCGATTCGGAGGTTGTCATCGTGGATGGGGAGTACACGCACCTCGTGGCGCCAATCCGCGATGAACTTGCGCAAGTGCGTCATGTGGTGGTGACGGGCGCGTCCACTGCGGTCCCGGATAGGGCGGTGACGGACGGGGCCACTGGGGCAAGCCCGGATGGGGCGCTGGATGGGGCGCTGGATTATGAGGCCCTCCTGGCGGAAGCATCTGCGGATGAGCCGGCCGTGGTGCTGGACGAGAACCAGCCCATCACCATCAACTACACGAGCGGCACGACCTCGAAGCCGAAGGGCGTTGTGCTGACCCACCGCAATATGTACATGAACGCGGCCGATTTTCTGTTCCACATGCGCGTCGGGTACGACGACGTGTACCTGCACACGCTGCCGATGTTTCACGCCAATGGCTGGGGTGGTGTTTGGGCGATCACCGGTGTTGGGGGCACCCATATCTGCCTGCGTAAGGTCGATCCGGCGCTGGTTTTACAACTGTACGAGCGGGAGCGCATCACGCTGGCGTGTGGCGCCCCGACGGTGTTGAACATGCTGGTGCAGGCGCCAAACGTGGAGGACGTGCGCATCACCTGGCCGACCCGCATCGCGACGGCAGGTTCGCCGCCGCCTGCCGCCGTGATCGACCGGGTGCAGCGGTTGTTGAACATGGACGTGATTCACGTGTATGGCCTGACCGAGACGTCGCCATTCATCACCTGGTGCGAGTGGCGTCGCGAATTTGACAGCCTGCCCGCGGACGAACAGGCGGCGCTGAAGGCCTGTCAGGGTGTGGAGATGCTGTTCAACGGCGAGACGACGGTGATGCGGGAAGACGGGTCGGAGGTCGCGTGGGACGGGAAGGAAATCGGCGAGATTGTCACGCGCGGCAACGTCGTGATGGAGGGCTATTACAAGCAGCCGGAGGAGACCGCAAAGGCCATTCGCGACGGGTGGTTTCACACCGGAGATTTGGCCGTGATCCACCCCAACGGCTATATCGAGATTTTGGATCGGCTGAAGGATGTGATTATCTCCGGCGGCGAGAACGTGTCGTCGATTGAAGTGGAGGGCGTGCTGTATAAGCATCCGGCGGTCGCCGACGTGGCGGTGGTGGCGCGCCCGGATGACAAGTGGGGCGAAGTGCCGGTTGCCTTCGTGGTGCTGAAGCCTGTTGTCGCCGGAGCGGGAGCAGGAGTGGCGGGAGCGGCCGCTGCGGCTGGGACGGCTGGGACGGCTGGGACGGCTGGGACGGCTGGGACGGCTGGGACGGCTGGGACGGCTGGGACGGCTGGGACGGAGGAAGCGCTCGCGGACGAGCTGCGGGAATTCTGCCGGGCGCATCTCGCGCACTTCAAGACGCCGAAGGAGTTTCGGTTTGTCGAGATGCTGCCGCGGACGGCGACGGGCAAGCTGCAAAAGTTCAAGATTCGCGAACTGGTGTGGGAAGGCCGGGAGAAGCGTGTGCAGTAGAGTGGCAGTGGGTGTAGGCGGCGGCTTGGCGCAAGGTGGGTGCGCGCGGCCTGGCCCGGATATGGCAGGAAACCCGCCTTAAAGTGGATGGCTCGGTGGTGCCGGGCCTCCGACAGGGTAGGAAAGGTTCCCTGTGGCAGGGTGGGTGCGCGCGGCCTGGCCCGGATATGGCAGGAAACCCGCCTTAAAGTGGATGGCCCGGTGGTGCCGGGCCTCCGATAAGGTAGGAAAGGTTCCCTGTGGCGGGTGGGTGCGTGCACCCTGGCCCGGATATGGCAGGAAACCCGCCTTAAAGTGGATGGCCCGGTGGTGCCGGGCCTCCGATAAGGTAGGAAAGGTTCCATGTGGCGGGGTGGGGAGGTTGTATGAAACATCCCTCACTCGCCCAGTTGATCGAACAAAAATGCCAGCACGTCCGCCTCTTCCTCAATCGACTTCGACACGGGTTTGCCGTGGCCGTGGCCGGCGTTTTCTTCCACGCGGAGCCAGACCTGGTCGCGTGACGCGGCCTTTTCCTGCAGCGTGGCCGTGAATTTGTAGGGGTGAGCGGGCACGACGCGATCGTCCGTATCTGCCGTCATGATGAGCACCGGCGGGTACGAGGCGCCTTCCTGCACGTTATGGAGCGGCGAGTATCGAATCATGAATTTGAAGTGCTCCGGATTCTCGGCCGCGTTGCCGTACTCGGTCGTCCAATACCGTCCGACGGTGAACAGGTGATAGCGCAGCATGTCGATGACAGGCACCCGGCAGACCACCGCGCCGTAGAGGTCGGGCCGCTGCAACATGCACGCGGCCACCAGCAGGCCGCCGTTGCTGCCGCCCGTGATCGCCAGCTTGCGCTGGCTCGTGTAGCCGTTGTCGACGAGCCACTCGCCGGCAGCGATAAAGTCGTCGAACACATTCTGTTTGTTCTCGAACATGCCTGCGCGGTGCCATGCCTCGCCATACTCGCCGCCGCCGCGCAGGTTGGCGAGTGCGTATACACCGCCCTGCTCCAGCAGCGCCAGCGGGGGAATGGCATACGCGGGCGTCCGGCTGATGTTGAACCCGCCGTACCCAGTCAAGAGCGCCGGATGGCTGCCGTCCAGCTTCAAATCTTTGCGGTGGGTGATGAACATCGGCACGCGCGTGCCGTCCTTCGATGTGTAGAACACCTGCTTGGTCACATAGTCGTCCGTCTTGAAGTTGACGTCCGGACGGAACCAGACGTCGGTGGACTGACTCGCCACGTCGTAGCGCAGGACGGTTGGCGGGTAGAGGAACGACGTGAACGCGAGAAACGCTTCGCGGTCGCGGTTGCGGCCGTTCAGTTCCGTGATCGATCCAATCCCCGGGAGCTCGACGGTGTCGACCAGTCGGCCGTCGAGCGTCCATACTTTCGCTTCGTGGTGCGCGTCCTGCAGGTACACGGCGACCAAATGGTCATGCACCATCCGCACCGCGTCGAGTACGCCCTCTGTCTCCGGCACGACCTCGCGCCAGTTGGATTTGTCCGGATTCGTCAGGTCGATCGCGATGATCCGGCCGCGATCGGCTTGGCATGTGGTGTGCAGGTAGAACACCGAGCCATGGTTGCCGATGTAGGTGTACGCGCCGTCGAAGTCATCCAGCCACTCGGTGAACGGGGCTTCGGCAGCGGGGAGGCCCGGCTGCGCAGGGTCGATCGCCCGATAGTAGAGCCGGTTGCGCGAGTCCGTCCCGTGCGTCACGTACAGCAGCAGGTACCTGCCATCGTCGCTGATGAGCGGGTCGAACCCCCACTCCTTCTCGTCCGGCCGTTCATAGATGAGAACATCCTGCTCCTGCGGGGTTCCGAGTTCATGCCAATACACCTGTGCAAAGTGGTTCTCGTCTTCCGGTGCGACCGTGCCAGGTACCGGGAACCGTTTATAATAGAAGCCTTTGCCGTCTTCCGTCCAGGCGCAGTTGGTGAACTTGCACCAGCGAATGAGGTCTGGCCCGTCCTCGCCCGTCTCCACGTTTCGGACGCGAATCTCCTGGCGGTCGCTGCCGCTGCGCGACGACGACCACGCCATCCACTTGCCGTCCTTGCTGAAGCTGCGGCCGCTCAATTCCACCGTTCCATCTTCGGACAACGCGTTGGGGTCCAGCAGCACGCGCGGTTCGCTGTCCAGGGTGTCCTGCACGTACAGTACCGCCTGGTTTTGCAGGCCGTCATTGCGTTCGAACACGTAGCGCTCCCCCGCACGGCGCGGTGCGCTCATGCGTGGAAAGTTCCACAATTCTTTCAGCCGATCACGAAATTTGTCCCGGGTGGGCAGCGACCGCAGGTACTCGAACGTGCGCTCGTTCTGCGCTTTCACAAACGCTTGTGTATCGGGTGAATTCGGGTCTTCCAGCCAGCGGTACGGGTCTGCGACCGGCGTACCGAAGAAATCCTCAACAATCGGGTCTTTGCGCCAGGAAATCGACATGTCGTCGGGTGCCTCCTTCGTGATTTGCAGCAAGCTTGGGACACGCGTTGGGTGTCTGTCAACAGGGTAACACAGAATCGTGGGTCGGCGGACGCGTGGAGGGCAGTGACGGCGGCACGGTGGTGAACCGATAACGCGCCGGGAGGCCGCAACTGAACGGGCCGCGCGCTTGGGCCGAGCAGGCGGCCCTTTGCATGCCCGCCTGCAAAGGATTACCATAGAATCTTGAGTGACTTACCATTCTATGGCGTCATCCTTGGGACGCGATGACCGGGGAATGCGCACATCTACGTGTCCAGCACGACAGGAGGGAGTTCGCAATGTCCCAAGATTCACAACCAGCACGTTCCGATTTGCGGCAAACACCGTCGCGCCCGTTGGACAGTGCCGACGCAGTCCGAAAGTTTATGTCTTCCCGGCGGAATTGGGTCCTCATCACCATTGCGCTCGGAATCTTATTGAACCCTTTGAACTCATCCATGATTTCAGTTGCCATCGCACGGCTCCAGAGCGTCTTTCACCTGACGTTTACGGATGCCTCATGGATCATTTCCACGTACTACCTCGCGAGTGCCATCGCCCAGCCTGTGATGGGGAAGGTGGCCGATCGCGTTGGCCGCAAGAAAGTCTTTCTCATTGGCCTGGTCCTCGCCGCGTTGTCATCACTGGCAGCGCCGTTCGCGCCGACCTTTACGTGGCTCATCGTGTTTCGGCTGATTCAGTCTGCCGGCAGCGGCGCCATTTTCCCCGCGGGGATGGCGATTGTGCGGCAGTGGATCACGGACCGCCAAGCTTCGGCGCTCGCCTTTCTCGGGATTTTTTCCTCCGGCGCCGCCGCATTTGGGCCGTCGATTGGCGGCTTCGTGATGCATTGGGGGGACTGGCCTGCACTGTTTATCGTCAACTTTCCGTTTATCATCATCTCGTTTGTGATGGCCCTCTGGCTGCTGCCGCCGGACCGGTTCGATCCCGTCCTGGCGAACCGCGGTGAGACAGTGAAGTCGCGGCTGGTGCCGCTGTTGATGCGTGATCTCGACGCGGTCGGCATCCTCAGCTTTGCCGCGACCATCGTGCTGCTTCTGGTCTTTTTGCTGTCTCTGTCCACACACCCGGTGTGGTGGACGGGGGCTGCAGGAGTGGCCGCACTGCTGTTCTTTGGCTGGCGCGAGCTGCGGGCGGCCAGGCCGTTCATCGACCTGCGGATGTTCCGGTCCAACAAAGCGTTTTCGTGGATTGAGATTCAGTTTGTGACCGTGAATCTGATTTTCTATTGTATCTTCTTCGGGATGCCGGAGTACCTGCAGGAGGCGGCGCATTTCAACGCCCAGCAGGCCGGTCTCATCATGCTGTGCGTGGCCGGGTCCAGCCTCATCGTGTCGCCGATTACGGGGCAGTGGGTGGAACGGTCGGGATCGCGCCCGCCATTGCTTCTGGCAGGCTTCTGTCTGACGGTCGGGTCCATCCTGTTTGTCACCTTGGGTGCGCACACGCCCATCATCTGGCTGCTCATCGTGCTGTTTATCCTCGGGCTCAGCAACGGGCTGAACAACATCGGCCTGCAGACGGCGCTGTTCGCGGTCGTCCCGGCGGCTACCATGGGGACGGCGTCCGGCCTGTTCATGACGGCGCGGTACATGGGCACCATTTTGTCGACGGTGCTGCTTGGATTCGTGTTCGAGCACGCGATTGGCGTGCGGGAAATCCACCGCCTCGGCATCATCGACGCAGTGTTCGGCGCGCTGGTTATTGTGATGAGCCTGCGCGTGCCGAAGGGACGGCATCGAAAGGCCCAGGCGTAAGGGAGGTGGGGTCGGGAGGCGGCGGGCCCCTTGGGTGCTTGCGGCCCCCACCTTGCCCCCTGGCCCGCTTCTGGCCCCCACCTTGCCCCCGCCTTGCCGCCCCGGCCGCTAAGGAACGAAAGGCGCCTTAAGGTCCGAGTGCTGCGCCGCTGGCTGGAGGCGAGGGAAGGAAAGGTGCCCTAAGTCGGAAGGTCCGGCTGTGCCGGACCCCCGATTAGGAACGAAAGGCGCCTTAAGGTTCGAGTGCCTGCGCCGCTGGCTGGAGGCGAGGGAAGGAAAGGTGCCCTAAGTCGGAAGGTCCGGCTGTGCCGGACCCCCGATTAGGAAGGAAAGGCGCCTTAAGGTTCGAGTGCCTGCGCCGCTGGCTGGAGGCGAGGGAAGGAAAGGCGCCTTAAGTCGGAAGGTCCGGCTGTGCCGGACCCCCACTAAGGAACGAAAGGCGCCTTAAGGTCCGAGTGCTCCCTCCCGCCTGGTGCTCCCTCCCGCCGGGTGCGCGTCCGGCTCACCGCCGCCACCGCCCCGGACGCCTCAACGCACTCCCTTGCTACTCCGCCGGGTTCGGTTCGCCCATCGGGCGCGATTTCCGCACACCCGGTTCACCATCGCCGTCCCGCTCGCTCGCGAAGGGCCAGAAGTGGGCCCGCCCCAGCACCGTCGCGGCCGCTGGCACGAAGAAGCCGAGCATCACCGCGAAGTAGAGCAGCAGGCCGATGATGACCGACATCCCGATTTCCACCAGCGACGAGACGCCGGCCGCGATCATCGAGCCAAACGTACCCGCCATGATCAAAGCGGCCGAGAAAATCACATTGCCCATATGCCCCATGGCCGTTTGGATCGCCTGCCTGGGGCTCAGCCCCCGGGCCATCTCCTCCTCATACCGCGACATCAGGAAGATGCTGTAGTCGACGCCCAGTGCGACCAGCAGCAGAAACACGAAGAACGGCACCGGCCAGCTGAGCCCAGGTTTGTGCAGCACATGCAGCGTAAGGGTCTGCAAAAGTCCCATCGTGACAAAGTACGTGCCCGCCAGCGACATGATGATGTACACCGGCGTCACGATGGACCGCAGCATCAACACCAGCAAAATGAAAATCGCGATGAGAATCAGCGCCACCGTCCGCGTAAAGTCCTGCGTGGAGATCTGGTTGAGCGCGGCCTGTGTCGGCGTCGTCCCCGCTGCGTAAATCGTGCCGGTATGCACCGGGCTGCTCTGCAGCGCGACCTGGGCTGCGTGTTCGATGCCCGGCACATCGTTGATGGCCGTCGACGAGTATGGGTTCGACGTCAGCACAATCGTGAACTTCGCGACATGACCGTCCGGCGAAATGTAGGCGTTCATCGCCTTCAGCAGGGACGCGTCCGATGTGACCGTCGAGGCCGGAACGTAAAACCCGGGATTGCCCTCGTGTTTCGCTGCCGACGATGACGTCAGGTATCCCTTCACCTGCGACACACCGCTGTTCAACTGGCCAATGCCTGACACCGCCTGATTCAGGCCAGGCGACAGCAGGCCGAGGGACGAGGTCAACGTCTGGATCCCGCCGGTGACCTGCTGACTGCCACTGGCCAACGCGCCCGTGCTGCTGGCCATTTTGCCGGCACCGCTGCTGACCGAAGCCGCACCGCTGGCGACGCTGTTCACGCCGTTCGCCACTTTGCCAGCACCCGTCGCTAACTGCGAGGCGCCGCCGGATGCCTGTGTGAGGCCCTGGTCGAGCTGGGTGGCGCCGGTGTTGAGTTTTGCGATGCCCGTCGCCAACTGCCCCGTATCCTGGTTGACCTGCGCTGCGGCGCCCGCCAGCTGCTGCGTGCCCGTCTGCTGGGCCTGTGCCAACTGCTCAATCTGTGTCCACTGCGGGTCGCTTTGCGCATCCGGGTGCGCCTGTGCCCAAGCCGCAAGCGCGTTCGCCAGTGCAGACGCGCTCTGCTGCAACTGCTGCGCGGCGTCCGACAGCTGACCCGTGCCGGACTGGAGTTGGTTCGCCGCTGTTGCGGACTGGCTCAGCCCCTGCGAAAGCTGGGAGGCGCCTTGCTCCGATTGCTGCAGGGCGGACGCCAGCTTCTGCAGGTTCGTCTGGAGCTGCGCTGCACCGTTCGCCGCCTGGCTCGCGCCGTTCGCCAGTTTGTTTGCCCCCGTCGACAGCGAAGAGAGGCCTGTGCCGAGCTGCTGAATGCCGGAGGTCACTTGCGCCGAGCCGCTGACCAGTTGGTTCGCGCTGCCGTGCGAACCGCCGCTCACCTTGGCGCCAGCAGCCCCGAGTTGGTTCTGCAGCTGAGTCAACCCATTTTGCACCTTGCCGAGGCCAGCCGCAGCCTGCTGGTTCTGGTTCGCAATCTGGAAGTCAGCCACCACTGCACCCGTGGGGCGCGTTGCGCTGTCCACCTGCGAGATGGAAGGGAGGCTGACCAGCGCGTTCGAGATGTTTTCGATCGTCGTTAAGCCGGCCGAGGTCCGCAGATTCGCCGACGTCTTCAACACAATCTGGCTCGGCATCACATTGCCAGGGCCGAATGCGTTCGACACCGTCTTAAACCCGGAGACAGACGGAGCGCTCGGAATGTCGTCCATCGGGTTGAACGTGCGGTCGTTCGTGAACAAAAGCGCGATCGGAATCAAGACGACACACAAGGCCAACAGCGTCCACCACGGCCGACGCGCCGCGATGCGGCTGGTTCCCGTCCAAAACCAGGACGGCTTGTGCGAGGCGCCCGGTTTCGGCCGGCGCGGCCAGTACATGGACGGCCCCAGCAGGCTCATGAGCGAAGGAATCAGGGTCAAGCAGGTAATCAGCGTGATCGCGACGCCAATCGCCACCCCCACAGCGCTGCGATAGAGCCCGAACTTGGCGAAGTAGAGCACCGCAAACGACACCAGCACCGTGGCGCCGCTGAACATCACAGTCTTCGAAACGGCCCCGACGGCGTCCGCCAGCGCGCGGACCTTGTCGCCGTGCTCCCGCGTCATCTCCTCGCGGAAGCGGTTCATGAGGATAATCGAATAGTCCGTGCCCGCGCCAAACAGAACAGCGATAAGGAACGTCTGCGTGAAGCTCGAGACCGGCAGGCCGCGCTCGGCCAGCCAGGCAACGACCCCCGAGGTGATGAGGAACGAGAGGCCGATGGAAATCAGCGTGACGAACGGCGCGATGACCGAGCGGAACACGAGCAGCAGGATGATGAGGACGAGCGCTACCGTGATGCCAGCCGTTTTATCCACACCCGACTGGGAAATTTGCATGTCGTCGAGCTGAATCGGCGCGTCCCCCGTGAAGTAGACCTTGACGTCGGACGGTGGTGCGTGAAACACGGTGTGCAGTTTCGTCAGCGCCGCTGACGTCTTGTCGTCGACATCGCTGGTGGGGAAGCCGACCAGCGCGATTTCCGTGGTGCCATCCTTGCTGACGAACGAGGACGCGAGGCTTTTGTCTGTGTTCGCGATGTCCTGCACGCTGTTGACACCGTACGCCCCGCGATGCGCGTCCACCTTGGCAAGCTGCGCCGCGAAGTACGACTTGTCAGCCGCCGTCAGCCCGTGCGGGTTGGTGATGGCGATGACAGCGGTGCTTGCGGAGGTATTGCCGGGATCGACCCGCTTCAGCAAGTTTTGGCCCGTGACGACGGGTGAACTGTTCGGCAGATAGGTGGTTTGCGTGTGGGAGACCACCTTGTTGAGGCTCGGCAGCAAGAACATCGACGCCGCGGTGACGACCAGCCAGAACGCGACAATCGGCCACCGAAGCCGTGTGATAAAGCGGGCGTAGCGAGCTGCAAATGACCGCTCTCCGTGTGGGTGTGTCTGTCTAGGATTCGGTGCTTGTGTCACGCTGATTCCCTCCGTTTTCTTGATTGAGCAGCGGCCCGGCCATGCCCTGAAGCAGCAAGCGTGCCAGGGCATCCACGGACGCAGTCGGGTTCATGTGCTCGGCGTCGACAATCCACGCCAGTGTCAGTCCGTCAAACAGCGCCAGCACCATCCGCCCAATCGTGGCTGGGTCGACGGCGTCCGTCAGCAAGCCCCGCCGCTGCAGGGATTCAATCAACGGCAAGGCTTCGGCGAGCGCCCGCTGGCGCACCTCGCGCATACTCATCTCGACGGCCTCGTCCCGCGTCGACGAGACAAATTCAAAGAACAACATGGCCTGGCTGCGGTCGGCCGTCAGCCGCTCCAATTCTGTCCGCAGCCAGGCGACCACCGCTTGAGGTCGATTGTCCGACTCGGCGATGGCCTCGAATTCGTTCGGCAGCAAACGTACATGTTCGAACACGTTTCGTTCCAAGATAGACAGAAACAAGTCACTCTTGCTCGCGAAGTGCCAGTAGACCGCGCCCTTCGTCAGCCCTGCCGCGGCGGCCACATCGTCCAACGACGAGCCGGAATACCCTTTTTCCGCGAAAACCCGTTCGGCTGCGGTCAGGATGCGCGATCGCGTGTCGTTCAATTCCATCCCGGTCGAGGCCTGCTCGGCCCGGAGGAGCGAACGCAAGTGCTCCCGCGGCCCGAGGTGGCGGCGCACGGTGGTCCAGTGAACATTCGCCTTGCGCGCGATGTCCGCATACCCGATTTGGTCGGCCGGACGCTCCCGGGCCAATTCGTACGCGGCGTCGAGGATGACCTGGCGCAAATCGTTGTCCATCCTCCGCGACCTCCCATCGTTTCCACTGCGTCCTCATGCATGTCAGGCTTTGTTCGTGCCTTTGTTCACCCATTGGTTCACGCTTAGATACGCAGACGTATGACATACGAATACTAAAGAGTATGTAAATGTTATAGCACCACTGTCACGGAAAGGCAAACTACAGGCACAACAAAGGCAAACCGCTGGCCCGGACGATTTTTGGCCCCGGTTTTGACAGGACTTCGAAGGTGCCTGTCGAATCTTTGCAGAGTGGGTGACCGCTTTCCGGATGACTGTTTGGCAGACGTCCGCGGTCAACCAGCGCCCATCCACGGGATGATCGATGAACCAAATCGAAATGCGAGGTTTCAAAATGGACGACACAAACAAGACCGAGCGCGACAGAAATCTCGATCGGACAGAACACGACACATCGGGTGCCGAGGAGGACGCGATAGGGAGTGGCAAAGGAACGGGGGGCGAGCCCTGTCACGAGGGACGGTCCGGCGACCGGCGCCGCGTATCGCGAGACGATGCGTTTCTCGACCAATTCGAGCAGTTGACCATGGAACTTTCAGCGGCCCTACTGGAGGCGGACACAGAACGAATTCGTCACTTGGTGGCCGAGTCATCTACCTGTATTCGCAAAATTTCTGAGTGTGCGTGGCGGGATGAAGACTTTTGCGATCGCGCCCGCGCGCGCTTGGCGGCGCTCGAACCACTGCGCGACCGGAACGACCAATTGCTGGAGCAGCTGTCGATGAAAGTGGCAGAGTGGCAGCGGTGAATCCGCACCGTCACTGCATGAACAAAGGAAACGGCGGTTATGGCCGTACTGTACGATGCCATCCGCGGATGCGAGAGACGGCGAGGGGAAACCCTCGCCGGATTCATCCTGCACGGGAAGCTTACAGAGACCGGTCAACCAGGATACCGGCTGAGTTCATGTTTCCCTGTTCCATCTGCCGTATGGCTTGCGCGGGAATTTCAAACAAAATTTGTCCGGTATTCTTGTCGACGACGTTCAGCCAGACTTCACCGGGGTGTTTCTGTGTGTCAAACTCCACCTGCAGGGAAGCATTTCCTGTTTTTTGTGCGAGTTGTTCGACTGCCCTCGAGAATATGGACAGACTTCCAGGCGAAACGGACGTTTTTGACGGATTCGACAGTTCGCCAGCGTCCGGCCGATTCGCTTCACTTGCTGGCCGCGTCGGATCCGCTGCTGACCGCGGCGCTTCGGCTGCCGGAACCTGTGGAACATACATTCCGATGATACTGCTCATCGTCATCGCCCTCTCGAGCTAATCTGGGGACGGCGAAGAATCGTGCGGAATCTTGATGTACGCTCGTTCATTCGAGGCTGCGCTCGACGCTTGCGCCCAAGTCGTTGCCCAACTGTCCCAGAATTCCAGCATGGCGGAATACTCATCGGGGACTACACTGGGATCTAAAAACCATTGTACCAGGATATTGTAATAATATGAATACGTTGCATCCGTTTTTTGCGAGACCTCCAAGCTCATATCGAGGGAGGAACGTAAAAACGCAATAATATCCTCTGTGTATTGAATGTGCTTGCGCGCGTTGATGGTGTCGCCATTGGCCGCAAACTCAGCGGCCTGGCGCGTAAACACGCCAGCCTGTCGATGAAGCTGCGAAAGCAATACATGCAGGGGCGTCGTGTACACGGATGACCTTCGATAGGCATCATGCGGATTCAATGCAAAGCACCTCCGGCTGCTTGTGCATTCGACATTTGGTTGAGCAAATCGACCGGATTCACCTGCGGGTGTACCACGGCTGAAGCGTTCTTAATCGCTTCTGACTCAGGAAATCGCTTCTTTCCCTCATAAACAACATGCCGAGCCCCTTGGATGTCATGGTTCGCGAGCGCTACATCGCAGGACAACAGAACCTGCGTCACGGTTTGCGAAAATTGCTTTGCCTTGGCGACCCAATGGGATGCACCCGCAAAATCCTTCTGTTTGAAGCAGCGCAGGGCATTCTGCTCACACTCGTACACGGTGCCCCCTGGCCAGTCCACTTCCTCCAGCACCTGTCCGACCGGAGAATGCTTCAGGTACAGCCACACGTCGTGCAAACCCGTCGCAAAAGGCAGCCATTTCCGCAGCAAGTTGGTGCATCGCATTGCGGCCAGGTCTCTGGCGACAAATTGGATACCCCACCGTGCGTCGTCCGAAGTGGTCAGGAGTCGATGCGTTTTCACGATATATTCACCGCGCACGCCGCCCTTCGCCAGAGACGCCAATGCTGCTTGCTCATCACCAAGTTCGAGTTGCCGCAGTCCGAGCAGGTACCAGTTGAATTCATGCGGGGACTCGTGAACGTGGGCCTCCATGCGGTCAATCCCCTCTTGGACGAGGGTCGCCATTTCCGCGCGCTGGGTCATTTCCGACGCACCGAATGCTGCCTTGGCTCGTTCGATCACGCCGTCCGCCCCCGCGATGCCGCGAATCGCATAGGTCTCGGCGTACATCCCGTACGTCATGCCGTCCACGATTCGGGATTCGATGTGCTCTTTCAGGAAATCGCCGACGGGGGGCAGGAGATACACGAGCTGCACGACGCAGGACGAAAGGGTCGGGTTCTCCAGAAAGGCCTGCAGGTACCACTTTCTCGCGACGATGTCGTCGCCAAGCCACGACCACACAGTGCCCAGGTCCATGGCAGCAAAATAGGTCCCCATGCCTTCTGTGAACTCAATCAGTCCCTGTTTTGTATCCCCTTGTTTTCGACAAGCCATCAAAACGCGCTCCGCGCCCTGCCAGTCTCCTTGCTGCATCAGCATGGTGGCATAGTGCCGCTTCAAATCGGTAAACCAGGGAAAGTACTCGATGCCTTCCGCGGCATGCTGAAGGGCGCGTTCCTTTTCGTTGATTTCCCAGAGTGCGCCGATCCAGTGCAGGTGAATACGCGCTGCGAAGTTTGGCCAGTTCTGCACAGGCGTGCGCTTGAGCATTCGAAATGTCGTGTCACCCAGTTCTGCCGCTTGTTGAAACTGTCGCGTAATGATGTACTCAGCCATCAAATTGGACCGGTGGAACAAATTTTCTGGGTCCTGGCTGAGTTCTTTTTCCAGCAGGATGGTGTTGCGCTCGGATTTCGCTCTTTTCCGTACAAATTCCTCGGTGTAGCCAACGTGATGTAAGTCCAGGTCAAAACTCGTAATCGGTTTACCGGTTTTTTCGACGGAGTAGGCGATTTGCTCATGGATCGACCCCGAATAATAGTGTCCGCGGCGAAACAGCCGCATCACGCGAATCGGCATGATTTTGGTGATGTTTTGCAGCGAACCCATATAGTTTTTTTGCGTGACGAGGACACCTTCGGCAGACGTTTCTTGAAGGAAGGCGCGCAAGCCGAGTTTCTTTTGCTCATCCAGGTATTCATCCGCATCAATCACCAAAATCCATTCACCATTGGCATGGCGAAGGGATTCGTTTCGGGCGTGGGCGAAATTGTTGTCCCATGCAAAGGGGAAGACCCTTGCACCATGCGCCTCTGCAATCTCAACCGTTCGATCGGTGGAACCAGTATCCACCACGATAATTTCATCGGCCACACCGGAGAGTGACGCCAGGCACCTTTCCAATGTTGCCTCTTCATTTTTGACAATCATGCAAGCAGACAATAGCAAGTTGGTTACACCCTTTACCGTGAGAAGTCTATTCGTGTTTCGCGGCCACTGCGCCGCGCCGAAACGACGCGTAGGAACGATGAACATGCGCTGAAGACTGCAGGGCGTGCAGCTGTTCGGACACCATCCGAATGGAGTCGTCAATCATCGTCTGCAGTTCGGATGCATCCGCCAGCAACTCGCTCGTATCGGTGTCATCGTTTGCCCCTAACTGTTCGACAAGCTGGGCAATCAGGGTCGACCGTCGTTCCATGGCAAGGAAGACGTTCTGAAAGTCCTTTTGTTCGAGCGCTGCGGTCACTTCCGCATAGTTGGCGCGAATTTTACGAAGATGTTCCTGGACATCCATTTTCCCACCTGCTCGTGTCGCAAATCACTGCGTCTGCACACCATGATTAACTGTTGGATGAACTGCTGGAACTGCTTGAGCCGCTTGAACTGCTCGAGCTGCTGCTCGTACTCGAACCTGTTACGCCGGAGAACAGGGAGCTGAGCAAGGACATTTGTGCCTGCGCATGCTGCAGACTTGCGTTGAGTGCGTTCAATTGTGCCGTAAAGTTGGCAATGCGGTTCGCGATTTCCTGATTGACCTGGTTCAAATACTGATTGATATTGTTTGTCTGCGTTTGCAGGGATGTGAGCTCGTTTGGAATCATCCCCTGGATGCTGCCAAAGCCGAGGTACTGGTCGAGCGTGTTGTTGAGGTTCCCAAGAACACCTGACTGTGGGATGACCGTGGCGAGTGTGGTGTTGGGCACAACGCCAAACAACGCTTCGACGTCGGAGGGGTTTTGCTCCAGCGCGTTTTGGAACATGGTTTGGCCGTCTTGCAAGGAACCGCCAAACGTTTTGCCGTTGATGGTGAACCCAGATGACGATTGGAATTCCAGGTGACCCGTATTGGGGTCAACGACGATGCCAATCGCCGACAGCGATTGGAGTTTCGAGCTGGAGACCAGCGAGTTGAGCGCATTTGGCAGCTGCGCCAAAAGCCCGGTTGCGGTCGCGTCACCAGACAGGGGGCCGGATGATGCAGCTGAGGACGCCGTCGCTGGAGTATAGGCTGTATCTTTGTTCAACAGGTCGATGACATTGTTATAGGCCGTCATCCAATTCTGGACAGAAGAAACAACATCCGAAGTATTCTGGGTGACGCTGAGGGTGCCGGTTCCAGACGATAGGGCGGTCAGGGTCACGCCGGGAATCACGTTCGAAAACGTGTTGGTGGAAGAAGTAATGGTCGTGCCTCCCACGACAATCGTGGCATCTTGCGCGGATTCCGTTGTCTGGAGATTCAGCGAGGAGATGAAGTCTCCCGTGACATCCGACACGGTGAACGCCGCATCCGCTCCCGTCGACTTACTGGCAAAGGCGAGTTGATTGTTGCCCATCACGAATGCTTCTACACCCGTCGTGGGTGTCTGTTCATTGATGGCAGCAATAATGTCGCTGAGACGCTCCCCTTCGGTGACGTCGATGGTCACCGATGCGGTTCCGGAGGTGCCGGCGTTGTAGTTGATGGAAAATGTTCCGCTGGCGGACGCGGTCGTGACACTGGCGGCGGCTACGGTAACCTGATTTTGCGCGAGATTCGTGATGGTCACGCCAAAAGACGAAACCAGTGCGCCTGCTCCTGCGGACACGGTGAACGCCGATGTGTTCGAAGACACTGCATTCACAGGGGTCCAGGTCTGGGCGCTGGCGAGCGATTGCGTCGCGGTCTGGAGTTGCTGTAAAGCCGTCTGCAGAGAATTCAACGCGCTCGTCTGATTCGAGATGGTGGTCAACTCCGCATCCGGTTCGGACGTTAACTCCTGCGTCAGAATTTGCTGTTCTTCTGAGGCGTATGTTTGTACAGGTACGCCGTTTCCGGTAACGTTCGGAATGGAGTTCAACTGCTGTTGCAACTGTTGCAATGACACAGACATGAAGGCTCACCCCTTTATGATTCGGCAGATTAACCGTTTGGCAAATAGTTCAGCAGACTCGGCAGCAAGATTTGTGCGCCAATTTGCAATGCGGCTTCATACACAGTCTGGACCGTCGAGTATTTCGTAAGCACAGTGGCCATATCTGCGTTTTCGAGATTGCCTTGCTGCGTGGTGAGGGACTGAACATAGGTCGACATTTGGTTTTGCACGGCCGTCATGCTTTGAATGCGTGTTCCCAGGTCCGCATTCACACTGGTCATGTAATTGGTGTTGGCCTGCAGGTCACTGAAATACGACTGCAGGGACTGCACCAGCGATTGGTACTGCGATGACGTCGATCCACTGGACGCTTCCTGCGTCATGGCGGATAGGGTATTGACGATATTGGCCAGGGTGGACTGCAGGTCACCTGAAGCTCCCGGCGGAACGGTGTGAAAAAGGTCAGCGGCCGTAACATTGACCGGAATGGCAACCCCCTGTGACACCTCGTAGTTCATTTTTGATGCCGCTCCCGCGCTCGGCGCCAGGACATCCGTTTGCTGGTAGGAAAGCGTCCCCGACGCACCCGGTGACACCTGAAATACGTTGCCAAGGGTCAGGCTGAGACTGCCGCCGTTTGTGTCAGACAAAGTGATGGTCGCCCCGCTGCTTGAACCCGAAGGGATGGTGCCGCTTGCCACGACGGTTCCGCTTTGGGTCTCCAACTGGATGGTTCCGCTCTGGATGGAGCCATCCGACTGAATGGAGGACGCAGTCAGCACAAGCTTATACGTTGTATTCGCATCGAGCAGGCCATTTGGGTCCTGGAGGGAGGACGCAATCGGCTGCGGTGCCGCAGACTGCGATACCCCGGAGGAGCCGTTTCCACTGCCGGGCGCCTCATAGAAACTTGTCGAATTCCCCGTGGTCAGCAGCGTGCCAGAAGCGATGTCAGACGCAGCGACATTGGTCTGTGTGCCGGAGAAGAGAAAACTACCGCTCTGCGATGCATTGACATCGTCGTAGATCTGATTGACCAACTGCTGCGTCGTTGTGGTCAGTGCCTGCAAATCGGCTGCGTTGGCGCTGGTGCTGCTCAGTGCTTCCGTAACGTTGGCCTGGACGGATTGCAAGGTCGTGATCATGTTCTGTATGGTGGAACTTGTATTGTTCATCCAAGCCAAGCCATTGGTAATGACCCCTTGGTATGCTGTGGACTGCGCCAGTGTTGCGCGGATGGCCATATCCTGAGAGACAGCCAAGGGATTGTCGGAAGGCTCATTCAATAACTTTCCAGTCGAAGATTCGTTTTGGTCCGTTTGAATCTGCTGGCTGATGTTTGAAAGGTTATATAAGAATTGCTGTGTCAACATGCTCTGCGTAACACGCATCCAACCCAAACCTCCTCACGACGATGATTCGTTCCCGCTGTCAAGTTCCCGAAACCATGTTAATGAGCGTTTGCAGCATGGAATCCACGATGCTGATGAACTTCGCGGCGGCGTCGTAACTGTTTTGAAACTGGACCATCAATGTTTCCTGTTGATTCGCGTCGACTCCTTCAATCGACTGACGCATCGAAGAAGATTGCTGCGCAAGCGAGTTCGCCGTGCTCTCAGAGGACGAGACGGAATTCGCTTCGATCCCGACGTTGGATACCATCTGCGCAATGCCCTGATCGAACGTTCCGTTGTTGTAGGCACTCGCATCGTTCTGCAGTGCCACCATGGCCAGTGCGTTGGTGTTGTCCCCAGGTTGGTTCGCGTACGCAGAAGCAGCCACGTCACTTGCTGTAATGGTGGTCGAATTGTTTGCCACCATGTCCGTCTGTGTGTATGTATAGGGACCTGCTTGTCCCGATACAGGCGCTGGTGTAAACAAGGCAGAGGCTGGACTGAGATTGAAACTCAATGTCTCGTTGGTTGCCGGGTCACCCACTGTGATGGCGGTGCCATTTGCAAGCTGCGATGCGGTCAACGTCACCGGCTGTCCAATGGGGTTTCCAGACTCATCCTCCAATTGCACCGTTCCACCCGTCAGTGCACCCGTGTCATCGTACGAGGCGGCATAGGCCACCTGAACCGGTACACCAGACAAGCCCGATCCGCTTGAAAACCCTGAGCCAATCGAAACCTTTGGATTTGCCTGCGTGCCGCCCGAACCGGTACCGACGTAGGAGTGCAAGGACAAGACCACGTTGCCTGCGGCGTCCTCGTTCACATCGAACAGCGGCGGGGTGGAGGCTATGGGCTGACCATCTGACGTCGTGGCGCCGTATCCCTGCTGCTGGATGGCATTGACCTGCGAGGCGAAGCTGGTCAAAAATCCATTCATCTCCGACAACAAATTTTGTGTATCCGCCACGATCTGTTGGTTGCCGGCAATCGAACCCGACGTGACTTGCGGCAGGTTCGCGAGCGTGAGCGGGGTCACACCGCCAGTCGCCGAAACCATCGCGATGTTTCCCAAGGAAACCGACACAGCGCCATTCGATGCTTCATCATAAGAGATATTGGCCAGCTGCGACATCTCGTCGAGAATCGAATCTCGCTGGTCAAGCAGCGCATTCGCATTTTGCCCGAAGGAGTTTGCAGACACGATTTGCTGGTTGAGTTGATTGATTTGCTGCGCGTATTCATTCAGCTGTCCAAGCTGCCCTCCGGGCGGCGTGAACGTGTCTGTTTGCGTATACGGCAGGGTCGATCCCGGCGGAACGAGTGTACTTGGGTCTGGAATTTGAGCGCTGACTAAGAGCCCGTTGCTGCTGCCCAGTGTGTAGGTGCCTGCGCCCGTGATGGCGACGGGGGAGCCGATGTTATTGCCGTTCGCGTCTTGCAACTGAACGGTATAAGCGGTAGAACCGTCGCTGGAAGTCGCGTGAAACGAGAGCTTATACGTATCGGAGGCTGACTGTGGTGCATTCAACACCTCGACGTCGCTGGCAATCGGCGATGCGGCACCACTTTGCATTGTGTAACTCGGTGTCCCTTCGATCACAGCCAACGTGCTGGACTGCAATTGTTCCAGCCGTGAGGTGACGGTGCTGAATGTCTGGCCAAGCATCTGCGCCTGCGTCAGAACCGACTGCCTTGCGGCTGTATCAGACGGGGAGCCGGACAGGGTTTGCCAAGCCGTGAAAAATTGGTCGAGGGCATTCTGCATGCCATTTGAGCTCGGCTCGTTGAGAATGCCCTGAATTTCCGTCAGCCCTGTGGAGTGTGTGGCGTACATTTGATAGGCGCCTTGATTCAAGCGGTCCTGTTGGTCAATATAAGCACTGGTTTGACGCGTGACAGAACTGACCAAAACGCCTTGCCCCACTTGTCCGGCGATGGTGTTTTCGCCGAGCGGCGGGTATGGCGTGGCCTCGACCATGTTGGCCGTCTCTTGCACATATCCAGGCGTATTCTGGTTGGCGATGTTGTTGGAAACCACGTTCTCGGCTTGGTTCATGGCATCCAAGGCGTTCACACCAATGTTTAAACCGAAAAAGGTTGAAAGTCCCATAGTGACCCCCGTCCTGTCCTACCCAAGCGCGGAATAGGATGGCTGTCGATGAAGTTGCGATAAGAAAAACTGAGACACTTGAAGCGCCTGTCCAATCAACGCTTGCTGGCGTTGAATCTGCGACGAGATCTCCAGTAATTTTGTGCGGTGTTCACTCGTCAACTGGTCTTTTGGGAAGTTCGAAACCCACTCACATTGCATGGCCACGAGTGTGCTGACACACTCTGCATCTCCGTGGACAAGCGCATCGAATAACTCGGCGTTGATTTTATCGATTTGGTCAAAGGCGTCATGGATTGTATTCATATGCGACCCCCGTGTTGTACGGCATCAGCGGATGAGCGACAGGACAGACTGTTATTCCTTCAGCGCGCCGCTTCCGATGATTGCCTTCGCCAGGCTGCCGAAGTCCACCGAGAATTGACCATTCTTGATTTGCGTCCGAATCTGGTCAATTTGTTGACTCCGGCTCGCCGGGTCTTGCGAGACACGCTGACGATCGGATGGAGCGCCGGATGGATTGGGCGCTGAGATTCTGTTGGGATTCAGCGGATTAATAGGCGGAATCACTGGTGATCGCCTCCTCACTTTGTATAACGGTCAACGCGATTGATTTTTTGCGTACAAGTTTGGCTCGGCCAAGTCTTTTTTAATGGCGTCCAGCGCTTTTCGGTACGCGCGCGTCACGGTGGATACGGAAACTTCCAGAATTTCTGCAATCTCGGTGAAGCTGAAATCTCTTTCAAAGTACAGAGACAGAATCAATTGCTCCCGCTCTGGCAGCTTCTTCAGACTCGCTACGACGTCCATCCACAATTCGTAGTCCGCGTGTTCTTCTCCCGCTTGTATATCAATGACGTGATCGAGTTCAACGGTGTACGGTCTTTGGTAGGCTTTCATTTGAGCCTGCATCGTTCTGGTGACTTTGACCGGTGAGGAGTCTCTGATCACGTCCCGCATGGCACCCTTCACTTGCTGATAGAAACAGATTTGGATCACGCGTTCGTCCTGCAGGTCGGGATTTCGCTGACAAAACTGCCACCAGCGAAGGGTGGCCGCCGACATTAAATCCTGTGCATCGATGGCGGCGCTCTTCCGATAATAGACGTAACGTTGCGCTAGTTTCCGAATATAAGCGGATTGCTCTGGAGACAGTTCCTGATTCACAGGTTCTATCCCTCCCTCGTACCAACTAGTCTACTGGACACCGTTCGACATGTAAACGACAGGACGGAGAGATTGTGATTGGAAGAGACAGCTTCAGACGTACGTTGACTTTTTTTGTTGACCGCACGCAAAGAATAGGAATCTTTGACCGTTATAAGGTATGAGGGCCATTGAAACCCTACAAAACCAGGAAGGAAGGTAACGGGTGATGTTATCTATCAACACGAATTCCGCAGCGAGCAGCATTCTGGCGAATTTAAACAACGTCGAAAGTCAAATGAATTCGACGTACCAGCAACTGTCGACGGGGAACAAGGTGAACAGTGCCGCAGACAACCCCGCCAGCTACGCGATTTCTCAACAGATGACGTCACAGATCAACGGATTGAATCAAGCCACACAGAACGCTCAGAACGGCATCAGCATGATTCAAACGGCGACTGGCGCAATGAATCAGATTGAACAGGTTCTGCAGACCATGTCGACGTTGGCCACTGAAGCCGCCAACTCTGGGAACACCTTCTCGGACCGTGCGAACCTCCAGCTGGAAATGAACGCGTTGGCGCAGCAGATCAACAGCACCACAAACCAGACGCAGTATAACGGCATCAGCCTGCTGACGGGCCAGTTTGGCGCCGGCAACACGTCGCTGACGCTGCAGATTGGTGCGAATCAGGGCCAGACCATGTCGTTCAACATTGGTGCGACAGACGCTGAAACGCTAGGTGTGGGCTCGGCACAAACCACAGGCGTGGACATGACCACTGGCTACGCGACGGGTAGCGTCATCACAGGTGGCAGCACGAGTATCGCCACCACCGGTATTGCGTCGGCTGTAACGGCCAGCAACAGCCTGCTGCAGGGCGGCATGTCGCTTAAATTGGTGGAGACGGTGACCTACGCTGCGGATGGCACGCTGACGGGCGGCACGCTGCAACTGCAGGATGCGGATGGAAATGACATTGGCGGGGCAGTTACACTTTCTGCATCCGATTTGACGAGTGCCACGCAGGTTACAGTGGGTGACAGCTCGACAGGCGCAACTCTGAGCATCACGCTCACGGGTACGAATTTCGCTTCCACCGGTGGTACACCCGGCACTTCTACACAAACGGACACACTCACGTTGGCGAGCCCAGCGGCAGGGTCAACCGAACCGCAGTCCACGAATGGTTGGCAGTCGGCGACGAACATCAACGGCATTAACATCATGACCCAAAGTTCCGCTCAGGCGGCCATCACTGCGATTCAAAACGCAATCAACACGTTGTCGAGTTCGCAGGCGCAGCTGGGTGCCGTGCAGGATCGCTTGAACTACACGGTGTCGAACCTGAGCAATTCCTCGCAGAACCTGCAAAATGCGCAGTCGACCATCACCAACACGGATATGGCCGCGGCGTACACGCAGTTCTCACAGCAACAGGTGCTCGAACAGGTGGGCATCTCCATGCTGAGTCAGGCGCAGCAGCAGCCGCAGATGATTCTGAAGCTGCTCCAGTAGCCTTGAGTGAGTCGCATTGAAAGAGGGGGCGTACGACGCCCCCATCGCTATTTTGATGGATGCACGCTTTGCGCGACAAGTCCTCTTCTCCTAGCCCTCGAATCGTTGGGCCTGTGTAAGTACCCAGAGCCTTTCGACGGATCTCAGGAAAATGTGGAGCCTTTGCCGATGCAATCCGTGGAGGCAGGTACGACAAATCATAACGGAAGAGGGCTTGACCCATGTTATCGATCAATACGAATTCAGCAGCAAGCAGTATCCTTTCGAACCTGAACAATGTCGAAAATCAAATGAATTCGACATACCAGCAACTGTCGACAGGCAATCAGGTGAACAGCGCTGCTGACAATCCGGCAAGCTACGCGATTTCTCAGCAGATGACATCGCAAGTGAACGGATTGAACCAAGCCACTCAAAACGCGCAAAACGGCATCAGCATGATTCAAACGGCGACTGGCGCAATGAACCAGATTGAGCAGGTTCTGCAAACCATGTCCACGCTGGCAACGGAGGCGTCCAACTCGGGCAATACCTTCTCGGACCGTGCGAATCTCCAGCTGGAAATGAACGCGCTGGCGCAGCAGATCAACAGCACCACAAACCAGACGCAGTACAACGGCATCAGCCTGCTGACGGGCCAATTTGGCGCCGGCAACACGTCGCTAACGCTGCAGATTGGCGCCAACCAGGGCCAGACCATGTCGTTCAATATTGGTGCGACAGATAGTGAAACGCTGGGTGTGGGCTCGGCGCAAACCACAGGTGTGACCATGGCCTCTGGCTACGTGACGGGCAGCGTCATCACAGGTGGCAGCACGAGTACCGCCACTACCGGCATTGCGACAGCTGTATCGGCCAACAACAGCATCCTGCAGGGTGGCATGTCGCTCACGTTGGTTGAGACGGCGACTTACAATGGAAGTGGAGCACTAACGGGCGGCACGCTGCAACTGCAGGATGCGGACGGAAATGACATTGGCGGGGCAGTTACACTTTCTGCGGCCGAATTAACGAGTGCCACGCAGGTTACAGTGGGTGACAGCTCGACAGGCGCAACTCTGAGCATCACGCTCAGTGGTACGAATTTTGCTGCCACCGGTGGTACATCTGGCACTTCCACACAAACGGACACACTCACGTTGGCGAGCCCAACGGCTGCGTCAACCGAACCGCAGTCCACGAATGGTTGGCAAGCGGCAACAAACATCAACGGCATTAACATCTTATCGCAAGGTTCTGCTCAGTCAGCCATCACTGCGATTCAAAACGCAATCAACACGTTGTCGAGTTCGCAGGCGCAGCTGGGTGCCGTGCAGGATCGCTTGAACTACACGGTGTCGAACCTGAGCAATTCCTCGCAGAACCTGCAAAATGCGCAGTCGACCATCACCAACACGGATATGGCCGCGGCGTACACGCAGTTCTCACAGCAACAGGTGCTCGAACAGGTGGGCATCTCCATGCTGAGTCAGGCGCAGCAGCAGCCGCAGATGATTCTGAAGCTGCTCCAGTAGTTTCGGCCTCAGTTGTGGTTTTCAAGCGCATCAAAAAAGAGGGTGGCTTCATGGCCCCCTCTTTTCGCGTTCTTCAACGTGCATCCGGCGAAGCGTATTCGTCAATCGTCGGGGCGCTGCCCGAGGGCCACAATCTGACCCGTCGTATGAAACTGCCACTGACACACATGGTCGATAAAGAATCGTATATTTTCTTCGAACCCCTCGTTGCTCATGAGGCCAAGGGCCACAATTTCTGGTTGTATTTCTCGGAACCGCGTGAGTGTCAGTTGGAGCCCAAGGTCGTTTGGGGTGGCCGCGGTAAACTGTGACTGTGGTTGGACAACCGTTCCTAGCACAACAAATCCGGCTTCGTGCAGATAACTCGCCAGCTTGCGACCGACGAATCGGTCGCCGCCCCGATGTTCCTGCAATTTGCAAAACGCCTCTTGCAATCGGCTGAAACCGGTTGGGTGGTCTGGATAGGTGAGGGTGAGTTGATCGTCGATGTCCACCACACAGACTTGACCCCCCGGTTTCAGGACGCGCAGGATTTCCTTCATGGCCTGAACGGGACGGTTGAGGTGTTGGAACACGTAGCGTGCGACGACAAAGTCGTAGTGAGCGTCCGGAGCGGGCAGTTGATACACATTCGATTGCCGGAAGTGGATGCTGCTGTCTGGATGAAAGCATGCTCGCTCGGACATTCGACGATACAGTTCTGCTGCTCGGGACAGCGTCGTGTCGTCGAGATCGACTGCGTCGATTGCAACCGCCTGCTGTGCGGCGAGGTCGAACGCCATGGCGCCAAATCCCGTGCCGACATCGAGCACGCGCTGGCCGGGCTGCAGCGGCAAAACGGACAACAATGCTCGTCGCTCCTGCCCGGTATACGCTGTCTGGGCCAGGAGCCACCGCTCCTTAAAGTCGGGGTGGTCTGCCAAATAAGATTGGTACTCCGCGTCGATCCGCTGATACGCAGTTTGTTGATTGCCTGGCGTCTGATTCACAAGTGGTCTCCTCACTGTGGATTGTTTCCTCTGACGATGTCGAATGACGATTTCCAAGGGATAGAGGGATGCTGCCTGGCTTTCGTTGACCGAACTCCTTGCGAGCCGTGATTTGTCTTCATTATACATGGCAATCTGCGCGGTCGTTCAATCCATGCGGGTTCACACCAGGGTCTCTGCTTGCACCCGGCCTGGTTCCAGTGCAAGATGGTATTGAGATGAACGCAGACAGGGCGCGTGTTGGCCGCCGGGAATCCTGTGCGTACAGTTGGCCCGGGCGTCAACGGGCCAAGCGCGCGCGAACGAGGTGATGTTGTGGACTTTGAAGCCATCCGGACGGCGGACATCAGCGACGACCATCCGGCAGAAACCCAGGTGTGTGAATTGCAGTTTCGTTCTTTCGGGGCAGTCCCTCGCTTTGGCGGCCCCATCGTGACGGTGCGGGTGTACGAAGATAACGTGTTGGTGAAACAGGCGCTGGAGGAAGCGCCAGCGGGCTCGGTCCTGGTGGTCGACGGCGGCGGGTCCCTGCGCTGTGCGCTCGTGGGCGGGAACCTGGGCAACATCGCTGCTGAGCGGGGCGTTGCGGGCATCATTGTCAACGGGGCGGTGCGCGACGTGCTGGAGCTGCGGTCGCAGCAGGTCGGCATCTTTGCGCTGGGGAGCAATCCGCTGAAATCCCGCAAGCTGGGTGAAGGTGCGATGGGCGAGACGGTGCGGTTTGGCGGTGTGGACTTTGTGCCCGGGCACTACGTCTATGCGGATGAGGACGGCGTCGTGGTGTCTGCGCGGGCGGTGCTTGCATGAGCCCGTCGAGGCGGCGTGATGGACCGCAATCGCCAGAGCTTGCACAGGTTCCGGATGTGGCGTCGATTCAGGCGGCGCTCCAAGCCCGCAAGCGCGGGCTGCTTGGGCAGGACCTCTACGTGAAGACGGCTGTGCTGGTACCCATCGTTCGGGACGTTGATGGGCAGCCCGCCGTTCTTTTCGAGAAGCGGGCGGCCACCCTGCGGCGGCAGGCGGGGGAGATTTGTTTCCCCGGCGGCCACGTGTCGGAAGAGGACGCGGACGAGGCGGCGACCGCCATCCGGGAGACTTGTGAAGAACTCTGCATCGACAAAAGGCACGTATCGCTGCTCGGTCCCCTCGACGTACTGGTCGGATTCGGGCAGTTGATGGTGTACCCGTATGCCGGCGTGATCGATGAGGCGGCGCAAATCGACCCGAATCCAGATGAAGTAGCGGAGGTATTTACGGTCAGCCTGCAGCGGCTGCTCACCACCCCTCCGGAGGTCTACGAGATGACGTTTCAGCACCTCCCCGGTGAGGATTTCCCCTTTCATCTGATCCCGAACGGACGCAACTACAAGTGGCGCCAGGGCGTGGTGCCGCAGTTGTTCTACCAGTTCGATGGGTATGTGATTTGGGGCCTGACGGCCCGCATCCTCACGCATTTTCTGGACATTGTGCGCGCGGCGCCGGAATTTCTTGCATAGGGAGCCCCTGGACTTCGCACCCTACCGGTGTTGGACCGTAATGAACCCAGTGGAAGGGGCGAACCGAACATGGGTGACAGCAAGACGTTCAATTATCCAAAGGCGAATTCCGCCAGCACGAGTTCGCAGGCCGGACACGATTCGCGCGTGGCGTCTCGGAAGCCTGCGCCGCATCCATCGCAGAACCTCGTCCAGGAAGACCTCAAACCAGCAGAGGAGCGTTCGGATGATGCAGCAGAATGAAGCAAACGGTGTGAATGAGGACAGCCTGCAGGCGGGTGCTGGGCCGAGCCAGAACCGGGTGGTTGCTGTCCGGAAAAACGGGGACGGCGACATTGTGCAGTTCAAGCTGGCAGATGGACGGGTGGTGGACTACCCGCAGGCCATTGAGATGGCGAAAAACGGCCAAATCGAGCACGCGAATGCCTTTCGCGGCCGCGACGGCGATTTTCACATTCGGTCGGATGCGGACGGCGACCCGTCCAACAACTTCGACAACCTGCCGCAGTTCTAAGTGCCCTAGTGCTGACGCAGCATCCTCAGCGTACGGCGCCAGTGACCGACAACAGGCCGTTTTGCACCGTCGGGTGCGAAGCGGCTTTCCTGTTCGGCGCCTTCTTCACTCCTTCTCTTCCTTTCCTCATCGGATTTTCAATTTATTTTATATGATCTTTCAGGTATGATAGGGCAGGATTCTTGATTTTCTCATCGAATTCTCATTTTGAATATCCTGCTGGGGGAACGTCTTGTGTCCAATCAACCGAACCTGTTCATCGCCGGGGCTGCGAAGTCGGGGACGACGTCGCTTTATGCCTATTTGCAGCAGCACCCGGACATTTACATGAGTCCTATCAAGGAACCGCATTATTTGTGCAGCCATCACTTTCCCGAAACATTCACTGGTCCGGGCGACGAGGACCTCAACGTCGTCCGCACCGAAGCGGCGTACCGGCAGTTGTTCGACGGTGCCGCGGATTATCCAGTTACGGCGGAAGCCTCGGTATACTACTTGTACTTTCCAGATACGGCCGAGAAAATTCAGGCATGGAACCCGGAGGCCAAGGTGATTTTGCTCCTCCGAAACCCGGTCGATCGCGCCTTTTCCGCCTACAAACATACGATTCGCGACGGCCGCGAAACGCTCAGTTTCGAGCAGGCGCTGGAGGCAGAACCGAAGCGCCGGGCCGCTGGCTATCAACCGCTTTGGTGGTATCGTGAAATTGGTTTATATTATCAACAGGTGAAGCGGTATCTGGACGTGCTGTCACCGGAGCGGGTCAAAATCTTCCTCTATGATGACTTAAAGGACACGGCGCAGGTTGTGAAGGATTCGCTCGAATTTCTCGGACTTTCTACAGATGTGAAAATTGATGTCGGGATCCGTCATAACGTGTCCGGTGTCCCGAAGTCACGCGCCGCTTACGAGTTCTTTGCGAAACCGAACGTCGTGAAGGAAATCATCAAACCCTTCTTGCCAAAAAAGGTCAGCCGCGCGCTCGGTGAGCGGGCGAAACTGATGACGATGCGGCAGGACGAGACCATGAAGCCGGAGACGGCGCAAGCGCTCAAGGCGTACTATCGCGAGGACATTCTGCACTTGCAGGAACTGATTGGCCGTGATTTGTCACATTGGCTGCGGTAGCGCTGCCGCGAATTTACGTACAAAGGAGCAGGACATTGTCTTCACAGCGAATCGTTGTATGGAATGAGACCCCCATTCAAAAGGCCGATCGGCGCAAGCGCAATGGGCACCACAGTTTTGTGTTGTGGCTGACGGGGCTGTCCGGTGCAGGCAAATCGACGCTGGCGAATCACTTGCAGGCGGTTTTGTTTGAGCAGGGCGTGCAGGCGTATCTGCTCGACGGCGACAACCTTCGCATGGGCCTCAATCGAGATCTCGGTTTTTCCGCCGAAGACCGCAAGGAAAACGTGCGACGCGTCGCGGAAGTGGCGAAGCTGTTTGTCGATGCGGGGATGGTGGTCATCACGGCCCTCATCTCGCCTTATCAGTCCGATCGCGACGAGGCGCGCGCCCGATACGAGGAAGACGAGTTCGTCGAGGTATTCGTGGACTGCAGGCTGGAGGTGTGTCAGCAGCGTGATCCGAAAGGGTTGTATCAGAAAGCGCTGCGCGGTGAAATCACCAACTTCACGGGCGTGCAGGCACCTTACGAAGCGCCGGCTCACCCGGAAATCGTGGTGCGTACGGACGAGCAGTCCGTGGAAGAGAGTGTCCATCAGATTCTCTCGTGGCTCCGAGAGAAAAGATATATCGGCCCGGCGCAGTGAAGCGCGGGCCGACGGCAAGTCGAGTGCGACCGATTACGGTGCCACGAACTGGTTCTTCAGCGTCCCCAGCTTTTCAATCGTAATCTCCACTTCATCGCCTGCTTTCAGCCACACCCGCTGTTCCTTCGGATACCCCAAAATGACGCCTTCGGGCGTACCGGTGAGGATGATGTCGCCGGGTTTGAGGACGATGTATTGGGATAGGTAGGAAATCAATTCCTTACACGAGAAAATCATGTCCGATGTATTGGAATTCTGACGCGTTTCGCCGTTGACGCGGGTTTGGATGGCGAGGGCGTTCGGATTGGGAACCTCATCGGCAGTCACAAGGTACGGCCCGATGGGCGCGAACTTTTCCCCTGTCTTGCCAATCAGCCACTGGCTGGTGCGGCGCTGCAGCTCGCGCGCCGAAATATCGTTTGCAACGCAGTACCCAAACACATAGTCAAGCGCCTGTGCCTCCGTTACATCTTTTGCTTCTTTGCCGATCACGATGCACAACTCACCCTCATAGTCGATTTCGGTGGCGTGGCGGGGCATCGGGATGGGCTCCTGGTGCGCTGCAACGGTATCTGAGAACTTGCTGAAGACGATGGGCGAAGTGGGAATGGGAGACCGCGTTTCTTCCGCGTGCTTGCGGTAGTTCAAGCCGACGCAGATAATTTTCCCTGGCTGCGGGACACACGGCAGGTAGGAAAATTCGGATTCGGGCACGAACAGGTGACTGTACGCTGCGGTCCCTGCCGACAGCTGGGCCCTTAAGGCCTCGAGAATCTCCGGCTGTGCGGTCAGCAGCTCATCGACGGTGTCCGGCAGCGGATTGCCGGCGAACGCCGGTGACGACGCCAGCCGAGACAGGGGCAGCACCGCTGGTGCGGCGTCGTGATCGACCAGGACAGCTGCTTGCGCTCGGCCTTCGAATTGGATATTCAGAAATTTCAAAGTGAACAACCTCCAATCTGCGCATCCAGAGACTGCGCTTGCGCTGTGTCTCTATCTTACCGCAGATAGGGCTGCATTTGGTCGATGAGTTGCTGCAGTCGCTCCGCATTCTCGGTGTACATTTGCTTGGCGCTGGGGTTTTCCGTCTGCAGCGCGAAGCTTTCTAAATCGGCCTGCATTTTCTTCAAGGAGGCGAGGAGCAGGGGACGCTCCTGAACTTTCGCGGACGGCAGGGTATCGTTTCGCAAATCCACGTAGACGTTGCCCTTGCTGTCTACCTGCGCCAGAAAGACGTCATTGTAGTCTTTGGCGCCCTGTTTTCGCAGTTGTTCGAGCAGCCAGCCTTCTGAATACCCGGCGTCCTGCAGGGCTTGTTTCATCACCTGTCCGTCGACCAGGACGACTTGCGGCGCCTGTTCATTTTCCACCGGAATGCCTTGGAGCGTCGGGGTCAGCGGCTGCTGCGCGGCCTTTTGCAGGACGCTGAGCTGCCCGTCCGTCTCCAGGATGCCGAACTCCACGTCCGAGAGCTTGAACACGTTTTTAGCGCGCATCAGGGACATCATGTCCAGCGCCGACAGCTTGGCCTTGCGCAGGTTCTTCTCCAGCACTTTCCCTTGTTCGATCACGACGGTCGGTTTCCCATTCACGAGGTTGCGCAGGGTTGGCGATTGGATGGTCAAAAACTGTGTCAGGAAGGCGAGACCGGACCACACAATGAGCGCCGCAAGGCCTTGGTCAAACGCAAGCAAGCGCACGGACATGGCACTCACCAGGACAGCGGCCGCAACACCGACCAGCGTCAGATACTTTTGTCCGATGAGGCGGCTGATGGCGATGAGGACGATGAAAGCAAGCATGCATCGAAACAGGATGGATACATAGGAAATCCACACAACGCTCGGCCTCCAGACGTTCGGCAATGAAGGCCGTCCGAGGGACGAACGCCCTCCGGACGACCCACCGCAGTTTCTTGCCAAAGTGGAACTGCTGTTAAAATCCCTTGTACTGTGGTTCCTCTTTTTCCAGTTGGGTCACGCGTTGTTCCAGGCTGTCGACAATCGTCTTGGTTTGGGTTGCAGCATCTGTGTAAAGCTGTTTCGCCTGCTTGTTCTGGGTCTGCAGTGCGAATTGTTCAAAGCTGGCCTGCGCGCTCTTCAGACCTGCCAGGGTCTGCTTCACTTGACTGGATACGGTCATATCATCAGCCTCCACTGGATTCGATTTGTCGGCGAATTTGTGAAACGCCAAGGATTCGCCACTTGATTCGTTCCCGTCCTGCATCCGGCTTATACCTTCCGGAACCGGGAATTACATCCATTTGCGGGCAGTCATGCGCGGGCGACAGCATCGGAATTCTCTGAAATTCCCGTGCCTTTTTACTAGGATTGGTAGTATGATGGACTCATCCGCGTACGTGCATGCGGGAGTCGAATGGGATGAGGGGGCAAATGATGAATGAGGGTTGTACAGAAACAGAGGTCCCGCAAGTGGATGGCGGCCTTGTGCGCCACGGCGGCGGTGGGCGTGACAGGACCAGCTGCGTTTGCGGCCGAAACAGGGAATGCAACGGTTTCGACCGCGTCTTCTGCGAGTGGACTTGGCGTGGGCATCCCGGTTTCGTCCGTGAAAAACGGCGGACTGGTCGCGCTGGGGGATTCCATCACATTTGGCTACAATCTCGCGCCAGGGAATTTGACGCCCAGTACGGAAGCGTTTCCATACCTGGTTGGCAAGGCTGACGATCTGCCAGTGACCGATTTAGGTATCCCTAGCTGGACCTCGGCCGACCTGCTGCAAGCCGTGCAAACGCCCAATTTTGAGCGGGCGATTGAGAACGCGCGGGTGGTTTCCATCGACATTGGCAACAACGACCTGCTACACCTGGCCAGTCAGCTCGGCCTGTTGAATGAGGCCAGTTCATCCACGCCGATCACCATTACGCCGGCTCAACAACAGGCGTTTGAGACTGCCATTGCGCAGATGGGACAGAACTTATAGAAAATCCTGAAGATTGTCGAGTCGGATACAAACGCGCCCGTCGTGGTCTACAACCAGTACGACCCGTTTCCGGAAAGCAGTCCGCTGCATGCTCCTGCCGAGGAGTTCGAACAAGGCGCGAACCAGGTGATTGAAGAGACGGCGGGCGCGTTGAACGTACCCGTTCTCGACGCGTACAGCGCCTTCAACGGGAATCAGATGACACTGGTCCGCGTTGCGGAAAACGACGTTCACCCGACGCCATTGGGTCAGCAGGCGCTCGCGGCACTGCTGGAGAATGAAATCAAGCAGTTGACGCTCCCAACCGGGGCGAAGGCGGGGGCGTCCAATGCGATTGTGACGTCGCTGGCCAGCCAGCCGTTGTCGCCAACTGGAAATACGTGGACCGCACCGCTGGGTAAGGGAGACGTCACGGTGACGACGCCGGCAGGTGCCGTTTCGTCTGCCGACAACGTTGCGGTGACCAGCGTCGATCCGGCTGCGGCCGCGGGGCAAGCTTCGAAGGGCAGTCACGTTGTGGCGGAGTTCGGCATCAACTTCCAAGCGGGCAACACACCGACGCAGGCCATCACGTTGGCGTATACGAATTCGGCCATCCCGAAGGACGCCGCGGTGTACGAAATTGGTGCGAACGGGAAGCTCGTGAAGATTCCGGATGCGACGGTCGGGAAGGGCAAGGTGACGATGTCCGTGCTTGGCGACGGCGACTTCGTCGTCGTGGCGCCCACTCCGGCGGCGCCGAAACAGCCCGCGCCCGTACCCGGGGCAACGTCTCCAGACACGGGGTTCCCGTGGCTGACCGATGCTATCGCCGGGGCGCTGCTGGTGGCGTTTGGTGCGTTCGTGATGAGCAAATCAAAGAGCCGGAAGTAGGAAATCAGCGAGCCGAACGGAGCCGCAGCATAAACGGCGGTGTCTGCCGTAAGCTGAAGGAAGAGCAGCAGCGTCGATGAACGAAGGCACGATGAGCGCGCAAGTATGATGAACGTCACGGGAAGCATGATGAGCGGACAGGGGGGAGGCGCGTGGCGACGCAGCCAGGCGGTCGGCGCAAGTGGATGATGATGGCTGGCCTCGCCGCGTGCCTGGCCGGCGTGGTGACGCTCGCCCGCATCCCGTACTTTTATCTGCATTCGCACATTCGCGGCCAACAGCTGCTGCATCAGGCGCAGCAGGCGGTGGCGGCGGGGCGGCAATCGAGCAGTTCCGGTTCCGCCGCGGCGTCTGCCGCGAAGGTGCCGATGACGTCCGTCAACCTGTTGAAGCCCGCGCAGCCAGGTGAGGTGCTGGGGACGTTGTCCGTCCCGACGCTTCACCTGACTGCGCCGATGCTTCAGGGGACGCAGGATGCCCAGCTGAACGTGGGGGTCGGACACCTGACCACGAGCGTGATGCCTGGCCAGAGAGGCACCGCGATTTTGGCCGCGCACAATGCGACGTGGTTTCGGCACATCAACAACCTTCGTCCCGGTGACCAGATTGTCGTAACGGTGCCGGGATCGACCTATACATTCGCGGTGACGGACGAGCGCGTGGTGCACACGGGCACACCGGTGTATAACTCGTCCACGCCGACCCTCGTGCTGGAGGCGTGCTATCCGCTCGACGCCCTGTACCTTACCCCGTACCGCTGTCTCGTGTTTGCCAGGCTGGTCAGCGGGGGCTCCGCGAGCACTACGGACTCGTCCTCGCTGGCGGCGGACAGTGCGGGCGAATACACCGCGCAGATCCCGACTGACCTCACGCAACAGGGCCTGACGCTGGCCACCAATTCGCTGCCGATGGGCAAACTGACGTACACCGGATCGCCCGCTTTGACCTACACAGAAAGCAATCAGCCGCTGTCGGCGTCTTCGACGCTGGTCGCGCTGTATCTCGGCTGGCTCCACGCGTCTGCGGAATCTTCCGCGACGGACTTGTCGGCACTGGATGCCGCCGAAGACGGCGCGCAAATGTCGGTCAATCCCGCCTACGGCGTGCCGCTGAAGTCGATGCAGCACGAGTCTCCGTTCGATGTGACGCTGCATGTCGACGGGACGACGCTGACGCAGGCGACCGGACAGACCACCGTCAAGCTCGGCAGCCGCGGTGCCTATCGGGTCACCGTCGTCGCGCACGTGGACGGGGACAAGCTGACGCTCACGCGCGTAAGTTGGACGCCGGCGTGAGCGGTGAAGGCGGGAAGGGTGGCTGAGGAGGCGGGGAGTGCCGGGGAGTGCCGGGGAGGGGTGCGGGCCCCCAATATGGCACGAAAGGTGCCTAAAGGTGCGGGGCCTCGCGCGGCAGTCGGCGCCATAAGGCAGAAAAGACACCCAAAGTCGGAAGGCCCGGCCGCGCCGGGCCCCCAATACGGCACGAAAGGTGCCTAAATGGGCAGGACCCCGTGTGGCAGTCGGCGCCATAAGGCAGAAAAGACTCCCAAAGTCGGCAGGCGCGGCCGCGCCGGGCCCCCAATATGGCACGAAAGGCGCCTAAATGGGCAGGACCCCGTGTGGCAGTCGGTGCCATAAGGCAGAAAAGACTCCCAAAGTCGGCAGGCGCGGCCGCGCCGGGCCCCCAATATGGCACGAAAGGTGCCTAAATGGGCGGGGCCTCGCGCGCCACGCCGCGCCACCCGCGCCGCACTCGCCAACGCCACCGTGCCTCTTACCTCCGTTCAGATGCGCAGGTCGTACGCATCGTACAGGCGGCGCGCGACGATCAGGTGCTGCACCTGGTTGGTGCCTTCGAAGATGTCGTACACCTTCACGTCGCGGTACAGCTTCTCAACCAAGTGGCCGTCGAGCCCGATGGGCCCCATCAGTTCGAGGCAGGTCTCGCACACTTTGAGCGCGTTCTTGCCAGCGTACGCCTTACAGATGGCGGCTTCCTTCGAGTTCGGCTGCCCGATGTCGGCCTTCCACGCGGCTTCCCAGACCAAGAGGCGTCCTGCATGAATCGACTGTCTCATGTCCGCGAGTTTTTCGCAGGCGATTTGATAGAGCCGGCCCGATTTCGGGTATTCCTTTTTCACGAAGTCGAGCGTGTAATCGTAGGCCGCTTGGGCGATCCCGGTTGCCATCGCCGCCACGACCGGCCGCGTGTTGTCGAAGGTGGCCATTGCGACTTGGAATCCGCTTTTTCCCGAGGCCCGCTGTGCGTAGTACGCTTCGCCGCCGAGCAGGTTTTCGTCCGGGACGAAGCAGTCCTCGAACACGAGTTCTGCCGTCTCATTGGCGCGCATGCCCATCTTGTGCGCGAGGCGGCTGCAGCGGAACCCTGGCGTTCCCTTCTCCACCACGAAGGCGCGGTGGCCGGCGCGGCCTGCATTGCGGTCGACCGTGGCGAACGCGACGACCCAGGACGCGCGCCCCCCGTTCGTGATGAAAATCTTTGTCCCGTTGAGGATGTACCCACCGTCTACCTTGGTGGCTGTCGTGCGGATGTTCGACACGTCCGATCCCGCCTCTGGCTCGGTCAGCGCGTATGCCCCCCAGCGCGGCTCATCCTTCGTGAAGATGCCGAGGAAGCGTTCCTTCTGCTCGGGTGTTCCGCTGTTTACCACAGGCGGTCCGCCGAGGCCAGGCCCCGGGAGGCTCAGTGCGATGGCAGGGTCACCCCAGCCCACTTCTTCCGAAGCAATCACCGTGGTGCGGTTCGTCTGCCGCTTCACTTCCGGGTCGACGTCCTTGTCTTCCTTCTTGCTCGAGGCGCCTCCGCCACCGCCGCCGATGCCTCCCGTGCTGAGCGTGATGCCCATCTTGTTGACTTTGGCCAGCCACTCATCGGGCACTTTCCCGAGCTTGTCGGACAACAGCGAGATGGGCCGCATCTCGTTTTCCGCAAACCAGTGCGTCAACTCTTTCACTTGCTTTTGTGCGGGCGTGAGTTTGAATTCGATCACGATGCAGCCCCTCCCTTCCCGAGCAGTTCCTCGCCGAATTCAATCAACCGTTCCGTCTCCCGGCCGTACAGCACCGCCTGGGCTTCGCCGTCACGCATCCACTTTTCGACTGGATACTCCTGGACGAATCCGTGCCCGCCCAGCATCTGCACGGCGTTGTCGGTCACAAATCGCAGCGAACGGTGCGCCCTGGCACAGGCGAGTTTCGCGGACGCCACGCCCTCCGCTTCGCCGTCGTCCAACTGAACCGCGGCGAACCAGGTGAGGTTGCGGGCCGCGGCAGTCTCGATGGCCATGTCCGCCACTGTGAAGCTGACGCCCTGAAATTTGGCGATCTCCTGGCCGAACGCCTTGCGGCCGGCGGTGTACATGGTCGTGTACTCCACCGCGGCCTGCATCAACCCGACGCACCGCGCCGCCTGCAGCACCTGCACGCGCGCGCGCGCCCATTTGAGCCAGGTATCTGCCGGTTCTCCCTTGGCCACCACAGCACTCGCCGGCACCGCCGCGTCTTCGAACGCGATCCGTGCCACGCCGGCAGACAACAGGCCAAGGCGCACATCGCCTTCCTGCACCTGCCATGGGGCGCTGCTGCCGTCTCCTGTCAGCGTCAGTACGACGGTTTGTCCGTTTTCATCGGCCGCGGCCACGAACAAGCGCTGCGCGGTCTTCGCGCCGCGCACGGGACGGGAGACACCGGACAACTTGTAACTGTCGCCCGCGGACGTGAGCTTCAACTGCTCGAGCCGCAGCTGTTCGCCCAGCAGCGTGTCGATGAACGCGCTCCGTCCACCCGCCAGCGCCGCAGCCTGGTCCGCCAGCCCCGCCTGATCCGCCGTGCGGATCAGCGAGTCCGCGTCGTTCGGACCTGGAAGCCCCTGCACGACACTGAGGTCGCCAAAGGTGAGCGCTTCCAGAATCTGCGCTTGTGATGCCAGCGGCAGCTCCAGCCCGTCGGCTGTCTCCGGCAGTTCCATCGCCGTGAATCCGAGTGCTTCCGCCTTTTGACACAAGGCCTCGGAGGCGCTGCCCGCCGCTTCACAATCGCGGGCCGCGGTGCGAATCTCCTCGGCGAACTCCTTGGCTACATCCGCAAACTGCTTCTCTTCTTCAGTCGGTCGAAAGGAAATCAAGCTTGGGTCACTTCCTTTTCTGCCTGCGCGCGCAGCGCCTTTTTGTCAATTTTGCCAATCAGATTCTTCGGCATGTGGCCGACAATCTTGATATAGCGGGGCGTCTTGTACTTGGCCAGGCGTTCCTGGCAGTAGGCAATCAATTCCGCCTCAGTGACCTCCGCTTTCGGACGCTTGACCACGTACGCCATCACCTCTTCACCCATGGCTTCCGACGGGATCCCGATGACTGCCGCCTCCGCCACGGCTGGATGCTGGAGCAGCAGTTCCTCCAAATCACGCGGGTAGATGTTGAACCCGCCGCGGATGATGACGTCCTTTTTTCGGTCGACGATGAACACGTAGCCGTCCTCGTCGATGCGGGCCATGTCTCCGGTGTACAGCCAGCCGTTTTTCAGCACCTTGGACGTTTCGTCGGGCAGGTTGTGGTATCCCTTGGTGATGTTGGGGCCGCGAACGACCAGTTCGCCAACTTCGCCGGGGGGCAGAGGCTGGTCGTTTTCGTCCACCACGCGAACCTCGACGCCCGGAAGGGGACGGCCGACCGATCCGATTTTTACCGGGTCATTCAACCGCGGCGCGGTCACGACGGGTGCCGCCTCTGACAATCCATACCCTTCAAAAATCGGGCAGTTGAACTTTTCGGCAAACGCCTGGATGGTGGTGGTCGGCAGCGGCGCCGAGCCGGAGATGCAAATCGTCAGGGAAGAGAGGTCGTACTGGTCCGCGTCCGGATGGTTCAACAAGGCGTGGAACATGGCCGGAACACCGGTGAAGTGGGTGACTTGATACTTCTCGATGGCTTCAAACACGAGCTTGGGGTCGAAGTACGGCAACAGCACGCTTCGTTCTCCCGTCAGATAGGCGCTCTGCAGCATGGTGAATCCGAACGCGTGGGAGAGCGGCAAGACGATGAGACCGGTGCGCTCGAGCGTCGACGCCGCAGCGAACTCATTCGCGAGTAGAGCGGCGGCCTTGGCATTGGAGTACAGGTTGCGGTGGGTCAGGATGACACCCTTCGGGCGGCCGGTGGTGCCTGAAGTATACAGAATCACGCAAGGGTCATCGTCATGAATTTGGACGTCCGGCGGTGTGGCTGGAAAGTCCTTGAAGCGTGCTTCCAGGCTGTCGTCCCCTTGTGCGTCCACGCAAATGATGGCGGGCGGCTTCGGGAAATCCTTCACCGCTTCCTGCACCTTGGACAGCAGGAGGCTGGCCGTGATGATGGCTTTTGGCTCGCTGTCCTGCACGATGTATTTCACTTCCTGCGCCTGCAGCAGCGGCATGACCGGTACGGTCACCGCGCCAGCCTTCGCGATGCCCGTGTACGACCAGAGCACCTCGGGGCGGTTCTGCATCGTGACAATGACGCGATCGCCATGACCAATGCCGAGTTGATGCAGCAAGTGTGCCAGCTTCGAGGACGCTTCATCGCACTCGACGTTCGTGTACGCCCGGCCTTCATAAATCAAGTTGGTGTACGACCCGAACATTCGGAGATTTTCTTGCGCCAGTTCCGCTAGATTCACGGGCGAATCCTCCTTCTCGTAGCCAATGGCTGGTGCGCCCGACGAGCGTGGCTGTCTGACACGTGAACAATCGCATCGCGCCGTCCCGACCGACCAGAAGGTAGGTGCGAAGGATACGACGCGATGCGACCGATGTGCGGTTGGATTACCCGTTATACGCGCTGAGCACGGACTCAAGGCGCATGGCCAGGCCGATGTCGCCGTTGACGCGGAGTTTGCCGCTCATGAAGGCTTGGGTGCCGTTCAGGTTGCCGGCAATCATCTCCTTGTAGTCCGCCGAGTCCATTTCGATGGTACACTGGGCTGGTTCCTGTTCTCCTTCGACTGCGCCGACCTGGCCCGGTTTCAGAATCACCTGGTATGTACCCGGGTCATCGCCGCTCAGGTTGAACTGATAGACGCAGTCAAAGCCATCGACACGGGACGGGTCTGCTTTCAAAGCTTGATCGATCTGCTCGAAAATTTCCTTCGTTGTTGGCATGGACAATACCCTCCTTGGTATGTGAGCCTTCCTCTGGCTCCTGCTGCCCCTGCAGCGAGTGGATTGAGAAAACCTGAAGTTGAACGACCGGCAACGCTCACGTGGATTCACAATCGTTGATTCGCAATGATAGATTCAAAGATTCAAAATCAGACGCGAAATCGATGCCTGGGCAGTCCCCCTTTCAAGCCAGTCCTTTGACGAAATAGAATTGAAAGAGCTTGGAGATGGTTTCGTTGTCCAGCGGCGGGTTGCGCTCGCTCCACTCGACCACCAGCGCAATGTAAAACTTCATGAACAAAAACGCCGTGATGCGCGGGTCACAGGGCTTCATCTGTCCGCGGTCAACGGCTTCGCGAATCAGCCGCTCAATGAAGGAGAGAATGCGCTCCTCCACGCGCTGGACGGCATCGTTGGCCGCGGCGGTCCCGAGTTCGCGCATTTCGTGGTAGAGTTTCGCCAGCAGTTCATGTTCTTGGCGAAACTGCAGTACCTGCGACAATGTCTGATGAAGACTCAGGAACACCGGCTTGTCAGCCGTAACGGATGCCTGCAGGACGGACTCCATTTCGTCCACCGTTTCCTGGACGATAAGGTCAAACAATTCCTCTTTGCTCGTGAAAAATGTATAGATGGACCCCTTGGAGACATTGGCCATTCTGGCGATTTGGTCCATTGTCGTGCCTTTATAGCCGAACAGGGACAGTGATTTGCGAGCTGCCTCCACGATGGAATCCCTGCGTGTGCCGTCCAAGGTCGTGACCTCGCTTCCTGTGCGCATGCGCCTCCCATGACGCGATACTGCTGTGGTTTGTGATGACTGTGATACAGGTGTGCTGCGGGTATCCTGTGACCAAATGACCAATTTCGTAATTTGGTCAGCTCTTGATTCCATCGTAGCGGAGGAAACGGTTTCTGTCAATTCGTAGAACGAGAAAAATTTTGCGAGGTTGGTGACATGGCATTGATTGCATGGGACGCATGGGATGACTGCACCGCATCGGCAGAAGGCACGTTCCACCGACTACTTGCACGGTATGCGCCCCGTCGGCGCTTCATGACCCCACCCTTTCACGGCCGCACGCGGCGAATGTAGTCAATCGTTTCAAGCTTGCCGACCGCGCCGTGGCCGCCAATCCGCGGAAAGGAAGCGGGGCCGGGCTGCGGGTCGTAGTACAGGTCGACGATGACTGGGTTGACCGTGGACCCTGGCTCCATAAAGGCCAACTCAGATAGAAACGGAATGAGGTGGTCGGACATGTCCAACTCGCACGCTGCGTTTTGCAGGTAATAGATTTTCGGGACATACTTGATTTTTTTGTAGAACTTCATGACGTTGATGCGCTCGCCGTGCAAGACCGAGGCCTGACGGAAGGTGTAGCCCGGGTAGGAGACGCGAAAGACGTTGCGGACCGGCACATCGAGCCACTTCGTCAGGGACGTCTGCGGGGAATTGACCAGCGCAGTCGATCCGCGAAGGTACCCTGCCAGCATGAGACCCATAAAACCGCCGGCCGAAGATCCATAGAACAGGACATGGTCGCGGCTGATATTTGCTTTCGCAATCAGTTTGTCGAGCAGGGTGGCAATGTCTTCGAGGTAGAAACGATCGATGGTGCCCTGACCCCAGCCCACGGGCAGGTCGGCCAGATAGAGCGTCGGATCGTTGTAGTAAATGACCGAGTCTTCAAACTCATTCATCCAGGAATGCCGTTGAAAGTACGGCAGCGGCTCCGGCTTCTCCATCGCGCCGGAACCAAGCACGATGAGATGCTGGGTTTGGCGCAAGCGAATCAGAAACTCGAAGGGTACGCCATTCCAGTGCACCGCAAGCACGAATGGCTCATCGTATTTTAGAGGAAAGGAATCCAACTCCTCATATTGAATCTTGACAACTGGATACGTCAGTACGGGTTCATCCACTGTCCATCGTCTCCCTTCAGGTCAAGCTACCCCAATGTATGCAGCAGCGAGCCATGCGTATGGACGGTTGAACAGACCGACGATCCAGTTGTCGACGATTCTATGGAACGCCCCGGTTGGATGGGGGCGTTCCACTTACCGCTTGGAGCCCATCGATTGGCAGGCCAGCGGTTTACCGGCAGGCGGTTTACAGGCCGTCGACCAGTTTGCCAGGGTTCATCAGGTCCAGCGGATCGATTGTCCGCTTGATGGCTTGCATCACGGCAAGGGCAGGGCCGTGCTCCTTCGCCTGGTACTTGCGTTTGCCGAGGCCCACGCCGTGTTCGCCGGTGCAGGTCCCGCCCAGCGACAGTGCGTGTTCGACCACGCGCTCGTTGACGCGATAGACCTTGGCCAGCTCCGCCTCGTCATTCGGGTTGACCGCGATGCTGCAGTGAAAGTTGCCGTCTCCCACGTGCCCGACGACGCCGCCGATCGCACCTTCCTCCGCGATGACTCGTTTCGCGTGCGCCACGGCTTCCGGCAGCTTCGACAGCGGAACGCAGACGTCCGTTGACATGTGCTCGGTGCCTGGGTAGTGGGCTTTGAACGCCCATGCTGCGCTGTGCCGCGCTTCCCACAGCACGTTGCGCGCATGCTCGTCGGTTTCGAACACGAAATCACGCCCGCCTTCTTCCTGCGCGATTTCCTGGGCCAGCGCCACATCCTCCTGCACACCTTGCTCGCTTCCATGGAACTCGAGGAACAGCGTGGGTTCCTCCGGGAATGCGGTATGTTTGTAACTGTTGACCGCCGCCATCACCAGCGGATCGACAAATTCAAGCCGCGCGACGCCAATGCCTGTGCCAATCATCGCGGTCGATGCGCGCACCGTGCTTTCGACATCCGGGAATGTGACGCGGGCGGCGAGGATTTTCTCGGGGATGCCGTACACCTTCAGCCACAACTCGGTGATCACGCCGAGCGTACCTTCGGACCCGACGAAGAGTCCCGTGAGGTTATAGCCGGAGGAGGTCTTCGCGGCGAGTGATCCCGTTTGGATCACCTGGCCGTCCGGCAGCACGACCTGCAGTGCGCGCACGTTGTCTTTCATCGCGCCGTAACGGACGGTGGTAGTGCCGCTGGCGTTGGTCGCGGCCATGCCGCCAAGGGAGGCGTTGGCACCGGGATCGACCGGGAAGAACAGACCGTACTTCTTCAGCGCGGCGTTGACCTCTTCACGCGTGACGCCGGGCTGGACGCGAACGAGGAAGTCCTCCGGGCGAATCTCCAGCACCCGGTTCATCCGCATCATGTCCAGGCTGATGCCGTGCTTCACTGGGATGGCGTGGCCCTCCAGGCTGCTGCCGACGGCATACGGAACGACAGGAATCTGGTGTTCCTGCGCGAAGTTCACCACCTTGACAACGTCTTCCGTCGATTCCGGGAAAACAACGACATCCGGCAGCACCGGACGGTGATACGATTCGTCGTGGCTGTGTTGTTCGAGCACCGATTGGCCCGTGGAGACTTGATCGGGCCGGAGAAGCCGGGACAGGTCCCGCGCGAATGCAGCAGCGGTTTGGGCAGGAGAGGTCTGGTCAGGAGAGGTTTGGTCAACAGAGCTCATGGCAAAGGGCACTTCCTTTCGAACATTGACGGGCATTGACGGGAGCGCATCGGCACGTTCTCGGCGGAAGTTGCAGGTGAGTGTACGTTGGCCGAATGTACGTGGGCCGAGTGGCTGCTCCCATGATTCCAGATTAGCACAAATTCGGTCACTCGAACCGTGAAGATAAAGGGTAGTGGCTGGCAATGCGCAGCGGTGAGGCAGAAGGGGGGACCGGGCGAACCGCCGGGATCGCGCGGGGAGAGTCGGGGTGCGACGGGGGAGCCGGGATCGGGGGAGCGGGGAGCGGGGAGCGGGGAGCGGGGAGCGGGGAGCGGGGAGCGGGGAGCGGGGAGCGGGGAGCGGGGAGCGGGGAGCGGGGAGCGGGGAGCGGGGAGCGGGGAGCGGGGAGCGGGGAGCGGGGAGCGGGGAGCGGGGAGCGGGGAGCGGGGAGCGGGGAGCGGGGAGCGGGGAGCGGGGAGCGGGGAGCGGGGAGCGGGGAGCGGGGAGCGGGGAGCGGGGAGCGGGGAGCGGGGAGCGGGGAGCGGGGAGCGGGGAGCGGGGAGCGGGGAGCGGGGAGCGGGGAGCGGGGAGCGGGGAGCGGGGAGCGGGGAGCGGGGAGCGGGGAGCGGGGAGCGGGGAGCGGGGAGCGGGGAGCGGGGAGCGGGGAGCGGGGAGCGGGGAGCGGGGAGCGGAGAGCGGAGAGCGGAGAGCGGAGAGCGGAGAGCGGAGAGCGGAGAGCGGAGAACGGAGAGCGGAGAGCGGAGAGCGGAGAGCGGAGAGCGGAGAGCGGAGAGCGGAGAGCGGAGAGCGGAGAGCGGAGAGCGGAGAGCGGAGAGCGGAGAGCGGAGAGCGGAGAGCGGAGAGCGGAGAGCGGAGAGCGGAGAGCGGAGAGCGGAGAGCGGAGAGCGGAGAGCGGAGAGCGGAGAGCGGAGAGCGGAGAGCGGAGAGCGGAGAGCGGAGAGCGGAGGATACCGCAGGGGATTCCACAGGGGCGATAGGGTACCATTTGTGCCTAATGGGTGCCGGGAAGTGGGACAGGCGGGTGCGATTAGGCACCATTTGTGCCTAATGGGTGCCGGGAAGTGGGACAGGCGGGTGCGATTAGGCACCATTTGTGCCTAATGGGTGCCGGGGAGTGGGGCAGGCGGGGGTGATTAGGCACCATTTGTGCCTAATGGATGCAGGGGAGTGGGGCAGGCGGGGGTGATTAGGCACCATTTGTGCCGTATCGGTGCTGGGAAGTGGGGCAGGCGGGGGTGATTAGGCACCATTTGTGCCTAATGGGTGCCGGGAAGTGGGACAGGCAGGGGTGATTAGGCACCATTTGTGCCTAATGGATGCAGGGGAGTGGGGCAGGCAGGGGTGATTAGGCACCATTTGTGCCTAATGGATGCAGGGGAGTGGGGCAGGCAGGGGTGATTAGGCACCATTTGTGCCTAATGGATGCAGGGGAGTGGAGCAGGCGGGGGTGATTAGGCACCATTTGTGCCTAATGGATGCAGGGGAGTGGGGCAGGCGGGTGCGATTAGGCACCATTTGTGCCCAATGGGTGCCGGGAAGTGGGGCAGGCGGGTGCGATTAGGTACCATTTGTGCCTAATGGGTGCCGGGGAGTGGGGCAGGCGGGGGTGATTAGGCACCATTTGTGCCGTATCGGTGCTGGGCACGCTAGGTGAATGTCGACAATACGGCACCTTTGGCACCTTATGCGCCCCCGCCTCAGCACCTCGCCTCAGCACCTCCGCCTCAGCGCCCCCGCCTCAGCACCTCGCCTCAGCATCTCCGCCTCAGCACCTCCGCCTCAGCGCCTCCGCCTCAGCGCCTCCGCCTCAGCGCCCCCGCCTCAGCGCCCCCGCCTCAGCGCCCCCGCCTCAGCACCTCGCCTTACGCACCCCCGGGGGAAGCCGCCGTAAACGGTCGCGATCAGCGATTCCCTGATTCTACCAAAACGCCGCCGAGGTGTGGCCTTCTCATTCCACTCATACCAACTGGTCGGTCAAAAAATTGTGCAAGGGACTGTTCGGAGTGCCGGTTTTCGGCGTATAGTTATAGTTAGACAATTGCGTGAAAATGCGAGACGACCAGCTTGAGCGGCCAGTGCGAAACCCGCCTGTGAGGTGAGTCCTGTGAGTCTATCGTTTGAAACTTCGAAATCTCGTGCGCCGTTGGGCGGTTCGCCATCGGACAGTTCGCCATCGGACAGTTCGCCATCGAACAGTTCGCCATCGAACAGTTCGTCGTCAGGCGTTGCGCCATCCGGGAGTGCGCCGTCGGACGGTGCACCGCTCAATCACGATGCTCCGGTGGATCCGCACCGAAATGACGGGAATGCCTTCATCGACCGCCCAACGGACCGTTCAACCGACCGCCCAACAGCCCCCCTGATCGATCACCCGTTTGACGAGTCGCACATCGGCCAGACGGAACTGTTTGACAACTATCGGATGGACCTTCGGACGCCGAATGCTGCTGATTTGGACCAATTCATCGACGACGACATCGTCAAGGATTGGGCGACGTTGACGTGGAAGGACGTGGGCAAGCCGTTTCGGGTGGTGAACTATGCAGAAGGCAAGCGGCGCTGGGAAGAGCGTAACGGTGACACGTTGCCAGTGCATACGTCGTGGGAGATGTTCAATCGTTCGTTTCATGAGTTGTTCATGAAGAATGTGCCGCAGGAGCGCGCCGAGGCGAAGCGTAAATTGCTTCGGAACGTGTCGTCGCTGCATTGGAACCAGGCCGCGAAAGTGCTTGGGGAGTTGGAAGAGCTGACGATTTGGAATATGGCGCACCGGACCGAGGACGCCATTTGGGATCCGCGCGGGAAACGGGCCTTGTTCCGCGGCCTCGACGTTGACAAGCCGCGCATTCTGTTCCTTGGCGCGGCAGACGGCTACGAAGCGATGCAGCTGTACTCCATGTATCCCGGCGGAGAAGTGGTTCTGGTCGACTATGACGACTTCTGCCGAACGGACCGCTTCGGCAAATTCCCGGTGCATTATCCGTTCCTCGGGGTGAATCCGTCCACTGGCGCACCTAAAGTCTGGTATCGCGAGCAAATGAATATTTCCTTCCTCGTAGATGACATCCGCAACCTCGATTTTGGCCCTGAGTTCGACATCGTGGTCAGCGTGGGCCTGATTGAGCACTTTCCAGAGGAATACAAGCCGGAGGCCATCGACTGGCACCGTAAATTCCTCAAACCTGGCGGATACGCGATTTTGACGACGCCGCGTTTGCAATGGCGATCCCGCCTGTTTTACCACGTCCTCGCGGAGTGGATGAACTATACCTACCGTGAGCTGATGACGGTGCAGCAGATGGGACTCTACCTGTACGAAAACGGCTTTGACATCTTGCGTCACGGGACCATCAAGGCGCACAACGGGATCATCGCGAAAGTCCGTTAACGGCGCACATTCGCGCACGAGGCGGGGCGGGTCCATCCCATCCGCGAACGAGGCACACATAACGACGCACAGATGGAGGTTTATCAATGAAAGCATGGGTCGTGCATGAACTGGGAGATCCGCAGCAAGCCTTGCAATTGGATGAAGTGGAAACGCCGACGCCGGGGCCCGGCGAGGTCCTCGTTCAGGTGGAGGCTGCGGCGGCGAATTTCTTCGACATCCTGCTGTGTCAGGGAAAATATCAGGAGCGGCCGCCCCTGCCGTTTACGCCGGGGGCAGAGGTGGCGGGGGCGGTCATCGCGGTTGGCGAGGGTGCGGCTTGTTCCGTCGGTCAGCGCGTGATGGCCATGCCGAAGCTGCCGAGGGGAGGCTTTTGCGAGGTGGTGTCGGTGCCTGCGTCCGCGGTGTACCCCATCCCAGACGAACTCCCGTGGACGCAGGCGGCTGGGATGTACATTACATACCAAACGGCGTACTACGCACTGCATCATTGCGCGAAGCTGCAGCCGGGCGAAGTCCTGCTCGTTCACGCCGGCGCGGGGGGCGTTGGCTCGGCAGCGATTCAGCTGGGCAAAGCCGCGGGGGCGCGCGTCATCGCGACGGCGGGCGGGCCCGAAAAGCTCCAGGTCTGCCGCGACGTTGGTGCGGACGTGACGATTGACTACCGCACGGAAAACTTCGCGGACATCGTCAAGGAGGAGACAAGGGGCCGGGGTGCGGACGTGATTTTTGATCCGGTTGGCGGCGACGTGTTCGACCGCTCCCGCAAGTGTATCGCCTTCGGCGGCAGGCTGCTGGTTATCGGATTTGCGGGCGGGCGCATTGCGGACGCCCCCACGAACCACATCCTGCTCAAGAATTATGCGGTGGTTGGCGTGCACTGGGGCCTGTACAACAAACTCATGCCACAGGGCGTCCACGAGATTCACCAGCAGTTGATGCAACTGTACTTGGACGGGAAGGTCAAACCCCTCATTTATCAGGAGTTTCCGCTCGTCGACCTGCCGCAGGCACTGGAATTGCTGGGGACGAGGAAGACGTGGGGCAAGGTCATTTTGCGGCCGTGACAACAATCCGACCGGAGAAGGCGGGGGATGAGCATGGGTGTGTCGACGCGTGACCTCAACCGGACGCCGGCCCTGGAACCGCTGGTGTACCGCGGCGGCGAACAGCCGCTGTTCGCATATTTGCGCCAGCATGCGAAGGAGCGGCCGGACGCACCGGCGATCTATTGGTACGGGCGGGTGATTTCCTGGCGGGAGCTGGACGCGTGGAGCGACAAGCTGGCGTCGTTTCTGTACGAGCTGGGCGTGCGGCAGGGTGACCGCGTCGCGCTGTACTTGCAAAACTGTCCGCAGTACCACATCGCGCACTACGCGATTCAGAAAATCGGCGCCGTTGTCGGCCCGTGCAGTCCGATGTTCAAAGAATGGGAGCTCGCGTACGAAGTAGCCGATCTCGGCGCAAAGGTCCTCGTGTCGTCTGACTTGGGGTACCCGGTCGTCTCCGCTGTGCAAAAAGAATTGGCGCAGCATGGGCGGCCGCTGCTCGATGCGGTCATCCTGACCAGCTACAGCGACCTGCTGCCGGCGCACCCCACCCTGCCGCTGCCGGAGGACCTGCGGTTCGCACCGGCGCGATACCCGAACACGTATGACTTGCTGGGAATTCTGTCTGATTCATCCGTTCCGCCCACACCGCCGGAGCCTGCGGTCGATCTCGACGATGTGGCGCTGCTCGTGTACACGTCCGGGACAACCGGGAAGCCGAAAGGCGCCATGCTGACCTACAGGAACGCACTGTTCAAGACAGCCGCCAGTGCAGCGGCCAACGGCATCGCACCGGACGATGTGTTCCTCGCCGTGATGCCCATGTTCCACATCGCAGGCATGTTGATGGCCCTTAACATCCCCATTTACTCGGGGCGTCCGGTGGTGCTGCTGTATCGGTTCGACCCCGAAACCGTCCTCAAGGCCATTGAACAGTATCGCTGTACGTGGTGGTACAGCACCGCTCCCATGAACCAGGCCATCCTCGATTTGCCAAACCTCGCGTCGTACGACCTGCGTTCATTACGCAACAATTTGTGTACCAGTTTCGGGACACAGGTGACCGAAGCCTTGGCGGACGCATGGCGCAGGGCAACCGGCGGCTGCGCGCTGCGGGAGGCCGCGTACGGCCTCAGTGAAACGCACACGGCCGACACGTTCATGCCTGCGGACCGCGTCAAGTGGGGCACGGTGGGCCTGCCTGTGCACGATACGGAGATTCGGATTGTCGATCTCGACACAGGCGCCGAACTGCCCGCAGGGAGTGTGGGGGAAATTGTGATTCGCGGACCGGGTGTGTTCAAAGGCTACTGGCGTCGGCCCGAGGCGACCGCACAGACACTGCAGGACGGGTGGCTGCACACCGGAGACATGGGGTCACTGGACGAAGACGGCTACCTCACGTTCCACGGGCGGTTCAAGGAGATGATCAAGGTCTCCGGGTACAGCGTGTTTCCGGAAGACGTCGAGGGCATGTTGATCCGCCACCCGGCTGTGGCCCAGGCGGCCGTGGTGGGTGTGCCCGATGCGAAGAAAGGGCAGTCGGTGAAGGCGTTCGTTGTGCTCAGACCGGATGTGAAGCGCAAGCCGAGCGCAGAGACGCTGCGCCGCTGGGCGCGCGACAAAATGGCACCGTACAAGGTGCCGAAAGAGATTGTGTTTCGCGACGCGCTGCCGGCCTCCGGGACCGGCAAGGTGCTGCGTCGGCTGCTGTTGGAGGAGTGACATGAATCTGGAAGCGACCCAAGGGAATGACCGAAATATGGACAGGTCCAGCACGACTCAGTCGAGTACGACCCAGTCCAGCACGGAATCAACCATGGACGAACTGATACAGGATTTGCAGCGCCGCAAGGCCAAGGCCGCACAGATGGGCGGCGACGCGAAAGTGGCGGCGCAGCACGCGCTCGGCCGGTACACGGCGCGGGAGCGCGTTGACAAACTGGTCGATCACGGCTCGTTCCTCGAACTTGGCATCCTCAACCACTCGGATGTGCCGGGGGCAGTGGAGAAAAGCCCAGCGGACGGACTCATCGCCGGGATCGCCAAAGTCGACGGCCGCCTGGTGGTGGTGGAGGCCAGTGACAAAACGGTGTTTGCGGGGACGGAAGGGACCGTCTTCATGCGCAAGGCGGAGCAAGTGCACAATTTTGCTGTGAAGCGCGGACTGCCGATCTTTCACCTCGGCGAAGGCGGGGGGCTGCGCATCCCAGATGGCATGGGGGCCGACGGGATTTCGGAAAAAATGATGCCGATGACGCTGCTGCGCCACAACCGAGCGGTGCCGACGATGGCGGCGATTCTCGGGGACAGCTTCGGCGGACCGACCTGGACGGCGGTGACATCGGACTTTGCCGCGCAGGTCAAAGGGACCGCCATGGCGGTGGCCGGGCCGCGGATGCTGGAAATCGCGACGGGGGAAACGGTGTCTGACGAAGAACTGGGCGGCTGGAAGGTGCACGCCGAGCAGACCGGGCAAATCGACGCATTCGCGGACGACGAGAACGCGTGCATCGCTTTGATGAAACGGTTTTTCTCCTACATGCCCAGTCACGCCGGGGAGGAACCGGCCGTCCTGTCCACCGCGGACACGGGCGACTCGCCGGACCGCCGCCTGGACAACGTGGACGCCCTGGTGCCTACGCGCAAAACCCGCGCCTACGACATGCGCAGGCTGGTGCGGGCCGTGGTCGATCACGACTCCTTCTTTGAACTGAAACCGTACTTCGGTGCCGCTCTCATCACGGGGCTTGGGCGGTTAAACGGCCGCGTCGTGGGGGTGCTGGCCAACCAGCCGCTTGTGAAGGCGGGTGCCGCAGGCCCGGATGAGTGTGACAAGGCGACGGAGTTCATTTGCCTGTGTGACTCGTACCATATTCCGCTCGTGTTTCTGCACGACATTCCAGGGTTTCGCGTCGGCAGCGCGGCCGAGCACCGGAAAATCGCCACGAAAATCATGGTCTGGAACCAGGCCCTGGCGTGGTCGACCGTGCCGAAGGTGTCGGTCGTGATCCGCAAAAGCATCGGCGCTGCTTACGGCAACATGTGCGGACCGGGGATGGGGGCAGACTTTGTGGTAGCGTGGCCCACGGCAGAAATCAGCTTCACGGGCGCGGACGTGGGGGTGAACGTGGTGTACGGGCGGGAGTTGGCAAACGTCGCCGACAAGGCGGAGGCAGCCGCGATGCGGCAGCAGCTGGTGCAGCAGTGGGAGATTGACAGTTCGCCGTACAAGGCGGCGGCGAAGCATTTGCTGGATGACGTGATTGACCCGCGGGACACGCGCCGGTTTCTGTGCCGTGTGCTGGAGGCGGCGTGCACGCAGCACGGCGCGCGGAGTGAACGGCGGCTGGCGAACTGGCCGACCGGATTTTAAAGAACAGACCAGAACAAGGGGAAAGGATGTCGGTTGTGGCGGAACTCGTGCGAGACGGGGATGAGCTTGTCCTCAAGCTGACGACGGTGGAGAAAATGGAGGGCGTACACGGTGACATTCGAGTTCCACTGGCGTCTGTGCAGGAGGTCACGGTGCTCAACGATGTGATTCATGAGGTGCACGGACTGAAACTGCCCGGGAGCCGCCTGCCGGGGGTGTTCGCCATGGGGACGTTCGTCTCCCCGAACGAGACGATTTTTGCGATTGTCCATCACCAGCACAAACGCGGCTTGCGAGTCCGACTGCGCGGCGCATCGTACGACGCGCTGGTCGTCGGCCTGGACAACCCGGAAGAAGTCGCCCAGTCCCTGGGATTCCTGTGACGATGGGCAGGGGGAGTGGTAAAGGCATGAGCAGTGGCCGGACGTGGGTCGGGCGTTGGCCAGACGGTGGCCACACTTACAAGGTGACGTCGACCTGCGGCCGCGTCCGATCGGGCCGCCTGGCGCCCACCCAGCCGGCGATGTACCAGGCGTAGGTCGGGAGGTACTGGATCAGCAGTTCCTGGTCGATCTCGTCGTACACCCAATGGCTGGCGACGGCCAGCCACAAGGCAGCCATTTCACCGCCCCCGATGGCAAAGGGCAGCAAGGACACCAGGTACCACGGGTGGAACAAGGGCGACGCGAGCAAAAACGTCAGGCCCAGCAGGCTGGCCTTGCGCTCCAGGGGAAGATGGCGGGCCTTGGTGAGGAGGGCGAGCGCCCAGGCGCCGCACACCCCGAGAAACACAAAATCGGTGGCATGATGAAGGAACCACGGACCAATCCAGTTGGTCAGGACAATCGAGATGCTGCCGTCGTACGGGATGGCACCGACGTCGTGAAAATAGGCGATGAGTCCACGGCCTGCGCCCAGAAACGGGAGGCAGAGGACCGTCCATGTCACGAAGAACGCGGCGAGGGACTTGGCCACGTCGCGCTTTCGCCGGATGTCCCACAGCGCCGCGAACAGGACGACCGGGTACAGTTTGATCGCGGCGGCCATCGCGATCGCAAATCCCATTCGGCCGGGCTTGTGCTGCAGCGTCCACAGCCAGGCGAGCAGCATCCACGGAATCGCAAGCGCATCCACGTGCCCGCCGCCGTACGTTTCCACAAGCAGCGGCGGGAACAAGGCAAACAGGGCGAACTGATGGACGACACGCCTGTCTGTGGCAAACGCCGCCGGTTGACGCGCGCGCAGCACGCGGTAGAACAGCGCCGCGCTGACGATCCCGTTGAGAATCAGCACGAGTTTGTAGGCGCGTACGGTGCCGTTGGTGACCAGCGCGATGGCGCCGAAGTACAGCTGGGCCAGCGGCGGATAGGCTTCCGGCCATTGCTTCCAGTTCATACTGCCCCAGTAGCGCCAGTGCTGCAGGGCCGCCAGGTGAGGATCGGCCGGGACGTAGGCATACGGATTGATTCCGTGTGTCATCAGTCGGCCGTCCCACAAGTAGCGGAGCACGTCCATCGACAGGGCGATGGGCTGCAGGGCCAGCCACACGGCCACACACAGCCCGATGCCGGCGGGCAGCGCGAATTGCACCCAGCGGCACCGAAACGCGGTGACGAGCCGCGACAACAAAAACGCCAGGGCGCACGCGAGACCCCATGGAAGCGCGTCTGTGAGGGCGGCCGCCGACCGGTCCAGGTGCAGACTGGAGCCGATGCGGAGGCTTTCGTCAGCGTGGAAGCCGTACGTGACACAAGCAATGTAGAGGGCTGCGCAGACGCAAAACAGGGTTTGTTGCAGCCGCGGGTTGTGTGGCCGCGGGTTGTGTGGCCGCGGGTCGTGTGGCCGCGGGTCGTGTAGCCGCGCGGGGCGCCGTTTCATCCGCAATCCATCGCCACCTGTCCAAGTTGATTGATTCGGGCTAAGGCTTAAGCTGGGGTTAAGGCGCCCTTTCTACCCTATGGGTGGTCCGGCCGTGCCGGCCCTGCTGACTTAGGGAGCCTTTCATGCCTTAGGCCGGCGTTTGCCGGTGAGGGAGACGTCGCCTAAGGCGCCTTTCCTTCCTTATCGGTGGTCCGGCTGTGCCGGCCCTTGCGACTTAGGGAGCCTTTCCTGCCTTAGGCCGGCGTTTGCCGGTGAGGGAGGCGTCGCCTAAGGTACCTTTCCTTCCTTATCGGTGGTCCGGCTGTGCCGGGCCTGCCGACTTAGGGAGCCTTTCCTGCCTTAGGCCGGCGTTTGCCGGTGAGGGAGACGTCGCCTAAGGTACCTTTCCTTCCTTATCGGTGGTCCGGCTGTGCCGGGCCTGCCGACTTAGGGAGCCTTTCCCGCCTTAGGCTGCTGCCAGCCCCCAGCCCCCAGCCCCCAGCCGCCAACCCCAACCGCCAGCACCCTTCCTCATCGCACGATGGTCTGTTTGCGGTCCGGCCCCACGGAGACGTAGCGAATGGGCACGCCGACCAGCGCCTCCACGCGCTCGACAAACTTGCGGGCGGCCGGAGGCAGGTCTTCCATGGTACGGCAGTCTGCCAAATCTTCGGTCCAGCCGGGCAAGGTTTCGTACACGGGCTGCACCTGCTCCATCTCGTGCGCCAGCCGCGGCAGGTCGTAGGTCTGGCCGTCCAGCTTGTAGTGAGTGCAGATTTTGACCTCTGGCAGTCCCGACAGCACATCCAGTTTCATCAGCGCGAGTTCGGTGTAGCCGTTGATCCACGCGCCGTATTTCAGGGTCGGAATGTCCAGCCAGCCGCACGACCGCGTCCGGCCGGTGGTGACGCCGAACTCCTGGCCCTTTTCCTGCAAGTAGGCGCCGACCTCATCGTCGAGCCCCGTGGGAAACGGTCCGGCGCCAACGGCCGTCGTGTACGCCTTCGTGATGCCGGTGATTCGGTCGATCACGGTCGGCGGCAGCCCCGCCCCCGCCGAGATGCCGCCCGAGATGGGGGACGACGAGGTGACGTAGGGGTAGACGCCCCAATCGAGATCGCGCATGATGCCCAGCTGGCCCTCCAGCAGCACATCCTTGTTCGACTGAACGGCTTCCTGGACAATTGGAATGGTGTCGGTGATGTACGGCGCCAGCACCTCGCGCGCCTTCATGAGCTCGGCGAACACGTTTTCAAAGGACGTCGCGAACGCTGCGAGTCCCGGCAGGCGCGTCAGTTTTGCATCGTACGCCGCGCGCAGGCGCTGGCGGAACCGCTCCACGTCGAGCAGTTCGCCCATCTGCAGGCCGTAGCGCCCAGCCTTGTCCTGGTAGGCCGGGCCGACACCCTGCAAGGTTGTGCCCACTTTGCGGGCGCGCGCCTGTTCCTCGAACTGATCCTGCCAAATGTGGTACGGGAGAACGATGTGCGCCCGTTCGGAAATGACCAGGCCGTCCGTCGCGATGCCGGCCTGCCGCAGCTCATTGAGCTCCTTCACCAGCCGCATCGGGTGGATCACGACGCCCGCCCCCAGCACACACACGGTCGACGGATTGAAGATGCCCGAAGGCACCAGATGCAGCCCGAATTTGCCATGCTCATTCACAATCGTGTGACCTGCGTTGCTGCCGCCCTGGTAGCGAATCACCATGTCGGCCCGCACCGCAAAATAATCCACCATTTTCCCCTTGCCTTCATCCCCAAATTGCGCACCAACCACCGCGTGAACCATGATTCAATCCCCTTTGAGCAATATCGTCTGAAGCGCATTCTCGAAGCGTATCGTCGGCCATCGTCACGGTCAACCGCTCGTGCCAGTCAACGGACACGGGCGGGATCAAACAAAATTAGTGTATTCCGCGGCTATTTATGTGTAAAATTGATTTGTTGCATACAAATCATGCGTGATTTACATGAACGGTAGGTGGCAGGCGACGGGGCTACCACCGGCTTGCGGGAGTTCAGGGCACGAAAGGCTCCCTAAGTCGGAAAGTCCGGCCGAGCCGGACCACCCATAGGGAAGGAAAGGTTCCTAAAGCGGCGGGGCCCTCACCGGCTTGCGGCGGCCTAAGGCACGAAAGACTCCCTAAGTCGGAAAGTCCGGCCGAGCCGGACCACCGATAGGGAAGGAAGGGTTCCTAAAGCGGCGGGGCCTTCACCGGCTTGCGGCGGCCTAAGGCACGAAAGGCTCCCTAAGTCGGAAAGTCCGACCGAGCCGGACCACCATAGGGAAGGAAAGGTTCCTAAAGCGGCGGGGCCCTCACCGGCTTGCGGCGGCCTAAGGCACGAAAGGCGCCTTAAGTCGGAAGGTCCGGCCCTTCCGGCCCTTCCGGCCGCTCGCCCGCCTGCACTCCCTCCCGAAAGGAGGCACACCCACGTGAATCCGCTCTATCGAACGTTTGTGCAGATTGTCGAGAGCGAAACGCTCAGCCGCGCGGCCGACCTGTTACATCTCACCCAGCCGACCGTGACGCGCCAGGTGCAGCAACTCGAGCGCGACTTGGGGGTCGTGCTGTTTGACCGCATCGGCCGGCGCCTGGTCCTCAACCGTGCGGGCGAACGCGTCTACCGGACGGCCCGCCAGATTCTGGCGCTGGAGCAGAAGCTGGCGGACGAGCTGAATGAATTTGCCGATCCCGACGTTGGCACCGTCTACATTGGCGCCGGCATTACGCCGTCCATCTACCTGCTGCCGCCGATTTTGGCGGACTATCGCAAGCGCCATCCGCGCGTGCAGTTCCAGGTGCGGACGGGTTCGTCCAGGGTGGTGCTGGAGATGCTCCTCCGGCGCGAAATCGATCTCGGCGTCGTCACCACGGTCGAGCCCCGGCCCGACATCGTTGCCACGCCGCTGATTCTTGACGAGCTGCTGGTCGTCACGAAGCCGCTGCACCCGCTGACGGAGCAGATGCCGTGTCGTTTCACCGACATCGCGCAGTACCCGTGGGTCCTGATGCGCCCAGAGTCCGGCTTGCGTCGGATTGTGACCCGGATGGCCGACGAGCACAACGTCAAACTGCCCATCGCGATGGAAACCGACAGCCTGGAGAGCATCAATCGGCTGGTCCAGCACGGCGTGGGGGTGTCGGTGGTGCCGCGATCGTCAGTGCAGGACGATATTTTGGCGGGGCGGTTGGTGGAGATCACGGTCGAGGACACGCAACTGGGCGCCAGAACCATCACACTCATCACGCGGTCGGACAGTGTGCTGCCCGCCAGCGCGTCGCGGTTCGTCGAGGTCCTGCCCGCGTCCTGTCGCGCGCTGGGCGCGGTCGGCGCGCCGCAGTCCCTTGACCCATCGCCATCCGTCGGCGCGCCGCAGTCCGTTGACCCATCGGCACCCGTCGACGTGCTACAATCAAGAGGACACCCTGAGCGTGCCAGAACTCAGGATTTATGACCGGGAGGACCCACTCGTGAAACATCTCTCTGTAACCCTTGATGACGTTCGAGCTGCCGCAGAACGAATTTCTACCTATATATATGAAACGCCGTTGCTGTATTCCGCCGGGTGGTCGGAGCGGGCCGGGGTACCTGTGTATTTCAAGTGCGAGAACTTGCAGCGCACCGGGTCGTTCAAGCTGCGAGGCGCGACAAACAAGATTCGAGCCTTGGTGGATGGGCGTGAGGGGGTGCCAGGTGTCATCACCGCATCTTCCGGTAATCATGGCCAGGCGGTGGCTTATGCCGCGCAACAGGCTGGACTGCCCTGTGTTGTGGTGGTCCCTGAAACCGTGATTGCCGTGAAGGAAAATGCGATTCTCCGCGATGGCGCCGAGGTCATTCGGTGCGGTACGACGTCACGGGAACGCATTGAATTGGCAGAGCGGTTGGCGAAGGAACGAGGCTTTGTGTTCGTGCCGCCGTACGACGACCCTTGGATTGTCGCCGGGCAGGGGACTGTCGGGCTGGAAATCGTGCGGGCTTGTCCGGATGTGGGGACGGTCATCGTGCCCATTGGCGGGGGCGGTCTGACGGCTGGCACAGCGCTCACCGTGAAGTCGAGTTTGGCATCCCGGGCGGGATCGGGCGCGGCATCCAGCATGACATCTGCCGCCTCACCGATCGCGGCATCCAGCATGACATCGAACGAACCCTCCAGCGCCCGGCGCAGCGTCGCCGTTTATGCTGCGGAACCCGCACTGGCCAATGACACGTGGCAGTCGATGCGGGCGGGGCGGATTGTCGAGATCGGGCCGTCGCACACCATCGCAGACGGCCTGCGCAGCAGTCATCCGGGCACCTTTACGTTTCCGTTTGTCCAGGCGTATGTCGACGACGTTCTCTTGGTGGAGGAGGCGGACATCGAGGGTGCGCTCATCGACCTGTTAGAAAATGCGAAGCTGCTCGTCGAGCCGTCCGGCTGCGCGAGCGTCGCCGCGTTGGCACGCATCATCGCGCATCCAGGTCCGGACTGGGAGGCTCTGAAGGAACGGGGCCCGGTCGTTTGTGTCCTGAGCGGCGGTAACGCGGACTTGGGGCTGGTCGCGGAAGTGGTGACCCGTCGGCGGCCGTCCGAGGCATGAGCATGCGTGTCAGAACCTGTCAGGCTGCGGATGGAAAACGGTTCGAACGCCAGACACACTGGAAGGGCGTCGGGCCGTCCACCAGGGCGGCCGTGTTTTGGCTGCTCTTGGTCAATGTGGTCTTGCGCGGCGCTTGGCTGTGCTGGATGCATCCTCCGCAGTTGTACGACTTCGCCTGGTATTACCAGCGTGCGGTTTCGCTGCTGCAGGGCAAAGGGTACGTGTGGAACGGCCATCCGACGGCGTATTGGCCGATAGGGTATCCGTACTTTCTGTCCCTGGTCTTTCATCTCACCGGGCCGCATGTGATGGCTGGACTCATCGCCAACGCCGTGCTCAGTATCGGCATCGTGCTCTTGGTCTACGCCATCGCGCGGGTGACACTCGCTGCGACCGCATGGCCCGCGCGTGCTGCCGCGTTTGCCGCCGCGCTCGGTTATTCCCTGCTGCCGAGTCATATTGAGTGGAATGCGGTGCTCGGGTCGGAGGAACTGGCAACGTTTTTGCTGGTGCTCGCTCTGTGGGTCTACCTTGTCCGGCCCAAGGCCTGGTGGCCGGTGCTTGCGGCGGGGCTGTGCCTCGGCCTGTCCTGTGACGTCCGGCCGATTCCGCTGTTCTTTCCCGTCTGCATCGTGTGCTATGAACGGTGGTCGGTGCGCAGGTCCTGGGGCGCGGCGTTGGCGCGCGCGGGCGGGTTCGCCGTCATGATGCTCCTCGCCGTGAGCCCCGTGACCGTGCGTAACCTGCTTGTGCTGCACCATTTCATCCTCGTGTCCACCAACGGCGGCGTGAACCTGTGGCAAGGCACGCATGCGGACGGGTACTATTTTTGGTCGTCCAACCCGCACGTGAACCCGCTCCTGGCTGCGCACGGAAACGAAATCCAGCAGAACGCCATCGCGACCCACGCGGCGGTGCAATTCATCCTGCACCATCCCCTGCGGACGCTCATCCACGGGTTTGCGAAAATCTACTTCCTGTATTGGGTGGACTGGAACGATATCGGGGTGACGTTCGGCGCGATGCCAAACCTCTCCGCGGTGATGGGACACATCGCAGGCTGGTTCAACACGGTGGTGTACTGGGCGTTCATGGCGATCTCGCTGACAGGCCTGTGGGCGTGGCTGCGCCGGATGAGGGCGCGGCTGGCGCTGCCCGTCTGGTACATCGCCTACTACACAGCCGTGTTTTTGTTCTTCCCTGCCTGGGACCGATTTCGGTTTCCGCTGATGCCTCTCTTCGCCATCTTGCTCGGCATGGGCTGGGTTTGGCTGTTCTGCCGGCAGCGGGCAGAGGATGATGCAGCCAGGCCAGTGGATGATGCGGCCGCCATCCAAACCGAATGAATCCGCACGAACCGTAAAAGCGCTTACATTCATGCATCAGGACGCATCAAGACAGCCTCACCATGGCGCTGCCGCACGGGACGTTCGCGCAGCAGGGCCCTGTTTTGTCTGCGCCTGGCGGTTCTTGGTATGATGAGAGGGAGAACAAGGAGGGTCAACCATCGTGATGCCAACGTATGCAGCGTGGCTGCCGAAGGAGATCGAGATCGCCTGGATTGACGAGCCTGCCAGCGGCCAGCAGAACACCGATTTGGATGAGACTTTGGCGGCGGAGGTTGCCAGAGAAAACCGCCTGCCGCTGATTCGGCTGTGGTCCGGAGGCGACCGCATCGGCATCGGGGTCAGCCGCCGCGATGTGCAAAAGCCTGCAGGGGAAGCGGCGGCACGAGCGCTGCAGAGCGCAGGCTGTGACGTGGTCGTGCGCCGCACCGGCGGGACGGCGGTACCGCAGGGCCCCGGCGTCTTGCACGCTTCCTTCATCTTGCCGCGCAGGCCGGTGGCGGCGACGACGGACGACTATTACCGGCTGGTGTGTGATCCACTCATTCAGTGGCTGGCTTCGTATGGCCTGGAAGGGACCACTGGCGAACTGCCAGGAAGTTACTGTGACGGCACCTACAACGTGCTGGTTCAGGGCAAAAAACTGATTGGCACCGCCCAAGCCTGGCGGGGCGGTCTGGCTGGATTGGCATCTCACCGCCCTGGCTACATTCTGGCGCACGCGTGCATCACCGTGGATGTGGACATCCAGCAGGCAAGCGACCACATCAACCGCTTCTATGCCTTGGCGGGCGACCCGTACCGGGTGAATCCGGACGTCGCGGTGACCCTCAGCGAGTTGCTCCCATCCGCGTTCCCCGCAGGGTCGCCCGTACAGGCGCGGAAGAAGGCTGCCGAAGACCTGCAACGCGCCTTGGCAGCGTTTTTTGCCGGACTCGGCACGCGTGTGGTTACACAGGCAGTTGAACGGTAACCGTCGTGCCGACGCCGGGGGTGCTGGATAACTGGATTTTGCCCCGATGCGCCTCTGTGATCCACTTGGCAATGGCAAGGCCCAGGCCGGTCCCCTCTGTGTCCCCGCGGGCGCGCGCCTTGTCTGCCCGGTAGAACCGGTCGAAGACATGCGGCACATCCGCCGGGTCAATGCCGGTGCCCGTGTCCGCCACACGCAGCAGGATGGAACCGCGCTGCGGGGTGACTTCGAGGGTCACATGGCCCCCAGTATCCGTATACTTGCAGGCGTTGTCGACCAGAATGATGAGCAGCTGCGCGAGCCGGTCGGGATCGCCCTGCAGCGTGATGTCCGGCGGATTGATGACTTCCAGCGCCAGGCCTTTCGCGTCGGCGATAGGCTCGAACAGGTCTGCGACGTGCTGCACCAGGTCGGTGACGGACACGGTTTGGATGCGCAGCGGCGTGGTGTTTGCATCGCTGCGCGCCAGGGTGAGCAGGTCTTCGACAAGCCGGGTCAGGCGGCGGGCTTCACTGTGCGCGTTGTCAATCCACTCGAGATTCTCCTCCACGGTTTGTTCCGTATGGTCGAGCACCAAATCGAGGTTCGACTGGATGACCGCGAGCGGTGTTCGCAGCTCGTGGGAAGCATCGGCCACAAACTGCACCTGCCGGTCCCAGGCGGTGCGAATCGGACGCAGTGCCCGGCCTGCCCACAGGAAACCAGCGCCGCCAGCAATGGCTGCCCCGACGATGCCGACCAGCAGGATGATGCCGCGAAGCGGTGTCAGGACCCGGATTTCTCCGGAAATATCCTGTGCAATCATAATGTCCGGGCCTGGTCCGCCGCTGGGTGTCGGCTGGTTGATGACGCGATAGACCTTGCCGTCCGCCGGCGACTTCCAGGTGATTTGCCAACGCTTCGTGGCTGACCACTTCTGTTGCAGTTTTTCCAGCTCCGCCAGCACGTCAACCGTCGCATTCGTCTGCGGAATCGCGTTCGGAACATACCAGTAGGTGTCGCTCGGAATGCGCGTCGGAATCTCCTGCAGGAGGATTTGCTGAATGATGCGGTCCGCCGTTGACTGCATCAGCACATCGACGTTGTTGAACACGATGTATCGAACCACCCCGTAAATGGTGGCGGAAGTCAACAGATAGAGTAATACAAATAAAGCGACGGTCAGGACGGTCAGGCGGACACGGACTTTTTCAAACAAAGAACTGTCTCCTTTATACGAACTCTGCGCGTGTTTTTCCGGAGCGGGTTACTCCGCTTTGAACAAGTACCCGACCCCGCGGACCGTTTCAATGTAGGACGGCCGTCCTGGCTGGTCAATTTTCTTGCGAAGGAAGTGGATATAGTTCTCCACAGCGTTTCCAATCACGGGCGCCTCCGGCCCCCACACGCGGTCGAGAATCACTTCCTTGGACAAGACGCGTCCGTGGTTTCGCATCAACAGCTCCAGCAGTTGAAACTCCTTGACAGTCAGGGTGAGGGGTTCTCCGTTCCGGGTGACGACCCGCTGTGTCAAATCAATGGAGAACGGGCCCACCGACATGCTTTCGGTCCCCGTGAGGCTGCCTTGCCGGCGCGTGAGTGCGCGAATTCGCGCCAACAGTTCGCGGTTTGCGAACGGTTTGACCAGGTAATCGTCGGCGCCTGTGTCCAGGCCAAGGACGCGATCGTCAACGGCATCCCGTGCAGTCAGCAGCAGAATGGGCACATCCATGCCCGCACTGCGCACTTCCTTGACGATTTCCAAACCGCTGCGCTTGGGCAGCATAATGTCGAGAACAAGGGCATCGTAGCTGTTCGTCAAGGCCAAATCCAGTCCGGTTTCCCCATCGTAGGCCACATCCGAAACATACTGTTGGTCACGCAGGAGCTGTTGTACTGCAGACGCCAGGCGCCGCTCGTCTTCCACTAGAAGGATGCGCATGTCAAATCACCTTTTCTAAAGAATGAATGATGAAATGAAAGCGGTATCATGCTAAGATACGATCAGAAAATTTGACGTTTCTAGAAGGGCGTTTGAAGGACCCTTCGCCGTTTGGTTTCTATTGTAGCCAAACTGGCTTGAAACTGCTTCGAAAATAGACAACAAGATATGGCACATTCAGACATCAGTTTCCAGCAACCTCCGATTGTTTGTTAACATAAAGCCTCGTAGAATAAGGTCAAGCGAGCAGCATTCTAACAGGGAAAGTTCAAGATTTTATGCGTTAACACTTTTGACGCGAATGCTGTCGAAATGCGGCGTCTTTGCTTTACAAAGCATGGACGCAGGATTACAATGTCACTCAGGTTACACAAGGAAATCTATGCGCGCTATCCGAATATTTGGGAGGCTTTCTGATGGCTGAACCTCTTATGGCGATACGCGACCTCAAGACATATTTCATCAGCAAAGATGCGCAGGTTCGGGCTGTCGACGGCATTGATATAGACGTCTATCCTCGCCAGGTTGTGTGTATTGTTGGTGAGTCTGGTTGCGGAAAAAGTATGACATCGCTCAGCATCATGCGACTCGTTCCGAAGCCGCATGGAAAGATTGTTGGCGGTGAGATTCGGTTTAATGGACGCGATCTGTTAAAACTGACCGATCGAGAAATGACAAATATACGCGGTAATGAAATCTCAATGATTTTCCAAGAACCGATGACTTCATTGAATCCCGTATTCACGATTGGGAAACAGATTACAGAAGTCATTATGCGGCACCGGAAGGTCAGCAAACGAGAAGCCCTCAAGAGGGCGATCGAAATTTTGCAGACCATCGGCGTTCCGCGGGCGAATGAAATCGTGAACGACTATCCACACCAATTGTCGGGCGGTCTGAGGCAGCGCGTGATGATCGCCATGGCGATGGTGAACGAACCAAAATTGCTGATTGCGGACGAACCGACCACGGCGCTGGATGTCACCATTCAGGCGCAAGTGCTTGAGCTCATGAAGGACATGAGAAATAAGTTTGACACATCCATCATTTTGATTACGCACGACCTCGGGGTCGTCGCGGAGATGGCGGATGATGTCGTCGTCATGTACGCTGGACAAGTCGTGGAACATGTGGATGCAGACACCATCTTTCGTCAACCGATGCATCCCTATACGAAGGGGCTCATGGCGTCGATTCCGTCACTCGAGGAAGAGAAGGAGGAACTGTACTCGATTCCAGGGTCGGTTCCGAATGCGGCACGCTATCCGAAAGGGTGTCGGTTTGCAGCCCGTTGTCCCATTGCGCAGCCGAGCTGTTTGGAGAAGATGCCGGCGTTGCGTGAAATCTCTCCAGGACATCACGTGCGTTGCGACTTGGTTTAAGGGGGGGAGAAACGTGGCAGAACCATTGCTTGAAGTGCATGGCGTAAAGAAATACTTTCCGATCAAAGCCGGGTTCCTGCAGCGCACAGTCGGGCATGTGAAGGCTGTCGACGGGGTATCGTTTACCCTCAATGCCGGAGAGACGCTGGGGATTGTGGGGGAATCCGGCTGTGGAAAGTCGACAACGGGCCGTATCGTGATGCGTGTTCTGGAACCAACGGAAGGCAACATTATCTTCGACGGTACCGACATCAGTCGGCTGCGGGGCCGTGAACTGCGTGAAATCCGCCGGAACTTTCAAATGGTGTTTCAGGACCCGTATGCTTCGCTGAATCCGAAGATGAACATTCGCGACATTATTGCAGAACCTCTGATTGTCAATCACATCGCCACTGCGAAAGAGGCTGACAAAAGGGTCTGCGAACTGCTCGAAACCGTGGGTTTGCGACCGGAAGACCGCTTCCGCCATCCGCACGAGTATTCCGGTGGGCAGCGGCAGCGTATCGGGATTGCGCGCGCATTGGCCTTGAATCCCAAATTGATTGTGGCGGACGAAGCTGTATCGGCACTGGACGTGTCGATTCAATCCCAGATTCTCAACCTGCTGGTCGGCTTGCGGAAACAGTTCAATCTGTCCTATATCTTTATTTCGCACAACCTCGCTGTCGTTCGCCACATCAGCGACCGCGTCGGCGTGATGTACCTCGGTCAAATGGTCGAGCTTTCGACGAAGCGGGAACTGTACGAGAACCCGCTGCACCCGTACACGGTTGCATTGCTGTCTGCTGCGCCCGAACCGAAGCGAGAAGGGCGGAGAGAGCGCATTGTATTGCAGGGGGATGTGCCAAGTCCTGCGAATCCTCCAAAGGGGTGTCCGTTTCACACACGTTGTGTGCATGCGATGGACCGTTGCAGAGTCGAGCGGCCGGAGTTTCGTGAAATTACACCTGGCCATTTCGTTGCTTGTCACTTGCACTAAGGTACCACCCAGGGTGCAAGCCCAACCAGAATCTCGTTGTATGCCATCGCCCTTTCCGGAAACGATAATTTGTCGTGCTCGTTTTGCACAGGAAATAAGCGTGATGGTTTTTCGATAATCCATGTAAGCCGTCACGCTTTATTTCATAAACGGCTGTCTCCGGGTCCGTCATAGCCAGGGCCGTACATACCTGGTTCGACCACTGGATTCAGTGCATTGAAGAAAAAAGGGGGAAGAAAGTTGAAGAAACGACCATTGGTGATGCTGGCAGGAGCCAGTGCGCTGGCGTTGGTTCTGGCAGGTTGCGGAACGGGCAGCAACAGTTCGACGGGGAATGCAACCTCCTCGCAGACGCCGCAAAAAGGCGGCACGCTGGTAAGTGCCCTTCCCGCGTCCACCGACATTACGTGGTATCTGCCAATATCGAACGTTGCCAACCAGTCTCTGTACAACGCACAAATGAACGAAATGGAATACTGGCCGCTGCTGTACCTGGACAACAAGTACAACATCGACTATAACGACTCGATTGCGAAGAACATCGTCGCGTCATCGGACGGGTTGACGTACCACGTGTACCTGCACAATAACTACAAGTGGTCTGACGGCCAGCCGGTGACCACGAAGGATATTCTGTTTACGTGGAACGTCATCAAGGCTGCTTCCGCCTCCAATGCTCCGTCCCCTTGGCCGTACGTAGACGCGAACTACGGGGACATTCCGAATGGCATCAAGAGTATCGTGGCAAACAATGATTATGAGTTCACGATTACGCTGAAGAAGCCCGCGAACCAGCAGTGGTTTGAATACAACGGCATCGGTCAATTGATTCCAATGCCCGCCCATGCCTGGGATAAGTATCCCAATGACATGACGCAGGAATTGAAGTACCTTGGACAAAATGCGACCGACCCGAACTTCATCATCAATTCTCCAGTCGACGGCGCCTTCAAACTGACCTCGGCGACCGACAAGGAAAAGTGGGTGTTGACACCCAACAAGTACTTCGGCGGACACAAGAGCACGCTCGACAAGTGGGTGCTCGTTTATGAAGCCTCTTCGGATGCGGAGATTGCTGCCGTCAAGAGCGGCGCCGTGAATCTGGGGTATCTGCCGCTGACGCAGTACAGCGAGGAAAATCAGCTGAAATCCTCTGGTATCACCATTACGCCGATGCCAAACGGATTTGGTTACTTTGACGTCACGCTGAACATGAACAAGGGCTCCAAATTGGGCAGCGTATTCAGCCAGTTGTATGTCCGTCAAGCCCTGGAAATGGGCATTGACCAAAACACAATTAACTCGAAAATCTGGCACAACTACGCGCCGCCGCAATACGGTCCCATTCCGGCCGACCCGGCAACAAAGTTCCTCGATCCGAAGTTGAGCAAGCCGTTGTATCCGTACAATCCAGCGAAGGGCAAACAGTTGCTGGAACAGCACGGGTGGAAGGAAGTCAACGGGGTCATGACCAAAGACGGCCAGCAGTTAGCCTTCACGCTGATGTATCCTTCTGGTGATGAGACCGTCACACAGACGGCTGAACTGGAGCAGCAAGACTGGGCACAGGAAGGCGTGAAAGTGACCCTGAAGCCGCTGCCGTTCGCGCAGTTGCTGGGTTACATGGCGAAGCCGACCGGCTGGGATGCGGCGTCTGAACAGGGCATCGCGTACTCCGGTTCCTACCCGTCCGGCGATGGCATCTTCCAGCCTGGCGGCCTGGACAACTACGGTTACAACGACGCCACGGAGAACCAGTGGATTACCAAGACGACGGAACCGTCTCCGAACGAGCAGGCCATCATGAAGACGTTCTTCGGATATGAAGAATACACAGCGAAGAACCTGCCAGTTTTGTGGTCAAACGGCTCCGACAATCTGGTGTTGACGGCCTCCAACGTACACAATGCGACCGAACAGACGATGGACCCGGCCTTCGCCATCCCGATGATCAACTACATCTGGATGTCCAAGTAAGCTGAGTTCGTCTGGAACAGCGTGTGAATTTGCAAGGTGAATACGGGTGAGGACTCCAGTTCATCTGGAGTCCTTCTCCGGGAAGTAGGTGACACCATGGTGAATCCCGATGTTTTAAACAATCAAAGTACGGATGCGGCGGTGGGCACCGCGAGCCAAGTGAGCGCGTGGCGTCGGTTCTGGCGCTATCCCCTAAGTTCGATTGGTGTCGCCGGGTTTCTGTTGTTGGTCCTGTTTTCCTTTGTCGGCCCGCTGATTTATCACGTGAGCCCCATCAAGACAAATTTGCTCGACACGATGCTGCCGCCAAGTGCTCAGTTTCCGTTGGGGACAGATGACATGGGGCACAGCGTACTGGCCCGCCTGATGTGGGGAGGAAGGTCTTCGCTTGAAGTCGGTGTCGTGTCCGCGTTCGTGGCGATGGTATTTGGTACGCTTTATGGCATGGTGAGCGCGATGTCCGGGAAATGGGTCGACATGATTTTGATGCGCATTGTCGACGTCATGCTGTCCATCCCGACCATCTTTTTACTCTTGTTCCTGGACGCGGTCTTTACGCCGAATGTGCCTGTCATGATTATCGTCATTGCTTCTACGGCGTGGCTTGGCACCGCGCGTTTGGTCCGTGCTGAAGTACTGAAAATCAAGACCGAGTTATACGTGGAGGCCGCCAATATCATTGGCGTCGGCACTTGGCGATTGATGATGCGCTACTTGTTCCCGAATTTTCTCGGTACGGTACTCGTCGTAACGACATTTGGGGTCGCGGATGCGATTCTGACGTTGGCGTCCCTAAGCTTTCTTGGTTTCGGCCTGGCACCGCCGGCGCCGAACTGGGGTGGCGATTTGTCGACTGCGATGAACTACATGAGCTCGTGGTGGCTTGTCTATCCGCCCGGCATTCTGATTGTCATTGCGCTCTTGTCGGTCAATTTCATTGGCGACGGCATTCGCCACGCGGTTGAAACGCGTGCGAATTAACGTGCAGTTGGACGGGTGGAAGAACACTACCATGAGGCAGGAGTGACGGACCGTTGACAAAATACATCATCAAGCGAATTTTGGAAGCCATTCCAACCCTGCTGGGCGTGAGTATACTGTCCTTCATCCTGATGCACATCGTGCCGGGCGATCCGGTTCGTTTGATGCTGGGGCGTTATTGGACACCGGAGCGTGCGGCGGAGCTTTCGAAAAACCTTGGGTTGAACCATCCCTTGTGGGAGCAGTATTTGATTTGGCTCCGAAATATGTGCGAAGGAAACTTAGGCTACTCCTACACGTACTCCAAGCCAGTGACGACCGAGATTCTGATGAATTTGCCGCACACGCTGATTCTTGTGGGGTGCGCGATGGTCATCGCCGTACTGCTTGCGGTTTTCATCGGGTCGTTGCAGGCGTACTTTGAAAACTCAGTTGGCGACCACATCGCCACGTTTTTAGGATACTTTTTCTACGCGATGCCTGTGTTCTGGCTGGCGATGCTGTTGATTAGCTTTTTCTCGCTGGATATTCGACTGTTTCCTTCCGGAGGCATCATGAGCCCTCAGGAGTCCGGTTTCAACCTGTGGGACTATATCAACCATTTGATATTACCCGTGATTACGTTGGTCGTGATTCAACTCGCGGGCTGGTCGAGATACATGCGCTCTTCGATGCGCGACACATTATTGCAGGACTACATTCGGACTGCGCGGGCCAAAGGGCTGCGTGAGTTTGGCGTGATTTTCGTACATGCGCTGCGGAATTCGATTTTGCCGATTATCACCCTGCTGGGCCTGCAGTTGCCCGGGTTATTTGGCGGCGCTGTGATTGTTGAGGAAGTGTTCAACTATCCTGGCATGGGGCTGCTGTATTGGAACGGGTTGCAAGTCCTTGATTTCCCAATCTTGTTGGGCATCATTATGTTTCTCGGCGTCATTACTGTGTTGGGCAACCTGCTTGCAGATCTGGCCTATGCAATTGTGGATCCACGCATTTCGTACGATTGAGGAATGTACAGATGTTCCGCTGAGAGTCATTCACTTTGATCATGATACCGGAGGGGATTGGCGGTCGTGGGCGTGTACCACGTGGTTGCCCCTTCGGTTTCCTACATACCCGTGAAGTGGCTGTGGGGAGAGATGGACATGCAGGCGCGCGTGAACGCTGAATCGAGGAAACGCCGCAATCGCTGGCTGTTTGTCGGCGGTGCAATCCTGGTCTTGGCCATCGGCGGCGGCTTTGCCGTGGCCACCACCGACGCGCTTTCGATTCGGCAGCACACCGGTTCTGAGTTCTCGACCTATGTGGCCCGCCATCACCTTGGGACGGTCTCGATACAAACGGATGAATCGGGCATGGAGTCCGATTTCTGTGTCCTCAATTTGACCAAACCCATCCCCGACAAGCAGCTCGCCAACGAGGCGTTCCAGTTGATGACGCAGTACCACAACCTCGACGGCGGAGATACCCTCACGATTGAATACCAGCCGCGCGGACAAACGAACGAGATTGAGGCCAGCGTCTACTACAACGAAGCAACCCAAACCGTTTCCATGCAGCTGCATGAGGCAGATGGGCTGCACATCGTCAACCGGCACGTCCACTGGGCACCGGACACTTACGGCGACTGACTCGGCCGAATCGCCCCGGTCAGCTTTCGCTCACCTGTGCGTCAAGCCTCTTCCACGGTACGACATTCTCCAGAATGACTGCGAGCAAAATGCCCACCAGCATCCCATTGGCGCAGATGGACTGCGCAAAACCCGGCAGACTGGAAAACGTATGTGCAGGTGTGCTTAAAATCGCCAGGCCAATCAAGGTGGCCGGCGCGATCCGAAAAATGGTCTTGAAGTTGAACCGCAGTCCCTCGATGCTCTGCAATGCCGCGCCAAACAGTTGGAAATAGGCGATGATGAGCACTGCGTCGCCGATGCTGATGGGCAGCCGGGAGAAAAACCCCGACAACGCCGGGATGAGCCCGAGCACCACGAACATGCCGGCTGCGAGGAAGTACGGGGCCCTCGTCAAAATTCGAGTTGTGCGCAGAAAGCCGATGGACGACGTATAAGGCGCGTAGGGGACCAGCGACAATGGGCCGCTCACGGCGGTGTAGAGTCCGGTGAGGACGAAGGACCGCCGATACTGTGCGTCGCTGACCGTGTGCCCAAACAGCGGCTCTGCCGCGCGCAGGGTGGCAATCGTGTTGGTGGTGTTGATGAGCGCCGTGAGGACGGTGGCCGTCACGATGCCTGCGTTCCACGCTGGCGCGCCCCACACGAAGGTCTGGCGAATGTCGGCCCAGTTCGGCACGACGGCGGTCGATGCCGTGTGAATCAGGAGGGCGTACGCGACCCAGCCCAGGGCAATGCCGATGAGAATCGAGAAGTTGCTTAACAGCCCGCGCCCGAACAGCGTGAGCACGGCCACGAGAATCGCCACGCACACCGACAACCCAGCGACACCCGGATTGAGCACCCCGTTCGGCTGGACGTCCAGCATCCCTTGAAAGAAGATGTCCACCAGCTGCGAAGCCAAGAGGAGCAGCAGGACGGCCATGACGACGGGTGTAAACAGCCGGTTCAGCACACGGTGCAGACCGAACACGCCGCACAGCACGATGATGATGCCTCCGATGACCATGCCGGATTCCATGCTGCCGCCGACGACGTGCAGGGGCGTACCGGAAGCGATACCGATGTTGGCGAGGCTGAGAATGAGGCCCCACCAAAACCCGGATTGGCCCTCCATGAGCGGCAGGCCGTGGCCAATCAGGCCCTGCAGCAGGCAGGCGAGGCCGGTGATGATAAACGAGCGGGCCATCGCCCCGCTGACGGCAGTGCTGGACAGATGAAAGGCGGATCCAATGGACAGCGGGATGACCACGGTATTGGCGAACATGAAGCCCAGCCATTGAATTGCCGCAAACCAAGTCACGGTGATATCGCGCAGTGCAAAGCGCGCGTGGTTCGTCGAGTTGGACGGTGTCATGTCATCTTCTCCTGGAGGATGTTGGTCAAGGACTGCGTCTTATATCTTACTATACAATCCGCCCCTTCCGCCTCTGCCGTCGATGCCGTGCGATTGTCTCGGTGCGGTCCCGCTGGATGCGGGCGGCTTGCTTTCGTAGTACGATGGGGGGCGGGAGCGTGATGACGTGAAACGGTATGACGTGATTTTCTTCGATCTCGACCACACGCTGGTAGACACCCGCGGACAGTATGCCTTGGGACTCGCGCGCGCCACTCAGGAACTGTACGGAGCAGAGGTGCCGGTGGGATTCGCCGCCAAGTTTATGGAGCACCACGAAGCCCTGTGGCCGCTCTATGACCGGCGTGCCATCACCATGCAGGAACTGCGGCGGGAGCGCTTCCTGCGGGCGTGGAAATCGTTCGGGATCGACAAAAGCGAAGCAGAAGCCGACCAGTTTCAAGCGGTCTACGATGCCACCTTTGAGGACACGCTGCACCCGTTTCCGGGCGCGGTGGAGATGGTGGCAGCCCTTGCGCAGACGCACCGCCTTGGGATCATCACCAACGGTTCGCCGGATTTGCAGTGGCGCAAATTGGGCATTGCCGGGCTGCAGGCGTATTTCCCGAAAGAGGCGGTGATTATCTCCGAAGCGGTCGGCAAGGCGAAACCGCATCCCTCCGTGTACCAGGCCGCGTGTGATGCCCTGCAGGTGGCCAAGGAGGACGCGTTGATGATTGGCGACAACTTTATCAGTGATGTGCAGGGCGCGCGCAACTTCGAGATGGACGCCATCTGGTTTGCACCGGATTTGCAGGAGCCGATTGCATCTGTCGAATGCGCCTATGGGGAGCGCCCGCTGACCCGTCCGGACGAGGTGCTGGAGACCATCTCGCAGCTGGAGCAGACCCGGTAATGCCCATCGTCGCCCCGCGGAAGGGGCTTCCGCTCGCCGTAAATTGGACCAAGCCCGTCAGGTCTAGTCCCTTTTACCCGCTCATAACTACATAGTAGCGTGATGGATGTCCGAGGACGTGAGACGGCAACAGGGGTGGACATCCGCGCATGTTCCGACGGGGGAGGCCTGGACATGGTCGAACGGGTGGCTTGGTGGCTGATACTCGCAGGTGCACTGAACTGGCTGTTGGTCGGGGTATTCCACTGGGATCTCATCGCGTATCTGTTTGGGGGTGCAGATGCACTCATCACCCGACTGCTCTACATTGTCATTGGCTTGGCGGGCGTGTATCTGCTGCCGCAGGCGTTTGGCGTGAGGATGGTCCACCGCAAGTAAACGCGGGCCGCGCCTCGTGCGTCAGGGCGCCGCTCGTCAGTCACGCGACGAGGGCGCGTGCATGAACCAGCCTCGATTCGGGGATCGTACAGAACACCATGGCTTGTGAGGAAGATTGTGCTTCTCCAGGCGAAGTTCTGCGTTCTTCGAAAGGAGCGTTGGTATGTACGCGTCCGCTTGGTCGCTCGTGCCGTTCTTAGTCGTTATCCCCATCGCGCTGCTGACGCGGCAGGTGCTGCCCGGCCTCATGGTGGGGCTGCTCGTCGGCGCGTATATGACCCATCCCTCCCTCCTCGGCGGAATTGCCGCAAGCCTGCAATACATCCTCAAGGAACTAGCCGTTCCCGGGAATTTGCGTCTGATTGTCTTTCTGTACGGATTCGGAGCTTTTGTGGGCCTGGTCCGCGTGACGGGGGGCGTCAGCGGGTTTGCCCAGTTTGTCACGTCGCGGCTGCAATCGGCACGTTCCGCATTCGCAGTCACCTGGCTGTCTTCGCTCGCCACCTTCATGGCGCCCGACTTTCGCATCATCACGGTTGCGCCCGTCATGAAGAGTGTGTTTTCTCGTTTCCAAGTCCCGATGAAGAAAGTCGCCTATGTCATCGACGTCACCTCCACGCCGCTGGTGGCCATCGTGCCGATTGGCACGGCGTTCGTCGGCTACATGGTGGGTCTCCTGCAGACAGTGGGGCGCCATGCAGGGGTCGGATCAGCCGGTGCACTTTCCCCGTACCACCTGTTCTTGCAGACGATTCCCCTCAATTTCTATTCCATCGCCATGCTCGCGTTGGGGCTGGTTCAGACGTTCCGGCGATCGCGACCGGCCACCGCCGCCCTTCCGGCAGACGCGCCGCCACGGGGCAATCCGGAAGCGCTGGACCGGTTCCGCGTCGTCAAGCCCGAATTTTTGCCCAACCAGCCCCATGTGATTGGCTATGCACCGGCGGAATTCGGGGAATCGCTCAGTCCTGACGCGCCGCACCCAGCCTTGGACCGGGCCGCCTCCGCTGATGACCAGGACCGCGGTTCCCAGGCCAGCGACGCCCGGGTCGGTGCGGTGCCCATCAACCCGTCCGGCGGCACGGACAAACGTACGGCTGGCCCCGAACTGCCAGACCCGGTCGAAGTCATTTCCGAATCCGTGCGCCCGAACATCTGGAACCTGGTCGGTCCCTTGGCGCTGCTGCTGGGGTTGACCTTGTACCTGACCTGGTGGAACGGCCACTTCAAGAGCCCGACGTTGTTTGGCGCGCTCGCCGCGGCGGACGCCTCGACGGCGATGTTGCAGGCGGTGCTCATCACATTGGTCGCCATGTTCATCTGGTACGTCGTGCAGCGCCAACCGTTTCATCGGACGATGTTCGGGTTTCTGGCCGGCGGAAACGAAATGATGGGCGTCATCGTGCTGCTGGCGTTGATTTGGGCGGTGTCGGCTGTTTCAACCGATCTCGGCTTCACGGCCTACACCCAGCGCACGATTGGCACCCTGGTTCCGAGCAGCCTCATTGCGCCTGCGCTGTTTGTGTTTGGCTGCCTTATCTCGTATGTCATTGGTTCGTCCTTTGGTGCCTGGGGCATCCTGCTGCCCTTGGGCATGTCCCTGGCTGCGAGTACGCACGCGTCGGTCGCGCTCGTCGCAGGCGCGGTGTTCGCCAGCGGCACCTTTGGCGGCTTTGCCTCGCCCCTGAGCGATAACACCGTGGCCATGGCGACGGTGATGAAGCTGGATACGATGGCGTACGCGCGGTACAAGCTGTGGCCCGGACTTATCGCGGCTGGCGTATCGACCGTGGCGTACGGGGTGGTGGGCTGGCTGATGCCTGCCGTGACGTGACATGGAATGTGCCAAGGTTTGCGGATATTTTGCCTGTCTTCGTGAACACTGGAATGAGAAGCTTGTGATGTGTTGAGCCGTACGGAGGTGGAGTCGATTGGCAAGTCAACCGGATGTTGTAACCCGCGTGCAAGTGGAAGTGGACGGCCAGCCGGTGTCTGTGCCGGCGGGCGCGAACCTGCTGCAGGCGATTCTGGAAACCACTTCGGAATTTCCTCACGTCTGCTATCACCCGGCCCTCGGCCCGATTGAAACCTGCGACACGTGCCTGGCAGAAGTGGACGGCACGCTGGTTCGGGCGTGTGCCACGCCCGTGCGGGACGGCATGCGCGCCAGAACGAAGTCGGTGGCGGCGCGCTTCGGCCGCAAGGAAGCGATGGACCGCATCCTGCACAACCATGAGTTGTACTGCACGGTGTGCGACAACAACAACCACAACTGCACGGTCCATAACACCGCCATGATGATGGAGATTGAGCACCAGAAGTACCCGTTTGAACCCAAACCGTATGAACAGGACAATTCCAACCCGTTCTATCGGTACGACCCAGACCAGTGCATCCTGTGCGGCCGCTGCGTGGAGGCCTGTCAAAACCTGCAGGTCAGCGAGGTGCTCTCCATCGCATGGGATCGCGAACGTCCCCGCGTCATTTGGGACGATGACGTGCCCATCAACGAGTCCTCCTGCGTGTCCTGCGGCCACTGCGTGACGGTGTGCCCGTGCAACGCCCTGATGGAGAAGAACATGCTGGGCGAGGCCGGGTTCATGACCGCCATCAAGCCGCCGGTGTGGGAATCGATGATTCACATTACGAAGGAAGTCGAACCGGGCTACGGTCCGATTTTCACGGTCTCGGAAGTTGAGGCGGAGATGCGCGAAGCGCGCATCAAGAAGACCAAGACGGTCTGTACGTACTGCGGTGTGGGCTGCAGCTTCGATATCTGGACCAAAGGGCGAAAGGTATTGAAAGTCGAGCCGCAAATGGAAGCCCCGGCAAACCAGATTTCCACGTGTGTGAAAGGCAAGTTTGGCTGGGATTTTGTGAACAGTTCGGACCGGCTGCTGCAGCCGATGATTCGCAAGGGCGACACGTTTGTGCCGGTAACGTGGGACGAGGCGCTGTCGTATACCGCAACCCGCCTCTCCGAAATCAAGGAGAAGCACGGACCGGATGCGATAGGCTACATCTCTTCGTCAAAGTGCACGAACGAAGAAAACTACCTGATGCAGAAGTTTGCCCGGGCCGTGATGGGGACCAACAACATCGACAACTGCTCGAGGTACTGCCAGGCGCCCGCCACGGAAGGTTTGCGCAAGACGATGGGGCTCGGCGGGGACACCGGCGGAATCGAAGACTTGGCCAAGGCGGAATTGGTAATCATCGTCGGCGCGAACCCGGCGGAGTCGCACCCGGTGTTGTCGACGCGCATCCGGCGCGCGCACAAAAAGTACGGGCAAAAACTGATTGTGGCCGACATTCGCAAGAACGACATGGCCAAGCGCGCGGATTTGCTGCTGCACCCGAATCCGGGCAGCGACCTGGTCTGGCTGTCTGCCGTGACAAAGTACATCATTGACCAGGGCTGGCACGCGCGGGAATTCCTCGATACCCGCGTGGAGGGCTTCGACGAGTACGCGAAGTCTTTGGAGCAGTACACGCTGGCGTATGCCGAAGAAGTGACGGGCATTCCGCAGGCGGATTTGATTCGTGCGGCGGAGATGATTCGCGACGCCAAATCGACCTGCATCTGCTGGGCGATGGGTGTGACGCAGCACATGGGGGGCAGCGATACCAGCACCGCCATCTGCAACTTGCTGCTGGTCACCGGCAATGCGGGCCGGCCGGGGACGGGCGCGTATCCGCTGCGCGGCCACAACAACGTGCAGGGTGCGGGTGACTTTGGCTGCTCGCCGCCATACCTGCCCGGCTACGAGCGCGTCGACGACGAGACGGTTCGCAGCAAGTGGGAGCAGGCGTGGGGGGTGGCGCTGCCGACCACGCCGGGCCTCGACAACCACCGCATGGTAGAGGCGATTCACGAAGGCGAACTGAAGGCGATGTACCTGTTTGGCGAGGATATGGCGCTGGTCGATTCGAACGCCAACCACGTCCAGAGCGCGTTCGAAAAGCTGGAGTTCTTCGTCGTGCAGGACGTGTTCTTCAGCAAGACGTGCGAGTTTGCCGACGTGATTTTGCCGGCGAGCCCGAGTCTGGAGAAAGAGGGCACGTTTACGAATACGGAGCGCCGGATTCAGCGTTTGAACCGGGCGCTGGAGCCGCTTTGCGAGTCGCGGCCGGACTGGGAAATTATTTGCGACCTCGCGAACCGGCTGGGCGCAAACTGGAATTATCAGCACCCGGGCGAGATTCTGGAAGAGGCGTGCTCACACACAGAACTGATGAAAGGCGTCACGTGGGAGCGGCTCGAGGGGTACAACAGCCTGCAGTGGCCGGTGTACGAGGACGGCACAGATACCCCGGTGCTGTACCTCGAGGAATTCGCACTGCCGGGCGGCAAGGCGCGGCTCGTCCCCGTGGGCTGGACGCATCCGTTCGAGATGGCAGAGGAGTTCGATCTCCATTTGAATAACGGCCGGATGCTGGAACACTTCCATGAGGGCAACCTGACGTACCGTGTGCCGGGCATCAAGGAAAAGGTGCCAACGGCGTATGTGGAGATTTCGCCCGAGCTGGCAAGGGAGCGGGGGATTGTGACGGGCGCGCTGGTGCGGCTGGTGTCCCCGTACGGCAAGGTGAGACTGCGGGCCGCCGTGACCGACCGCGTCCAGGGCAAGGAATTGTACCTTCCGATGAACACGCCCAAAGACCAGGAAGCGGTCAATTACCTGACCAGCAGTTACCACGACGCCATCACGCACACGCCTGCGTATAAGGAGATCTCGGTCCGCATGGAAGTTTTGGAACCGCGCGGCGCGTCGCCCATCGTGCGGGGCAACTTCCGGCTCGGGCATCCGAACCCGCAGCCGGGCGTGCGGGTGGAGAAGAAGTGGCAGCGTTCGGATTACGCACCGCTCGTCGGCGATGCTTCCGAAGTGGCTGCAAACGTCCGCGAACCAAGTGCGGTCAGTAACCAAATGGGACCTTGAGGCCATCGCTCCTGGCTGCCGGTGGCGCGCTCGGGCTGCGGCGTTGGCTGATTTTTTGAGTTGGGTTGGAGGTGAACAGCGTGGCGAAGCCGATTCTGACAATCGCGCAGGAAGAGCCGAGTCCTCTGCGCACAGAGCAGGCGGCGATGACTGAACTGATGGCTGCCCTGACGGAGCATCACAAGGGACTCGAGCAAGGGCTGGAACTGGTTGACTTGCTGCACGAAAAGGGCTTGTTGGACATCGTGATCGCCCTGTTGAAGCGGGGCGATCGCGTCCTCGAAATCATCATCCGCGCCGCCGAGAAGCCGGGTGGATTGAGCCTGATGAAGAACGCCATCGCCCTCGTGCAGGGCATGAGTGAGCTGGACGCCAAAGCGTTGGTGGGGCTGTTCCGTCAGGTCAACGCTGGGCTGACGGCGATGAACGCCGAAGACCGGCCCGTGGTGACGGGGGCATGGAGCCTGTTGGGGCTGCTTCGCGATGAAGATGTGAGCGCCGGCCTTGGCGTCTTGTTCGGTTTCCTGAAAGGATTCGGGCACGCGGTGAAGGAAGCGGCGAATCCGGCGGAACCTGGCGCTGGCAGCGGCGCGAGTTTCGCATTTGAGCAGCGAGGCGAAGGCGAGAACGAGAACACTTAGGCTTTGGCCTTTGCGGGGTGCCGCCTGTGCGCGGTGCCCCGCCTGCGTCAACGCTTCCGGATGTGCGGCCCTGCCGTTGCGCTGGCCCCGAGGATTCGATAGGCAAGCGCCGCAGCGATAAATCCCACATAAAATGCCAGGTCTGCCCCGCCGAGCATCTTCGATACCGGGCCTTCATACAGCGACGAGTCCATAAACGGAATGGACACAGCGATACCCATCAGGAAACTGACGACCCCCTGCCAGAGAACCGGTCGGACGCTGCGTGTATCGGATGCCGCCAGGCGGTGGCGCCCGAACCAGTAAAAGTCGGTGAAGAGGACGCCAAACCAGGGCGTGATCCAATAGCCTAACAGCAACAGGAAGTCTTCAAAGCGCGCTTCAAAATTGCCGGAGAACGCGAGGCTGAGTGCCAGTCCCACGAGGCTGGCAACCACCGTCAACACCCACCTCGGAACCCGGATGTCAAATGCGCTGGCCGACAAGGCGTTGGAATACAGGTTGAGTGCGTCGGCTGCCGTACCGCCGAGGATCATGGCGATCACCGCAACGTCGCCAAATTCACCTGTGACGAGGTGCAGGGCAGCAATCGGATTGGATGTGGGCGAAGCGGCGAGGACGGCCACCAGCAACCCCACAAGTTCAAGCCATGTGGATGCCAGAAATGCCCCCAGAAAAACGTTCCAGACGACGCGGCCTTTCGAGACGTCGGCGTGGAGATAACGGCTGTAGTCCGAAGCGTACGAACCCCAGCTGGCGATGTAGGAGAAGACGGATGCGACCATGATGGCGAACATGGCCCACGGTGCTGCGGCGTGCGGGTGATACACGGTGAGCGCGGCTGGATGCCGCAGTGTGAGGAACGTCACAACGAGGAACAGGGTGCCCAGGACGACGGACATGACCCGTTCATACACGTGAATCAGGTTGTACCCATAGATGGCCAGCAAACCCTGGAGGATGACCAGAAGGCCGGCGCCTTGCCAGAACGCCAACTGCGGCAGAAGGATGCGAAGCCCGAACGTTCCGAGCATGTTGTTGACCGCGAACCAGCCAATGGTGCTGACGTAGTTGAGCGCCGTCGGGAGATAGCCGCCCATGCGGCCAAAGGTGAAGCGCCCGATGATCAGTTGTGGAACGCCATACACGGGGCCCATAGCGGCGCACAGCCCTAGTGTGACGGCACCGATCAAATTGCCAAGGACAATCGCAGCGATACTCCACGACCATGGCAACCCCAGGGACACCGGCAGGAAACCGAGTGCGAAATCTGCAATTGTGAGGTTTGAGCCCAGCCACAGCATCAACTGTTGCCAGGCCTTTCCGTGCCGGTCGAGTGCTGCGACCGGCTGGATACTGTAGGGTTCGACTGTCAATAAACGGTCTCCATATTGAACTTCGGGAAATACGCCGGTGTTCGATGGCATGTTCCGTCTCCTCTCTGAACCTTCCGTGTCCAATCACAAACCAATATGAAAATACAGGTGTATATACAAACTCTCGCACAAATATGTATATACACCTGTATTTTCAATTTGGCAAGCGGTTGCCAACACGCATTCAGAGGAGGCAGCTACAATACTTCGATGCCTAAGCGTCGCAACTGTGCGATCGCTTCGGTCAGGCGGGACTCGGATGTGTACTCAATGGTGTGCAGGTGGTGACCGTCCGTAAGGGAGGACAGGAGTCCAGCACTGGATGCCTGGACTTGCTGAATGAAGCATTCCACATCCTTCCGGGACGCCAGGTGAAGGTTGCCATGGAGTTCTCCATACAGGGGGTGCTCGATGATGACGTCCCGCACGGCGATGCCGTAATCAACCAGGGTCGTCAACTCGGCTTCGGTCAATTCTGGTGGATGGCACACGGCAAGAATGCGCGTGGGACGGTGGGCAGCCGCGTCGGATGCCATCACATAACCGCGGGGTGTAGAGAGGATGTTGTGGCCGGCAGCACGCAGAATTGCAATGTCATGAACGACAACCTGACGGGTAACCTTGCAAATCGACGCGAGGTCGGTTCCGGTCAACGCCTCACGTTGGGACTGTAACAAGTTCAGCAGTTGTTGTTGTCGGGGGCTCAGGTCTACCATTGCACTCGCTCCTTCTCAAACCCGCTGCTGCTTTGTGCCTCATATCTTCCGTGGTCTGGTATATCATAGCATTTGCACTGCGGTGAAATCATGGGTTTACTTTGATACACTATTCAAATAGGGAGGGACGTGAAAATCGACGGACATCCAGCGAATCATCAGCCAGCGAACGGTCAAACACCAGACGGCCGGCCATCACATCACCAAACATCCCGTCCACCAGCCGACATCGTCCATCCGGCCGTCCACCCGTCGGAGACAAGTGACCCGCGGCGCCTCCTGAGACAGTTCCTTTGGTCGAGAAAATGGACTTATACGGCTGCAATTTTATCGATTTTGGCATCTGAAATTGTGATGGTGCAGTTCCCGCACATCCTCGGTCAATTCACCAACACGCTGCAAAAAGGCCGGCTGACCCTGCACGCGGTTGGGATATACAGCCTGCAGCTGACCGTTGTCGGGGTTGTGTATGTGATTCTCTACGGCATCGGGCAGAACAGCAACGGCCACAGCGGGCGGCTGTTCGAATACCTGCTGCGCAAGCGGCTGTTCAGCCACTGGGAGCGGCTGTCGACCAGCTATTTTCGGGGCCGCAGCATTGGCGATCTGCTCAATCACGCCATGAACGACGTGCAGGCCGTGCGCGAAGCGCTGTCCGGCGGCTTGAACATCCTGTCGAACGCGGTGTTCCTGATGATTTCCACGTTGTTCATGACGTTTCGAACCGTGAGCGTCAAACTGACGCTCATCAGCATGATCCCGATTCTCTTTATTCCCTTCTTTGTGGTTTGGATGGGACCCCGCGTCCGCAATGCGTCGCGCCGCGTGCAGGAGGCGCTGTCGGACATGGCCGAGCTGACCGAGGAGAGTCTGTCGGCGATCCGGCTGGTCAAGGCGACGGCAAACGAGGACATCGAGGCGTCGCGCTTCACAGAGCGCGTGGACACCATTGTGGAGCGCCAGATGGGCTTGTTTCGGCGCAGTGCGTTGTTTCAGGCCCTCATCCCGCTCATGGGCTCGCTCAGCTTTGTCATCGCGTTGGGCTACGGCGGGTACCTCGCGCTGGTGGGCCGCATCCAGCTGGGGGCGTTTGTCGCGTTCACGTTGTACCTGGGCATGCTCATCACGCCGCTGCAGCAAATCGGCTTCGTGATCAACAACTTCCAGCGCGCCTCGGCCTCCCTGCAGCGGCTGAAAGTCCTGCTGCTGGAGGCGCCGGACATCACGGACCCCGAGCACCCGGTGGATGTGGACCCCATCGCAGGCGACGTCGAGATTCGCCTGCCCGCGTTCCGCTATCCTGATGCCGATCACGATGTGCTCGCGAACATCTGCCTGCAGATTCCGCATGGCCAGACGGTTGGCATTGTGGGCCGCACGGCGTCTGGCAAGACCACGCTGGTGAGTTTGCTGATGCGTGTGTTTGATCCGCCGGCGAACAGCATCTTCTTGGACGGCGTGGATATCCGCCAGCTGCGGCTCGAAACCCTGCGCGAAGCGATTGCCTATGTGCCGCAGGACGGGTTTCTGTTCTCGACGACGATTGGCGAGAACATTGCTTTTGGCAAGGAAACGGCCACACCGCAGGAAATCGAACAAGCTGCAAGAGATGCGCAAATTTACGATGACATCGCAGCGTTTCGGGATGGGTTCGACACCATCATTGGCGAGCGCGGCGTGGCACTCTCCGGCGGTCAGAAGCAGCGCACGGCACTTGCGCGCGCCTTTCTCAAGGACGCGCCCGTGCTCATTTTGGACGACAGCCTCTCCGCGGTGGATATGAACACGGAAAAGGCGATTCTCGCCAATCTGCGCCGCCTTCGTGCGCACAAGACGACCATCATCGTCGCGCACCGCCTCTCCGCGGTGCGTCACGCCGATCAGATTTTGGTCCTCGAGGAGGGCCGCCCGATTGAACACGGAACGCATGACGAACTGGTCGCTGCGGGCGGGGCGTACGCCTCCATGTACGCCATGCAGCAGGAGAGTGGGGTGACGACCGCATGAATGAGCGCCCGCAAGGGAGCATACGCAGTTTGATGCGTTTGCTGCCGTACGCTCGACCGTTTTTTTGGAACTTCATCGGGGTGTTTGCGCTCGTCGCGATTTTTAATGCCACCAACGTGGTGCAGCCCTACCTGGTGAAAATCGCGATCGACAACGACATTTCGGGAAAGCACCCGAACCTGCACGGCGTGCTGGTCATCGCTTGCGTGTATGCGGTCATCGTGCTGGTCGGCCTGGCTGCGAACTACCTGCAAATGCTGCTGCTGCAGTACTCCGGGCAGAGCATCATCCGCAAAATCCGGCTCGACCTGTTCACCCACATCGAGTCGCAGAGCATGTCGTTTTTCGACCGCAATGCCATCGGCCGGCTGGTGACGAACGTCTCCAACGACACCGAAACCGTCAGCCAGTTCTTCACGCAGTTCTTCCTGAGTCTCGTGCGGGATGGGCTGTCGATTGTGATGATTGTCTTCGCGATGTTCGAACTGGATGTCCGCATTGCGTCGTACGCGATGGTCATCCTGCCGGTTATCGCCGCCATTTCGCTGGCGTTTCGCACCCGGCTGCGCTCCGCGTATCAGACCACGCGGACGAGGCTGTCCAACATCGTCGCGTTTCTCGCGGAAAACCTGGCGGGGATGCGCATCATTCAGGCGTTCCACCAAGAACCGCGTCAGGCGCGCGCCTTCAACGAATTGAACGAACGCCACCGCCAAGCGAACGTCCGGGAGTACAGTATCTCCGTGAACTTCAACCGGGCACTGGAGCTGCTGGGGAACGTCGCTGTGGCGGCTGTGGTATGGATCGGCGGCGAGGCGGTGCTGCACAAGGTCATCCTGTTTGGCACCTTGTACGCCTTTATCAGCTACATTCAACGCTTTTTCCAGCCGATCAACGCGGTCACGCAGCAGTGGAATACCTTGCAGTCCGCCATGGTCGCTGCCGAGCGCATCGGCCGGGTGTTGTCGGTTGAACCTGGGATTCAGGATGTGCCGGACCCGGTGGACGTGCTGACAGGGCAAGTCGCAGGCCGCGTCGAATTTGCGCACGTCACGTTTGGCTACAAACCGGACGAGCCTGTCCTCAAGGACATCTCCTTCTCGGTCGAGCCTGGGCAGTTCATTGGCTTTGTCGGCGCTACCGGTGCGGGCAAGAGCTCCGTCATGAGCTTGCTGGCCAGGTTCTATGAGCCACAGGCCGGGGAAATTTTGCTCGATGGCATCGACGTGCGCCGGATCCGCCAGCGCGACTTACACAAGCTGATTGGCCTGGTGCAGCAGGAGGTCAATCTGTTTACGGGCACTGTTGCCGATAACATCCGCTTGTTTCGATCGGACATTCACGAGGAAGACGTGGTGGCGGCGGCGCGGACAGTGGGGGCGCACGACATCATCGAACGACTGCCGGATGGGTACAGCACGCGTCTGTACGCCAAAGGCGCGAACCTGTCGATGGGCGAGCGCCAACTGATTTCGTTCGCGCGCATTGTCTGCCTCAATCCGCGCGTCCTGATTCTGGACGAGGCGACGGCCAACCTCGACAGCCACACGGAGGCACTCGTGCAGGCCGGGCTGCGCGCGGTCTCGAAGAACCGTACCACGCTGGTTATCGCGCATCGTCTGTCGACGGTCCGAAACGCGGACCGCATCATCGTGCTCGACAAGGGACGGATTGTTGAACAGGGCACGCACGACGAGCTCCTCGAGATGGGCGGGTTGTATGCGACGTTGTATGCCAAGTCCGGGATCGACGAGGCGCCTGTACCGCCGTCAACGCGTCACTCAGCGGCTTCCAACCCCCTATTTATGGTATGATGATACGCAGTTGTATGAAGCGGGGAGGCATCCATGAGCATGCAGTCTCCAAAGCACCATGCGGCGCTGGTTGGGCCCCGGGGCATCGGGCAGTTGTTCGGCGCTGCGCTGCGCCACTATCGGATGGACTTCGGCTTCTTGCTGACCGCGTCCATCTGCGTGTTGGTTCCGTATTTCGTTCTGGACGCGATTTTCAATGCGAATTCCGCCAAAATACTGGCCTTTGATTTTTCACACCTGACGCATGTCACCAGTTTGACACAACTTGCTGCCATGGAGCAGCATGCGGGCATCACCGGTCCGTCGCCCGTATCGTGGGTGCTGAGCCTGTTGAACGCAGTGTTGGTGACGCCGCTTCTGTACGGCATCATTGTGCATATGGTGGTACGGCGGAACATGGGCGGATCGTCGGTTTCCATGCCGAACGCGTTCTCCCATGCCTTTCACCGCGTCGGTGCCGCGGCGCTGGCAGTGCTGTGGGCGGACATCCTGAAGTTCTTCACGGTCATCGCGGGCGGATTCATCATCGGCTTGGCGGGGGCCATCGTGACCGCGGCCGCGGGATCGTCCGTGTGGTCGACGGTGGTGGCCGGCATTCTCGCTGCCGCGCTGCTGTGCTGCGTCATCGTGGTTGCGGTGAAACTCGCCTTCGTTGTGCCCGTCGCATACGAGGAGAACCTCCGCACATCGCAGTCGGCGCGCCGCTCGGCACAATTGACGAAAGGTCAGCTGTGGCGGACGCTTGTGTTTATGCTGCTCACGGTCGTGCTTCCCGGTGCCATCCGCATTGTCATCAGCGCATTGATTGCATCGGTGACGCAAAATGCGTGGGTCATCTTGGTGATCATCGATTTGGTTCAACTCTTCCTCGTACCGTTTACGTTGTTGGCGATGAGTGTGCTGTATGTGGACCTGCGCATCCGCGCGGCTTCATGACCCGTTCGGCTGCATTGGTGAACGGGCGGCAGATTGCCCGTCGTTGTCCGTGCGGCCCAGATGGCTGGTCGGGTCGAGACGGTTTGCCGCAGGTTTCAGGCAGGGGATTGTGACCACTTCAGCGAAGTCATTGGGAGTTGAAATGTTCGCAAAGGGGCGAATGACCTCGATGAACGACCCAGACGTGAATTCGTTGCCCAACACAGTGCCTGGCTGGCAGCAGCCTGCGCCGACAAATGACGATGGCAAATGGCGTGACGCATGGGTGGTTGTGCGGCACGGGCAGTTCATCATCAGCCTGACGCAGCCCTTGCCGCCGCGCTGGTCGGACTTCCTCATGGATTTCCGTAAACAGATGCGTCCCATCCCAGTCCCAACGCGGCGCGAGCTGGTTCGGCATGTGTGGCGGCAGTTCATCGGTCTTCCGATGGTCGATGTGAGGCTGGTCAGACCGCATCCGCCCCGTTTTCCGTTTTCCCGCCTCGGGCTTGACCCGGAATTCCACGGCAGCCACAACCAGCGGCGCCTCGAGCGAACTGGCGATCCGTCGGTGTTGACAGATACCTTGGAATCGATGTCTCCAGATGATATGTACGGCGTGCTTCAGAGTGTCGCAAAAGCTGTGCGGCGCCACGTCAAGTGGCCGCTCCTGAACGGTATCCAACAGGGTCGGGGGATAGACGTTTGAGCTTTCACATGCTTCCTCAGGAAAAACCAGCATGGCAGCGGCTGTTCAGTATCCAAACGATGATTTTGTGCGTCTGGATTCTCGGCTTTGCCGTCTACGCCATGCAAAATATTTCCGATCCCGACACGCCCTGGCACCTTGCCACCGGGCGCTACATCTTGTCCCATCACACGATTCCAACGACCGATCCGTTCTCCTGGTCCATGCGCGGCAAACCTTGGGTCACGCAGGAATGGCTGTTTGAAGTTGTGCTGGCCTGGCTCGTCAATCACTTCAAGTTTGCAGGTGCCTGGCTGCTCATCGTTGGCATCCAGACCCTGACGACCTTGGTGTTGTACGCCACGGGCATCCGCGCGTCGCACGGCAATCGCGTGGTGGCAGCCGTCACCGCCTGTGTGGGGGTGTTGGCTGGGCTGATTTTTTGGGTGATTCGACCGCAGCTGGTGTCCTACCTGATGTTTGCCGTGTTTTTATGGATTTTACAGAAGGTGCGCGACGGGGAGTTTGGCGCGTTGTGGCTGGTGCCGCCGCTCTTGCTTTTGTGGACAAACTTCCATGGGTCCGCGAGCATCGGTGTCATCATGCTGCTGCTGGAGGTCGCGTTGTCGTTCGTGCCGTCGATTGGCCGGCTGGAGGGACTGCGGCTGCCTGCCGGCGCGCGGGTCAGGCTGCTTGGCGTGGCAGTCGCCGGGTTTGGCCTTGGGCTCATCAACCCAAACGGCCTCAAGGCGTACACGTACGCCCTGCTGTCGACGAACTCCCTCATGACCAACAACATCATGGAGTGGCATTCGCCCGACTTCCACGGCCAGTATTTCAAGTATGGCGTGCTGCCGTTCCTCGCGGTGACCGCGCTCATCATCATCGCGCGCCGCCGCACCATTCCGATGCGCGAGACGCTGTATTTCGGCGGTTCACTCATCGTCACACTGATTCACCAGCGATTCATGCCCTATGTCGCGATCGCGTCGGCTCCCATGCTCGCGGCCGCACTCAGCGACAGCGTGCGTGCGCTGCTCACCCCCTCTCGGGTCATGCAGCTCATCAACGCCCTGGTGTCGCTTGGCGCCTTGTTCGCCTTTGGCACGCAATTGCCCAATGTGCGCGGTTCGTTCGCCAGTCATCTCGACAACACAGCGTATCCCATTTACGCGGTGAACTATCTGGAGAGCCATCACCTGCTGAAACACGGAAAACTGTTGAACCTCTACAGCTGGGGCGGCTATCTGATTTACCGCGGCATCTCGCCCTTTATCGACGGCCGAACCGACATCTACCTGGAGAACGACACCTTTTCCAACTACCTGGCCATGGAAAACATCTGGTGGAACGGCCCTGGACTCATCGACAGCTATGGGTTCACAGTTGTATTGTTCCCGCCAGGCTCCGTGTTGGCCACGTACCTCTCCCATCAACCAGACTGGCAGGTCGTGTATCAGGACATGACCGCGGAGATTCTCGTGAAGAAGTCCGCACCGCAGACCTCGTCCGCTCAGTAAGGGTCGGTTTGAGTACAAGTGTCGTACCTCGGATTCCCCCAAGTTACACATCGCCCACTCATCGCATATCATGCACAGAGCATTTGCCTAGATGGATTCGTCGGCACCCCCGGTGCTGCTAAGGAGTGGGAGTGGCATGTGGATTCACACGGTTGTCGAAGGGGATACCCTGCGCGACATCGCGGAACGGTTTGGTACGTCAACTCGAGCGTTGAATCGACTCAATGAACTGGGCGATGAAGATCGATTGGTGCCTGGTCTGCACCTGCTGGTTCCAGGGCCGCCGACGGCGGTACGGGCCTACCAGGTTCGAAGCGGCGACACGCTCGCGACCATCGCCCAGCGAACGGGCCTTTCGCAAGAACAGTTGCAGAGTTGGACGGGAATTCGGGATGGGCAGCCGACTGGCCAGCAAACCGGCGGCATGCAGCTGACGGCGGGGCAGACCCTGTATTTGCCGCGTCCATTGACGGCAGCGGAGAAAAAGACCATCGAAGCAAACGGATACCTGCTGCCGCAAGGCACGCTGAGTGACGCCAATATCCTGCGTGACACGCCGAGTCTCACGTACGTCTGTATGTTCAGCTACCAGGCCCGGGCCGACGGAACCCTTGTGCCCCCGAGAGATGCCCAGGGGCTTCAGGCGGCAAGGCAATTGAACATCGCGCCATTGATGACCGTCACCAACTTCGACGGGACCAACTTCAATACGGAACTGGCGCACACGCTGATGGCCAATGGGTCGATTCGCCGCCGATTGATTGAAAACATCGGACGAACGATGCAGCAGAAGGGTTTTCGCGGTGTCAATGTGGACTTCGAGCACATGCGGCCGTCTGACCGTCCGCTCTATAACGCGTTCATTCGCGAACTTGGCCAGGCGGTGCGTGCGCGTGGGTTCTTCGTGTCCATCGCGATGGGCCCCAAGACGTCAGATGACCCACAGGCTTCCTGGATGGGGGCATTCGACTATCGGACGCTCGGCCAGGAGGTCGACTTCCTGATGCTGATGACGTACGAGTGGGGATGGGTCGGCGGTCCGCCAATGGCTATCGCGCCGCTCAATCAGGTGCGTGCTGTGTTGGAATACGCGACGTCCGTCATTCCAAGCGAGAAAATCCTCATGGGGATGGCTCTGTACGGATACGACTGGCCTCTGCCGTATCCGAGCGGGCGTCGGGCGTCCGGGATTTCGAACAACAGCGCGCAAAACTTAGCCATTGTTCAACAGGTGCCCATTCAATGGGATGTGGCCTCTCAATCCCCGTACTTCCGCTATCGGCGTGCGGATGGCACGGAGCACGAGGTGTGGTTCGATGACGCCATGTCGGTGCTCATCAAGTTTCAACTCATCTACGACATGAATCTTCGGGGTGTTTCTTACTGGGTGCTGGGGAATGAATTTCCGCAGGCGTGGTACCTGATGGCCGACACATTTCAGATTCGAAAGGTGTAATGATGACGAAAGAGTCATGCACGCGCCGGAAACATGGGCGGGCAGATGGACGGACGGCCTGACCCAACCCGGTCTGCAGGGACGGGGAGGATGCTTATGTCTGGAGATCGGAAACAGGAATCGACAGCTGAAGCACTGGGCTTCCCCCGCATCTTCGCGAAGCAGAACAACACGGACGCTGCCCTCACGGATGTACCCACCGGGGGGCATCGCGAGGGGCTCAGGACCTACAGTGCCAGCGTCCGCGCTGCACGAAAAATTCGTGTTCGGTCGATTCGGGCCGGCGACCGTGTGCGGATCCGCGCCACGGCCGACAGTCCATGGGCAGGTCACGAAGGCGTCGTGGTGTATGCAGGCAAGACGGTCTGTGACGTGCGCATTACGGTGAAGCCGTCCCGCGTCGTCGGCCGCGGCCGCGCGCGCCGCCGACGCCCTTCGGAGACGGTTGTCGAAACGATGCAAAAGCGTGATCTGGAGAGCCTTCGCAGACACATTGAACTGATTGGTTACACATTGGAAATGCCTGCTGCGGTGGATATCTGGCCGGGGCTTGTCCTCGCGGTTGCAGGCGGCATCGCGCTTTTGGCCGGATTTCATTGGTGGGGAGGGTGGTAGACACCCTTCTTGTTTGCACCAATGCCGCGGGTGGACAAGCTGGCAAAATCATTTTTGCCCGTCGACACGTTTCCCGATCGTTTGAAATCAAAAGGCGCTAGACTACTTCTATCACCCTTACCCCGTTTGCCGCGTTGTCTGCGGCGGACGCCTCCGTGCATGCGGAGGCGTATTTGTTTGTAAGCAACAAAAAACGCCCATCCTCCACCACGCAGCATGAGCGGCTGCACAGGACTTTGTTGCGATGAAGGCACAGAACACTATCATCATTCATCGGGAAGGGCTTAACCTCGCCCTGTTCACTTTTTCACGAGCATTACAGCAACGCCTACCATGCAAATACCTGCCCCTATCCACTCGCTCATGTCAGGAAACCGCTTGTCAATGAACCAGCCCCAAAGCACAGCCATCGCTATGAAAATCCCACCATAGGCGGCGTAGGTCCTGCCGAACGAAAATTCTTGGCGGGTAGCCAAAACACCATACAAAATCATTATGACGGCTCCGATAATCCCGACCCATAACGGTTTTCCGTTTTTGAGCCATTGCCAAATGAGATAGCCTCCACCAATCTCTGCGAATCCTGCTAAAAAGAAAAGAAAAATTGCTCGGACTATCATTGCTTGCCCCCGCTTCTAATTGCGTTAACTGACTCGCAAAAGTCGTGCTCCACCTCCAGTTGCTTACATGTCGATTCAAAGACCTTAGTGACAAACTGTGGACCGTCGTTCCATATCTCATCTTCCTCCTGTTCCAGTATGCTATCCAGCAGGGAGTCTGTCCAATCCGATTTTGGGGCTTAAGAGAAACCCGGACGCGAAACCGGTAAAAGACCATTTCGACGCGAAGCACCCCGCTAGACAGTCTGGTGGGGTATGTTGTTATTACAGGTAACTCTGCCCTCCCGGACGGATTTCTTGAAGGTGTGTGGGATTTGACGCTCACGAAAAGCGTAGCGCTCTTCTGCAAAAATTAGCTGCGACTACGACATTGGCGGTGATACATGTGAAACTTGTTGGGAACGGGATTTATCTCAGGTTTTTGCAAGAGTCGGACGCCGTATCCTTGGTTGCTCTGAATGAAAGGAATCGTGATTTCTTCGAGCCGTATCTGATTGATCGGCCAGAGGCATTTTACTCAGTCGAGTACCAGCAGATGTCCATCCACTCAGGCCTCGCGATGATGGAGCAAGACCAAAAGTATTCGTTCGGTATTTTTCTCAGTGAGAGTCACGAACTCGTCGGACTAGTGTCCTTAACGGAGGTTGTACGGGGTCCCTATCAGTCGTGCTGGCTCGGATACTATCTGGACCAGGGACACAACGGTCATGGATACACCACAGAGGCAGTGAAGCTCGTCGTGAAGTACGCCTTTCAGGTTCTGGGTCTTCATCGCATCGAAGCTGGCGTGATGCCGCACAATGTAGGCTCCATTCGTGTGCTTGAGAAGGCGAGGTTCCTGCAAGAGGGGCTCAACAAGAAGAATGTGCTGATCAACGGGAGGTGGCGAGACCATCTGCATTTTGCAATTGTGAATCCGATTCGGCGGCGAGGGCTGATGAAGGTCCGATTTTGACCGATCTCGCTCTCCGCTCGAAGGCGGTGTGGGGCTACGATGACGATTTTCTTGAAGCATGTCGAAAGGAACTCACAATCACATCTGATTACATACAATCCTCCGAGGTTTTCGTGATAGAGCCGGAAGACACCATTCTTGGATTTTATGCGTTCTACGGTGAAGTGCCAGATGCAAGGTTGGATTTTCTGTGCGCATCTTCACAAACGAAAGGAATAAAGCACCAATTCATCCACAGACACCACTCCAAATTTTCGATTGAGAGGAAGTTACGACGAAGTGGTCCTGTGGATCGAACCAAACAGCCAGATGGCGCGGTTTGTGAGAGCGGTCCGTTACTGAATGTAACATCTCTTTCCTCTGTTTTCTTACAGATCGTCAGAGGCACGCTCATCCTCCTTCCTCTATGATGAACTTAGTCGTTATTCGTGATGTGGAGGCGCAGCGGATGCGAATTGGACTGCCGAAAGAAATCAAGTTGCGAGAAGACCGGGTCGGGCTGACCCCTGGGGGCGTCAAGGCTCTGGTCGATGCTGGGCACGTGGTCGTGGTTGAACACGGCGCTGGCGAGGGAAGCGGCTTCACGGATGAAGCTTACGTTGCTGCCGGGGCGGTGCTGGGCAGTCAGGAAGAGGCCTGGCAGGCCCAAATGGTGGTGAAGGTGAAGGAACCGCTCCCGGAGGAGTACAGGTACTTTCGGGAAGACCTGCTCTTGTTTACCTACTTGCATTTGGCTGCGGATCGTCCCTTGACAGAGGCCATGCTTGCCTCTGGTATGACGGGGATTGCCTATGAAACGGTGCAGCTGCCGGATGGCAGTCTGCCGCTGTTAGCTCCGATGAGTGAAGTGGCAGGGCGGATGTCTGTGCAGGTCGGCGTGCATTTTCTGGAGAAACCAAACGGGGGACCGGGCATTTTGCTGGGCGGTGTACCGGGGGTTCCACCCGCCAAGGTGGTGGTGGTCGGCGGGGGCATGGTCGGCACCCAAGCGGTCCGCATCGCGGTGGGGCTCGGTGCGGATGTGACCGTGATGGACGTCAATGGTGCGCGATTGCGTTACCTCGATGAAATCTTCGGGGGCCGCGTGAAGACGGTGATGTCGAACGCCTACGCGATTGAACAGACGGTTCGTGACGCCGATTTGGTGGTAGGTGCGGTGCTGATTCCCGGTGCCCGCGCACCCAAGCTGGTGACGCGCGACATGGTCTCGCACATGAAGCAAGGCAGCGTCATCGTGGACGTGGCGGTCGACCAGGGAGGGTGTGTGGAAACGGCCGATCGCGTCACCACCCATGACCATCCGACGTATTCGGTCGATGGTGTCATTCATTATGCGGTGGCCAACATGCCGGGTGCGGTGCCGAGAACCTCCACGTTTGCCCTGACCAATGCAACCCTTCCTTATATTCTCCAGATCGCGAGCGGTGGACTGGAGCGGGTGGCGCAGAACCCCGCGCTGCTCAGGGGTGTGAACATCGTGCAGGGGCACGTCACGCATCAGGGCGTTGCCGACGCGTTTGGTCTCCCGTGGGTGCAGCCAGATGCTGCCCTGCAGCACTGGGTGACCGCTTGACAAAGGAGTGAGGGAAGATGTCCATTGTAGACAAGACGGGGACTGTCGGCAGCGCGCCGTGGGTCGAGCGCGACCGGGAAGTCGTATGGCACGGCATGACGCCGTATCCGGCGAGCCTGAACCCGATGGTGGTCAGCCGGGGAGAGGGCCCGTATATCACGGACGAAGACGGCAACCGCTATCTGGACGCGATGTCTGGGCTGTGGTGTGTGAATCTGGGCTACTCCGAGCGGGCCCTTGCCGAGGCGGCGTTTGAGCAGATGGTGCAAATGCCGTACTATCCGCTGAGCCACACGCACAAGCCGGCCATCGAGCTCGGCGAAAAGCTCAACACGTGGCTGGGTGGACGCTACCGCGTCTTCTATTCGAACAGCGGCTCAGAGGCGAATGAGGCCGCGTTTAAAATCGCACGTCAGTTTCATGCCCAAAACGGGGAGCCGCAGCGGTGGAAAATCATCTCCCGGTACCGCGCCTACCACGGCAGCACGATGGGGGCGCTGGCCGCGACGGGACAGTTCCAGCGCAAGTATAAGTACGAACCGCTGGCACCCGGGTTTGTGCATGTGCCGCCCCCGGACTGCTACCGCTGCCCATTCGGCAAACAGCCGGGCGCGTGCCGGGTGGAGTGCGCAGACATGTACGAGCAGGTCATCAACTGGGAAATCCCGGAGACGGTCGCGGCCGTGATTATCGAACCGGTCATCACGGGTGGAGGCATGATTGTTCCGCCGCCCGAATATTTACAACGTGTGCGGGAGGTTTGCGACCGAACCGGCGTGCTGATGATTGTCGACGAGGTGATTTGTGGTTTCGGACGGTCGGGGAAACCGTTTGGCTTCCAGAACTTCGGCGTCCAGCCGGACATCGTGACGATGGCCAAGGGCATCACGAGCGGATACCTGCCCTTGTCGGCCACGGCCGTACGGGCGGAGCTGTTCGACGTATTCCGGGACACGGAGGAATACGCCCACTTCCGCCACGTCAACACCTTCGGTGGCAACCCGGTGGCCTGCGCCCTGGCCGTCCGCACGCTCGAACTGATGGAAGAACGGAACCTGGTGGAGCGCGCGGCGGTGCTTGGCGCCCGACTGCGAGAAAGGCTCAGCGTCCTGGCAGCGCACCCGAATGTGGGCGACCTGCGGCACTTCGGGTTTCTCGCCGGGATCGAGCTGGTGGAAGACAAGACGACGAAAACCCCGGCGTCGGCAGCGTTCGTCGGTCAAGTCATCGCGCGGTGCAAGCAGCAGGGGGTGTTGATTGGCAAGAACGGCGATACGGTACGCAATCTGAACAACGTTTTGACGCTGTGCCCGCCGTTCGTGGTCACCGATGAAGAACTGGATTTCATCGCGCAAACGGTCATCGAGGCGATTTCATCCGCGAGAGACTGAATCATCTGAAATGGGGGAATCCATGTGAGTACTGCTGCGCCAGTCAAAACGTTGAAGAACTTCATTGGCGGTCAATGGGTGGACTCGGGCTCGAGCGAGCGTTTGGAAGTCCCCAATCCGGCCACCGGGGAAACCATCGCCTACGTGCCCATCTCCAATCAGTCGGATTTGGACCAGGCGGTCGCCGCTGCTAAAGCAGCATTCCGGACCTGGCGTGACACGCCGGTGCCGCGCCGGGCGCGCATCCTGTTTCGCTATCAGCAGTTGTTGATGGAACACTGGGAAGAGCTTGCGCAACTGATTACCATCGAGAACGGCAAGAGTTATAAGGAAGCGTACGGCGAAGTTCAGCGCGGGATTGAGTGTGTGGAGTTCGCCGCTGGTGCGCCCACGCTGCTGATGGGCTCCCAGCTTCCGGACATTGCGACCGATTTGGAGTCTGGCATGTACCGCTACCCAGTTGGGGTTGTGGGCGGGATCACGCCGTTCAACTTCCCGATGATGGTGCCCTGCTGGATGTTTCCTTTGGCGCTGGCGTGCGGCAATACCTTTGTCTTGAAGCCTTCTGAGCGCACTCCTTTGTGCGCCAATCGGCTGGCGGAACTGATGACGGAGGCGGGATTGCCGGACGGCGTGCTCAACGTGGTCCATGGTGCGCACGAGGTTGTGAACGGTATTTTGGCGCATCCGGACATCACGGCGGTGTCCTTCGTAGGCTCGCAGCCGGTTGCGGAGTACGTTTACAAGACCGCCGCTAGCCATGGAAAGCGGGTGCAGGCGCTGGCAGGGGCGAAGAATCATACGATTGTGATGCCGGACGCCAATCTCGACCTCGCGGTCAAGGAAATTATCGGCGCGGCTTTTGGTTCCGCGGGCGAGCGCTGCATGGCGTGCTCGGTGGTGGTCGCCGTGGGCGACATCGCGGACCCGCTGGTGGAGCGGCTGGCGGCGGCAGCGGACGAGATTCGCATGGGCAACGGTCTGGAGGAAGGCGTCTTTTTGGGGCCGGTGATTCGGGCGGCCCATCGGGATCGGACCCTGGGTTACATTGAAACGGGCGAACGGGAAGGCGCGCGGCTGGTGCGGGACGGTCGCAAGGATGACGTGGCGGCGGCAGGCGCGGGGTACTTTGTCGGCCCGACGATTTTCGACCATGTGAAGCCAGGCATGAAAATCTGGCAGGATGAAATCTTTGCGCCTGTCCTGAGCGTGGTTCGTGTCGATTCGCTGGAAGAAGCCATTGAGACTGCGAATGCGTCCGATTTCGCCAATGGAGCGTGTCTGTTCACGGACAGCGCGGCGGCGATTCGCAAGTTCCGGCAGACGATTGACGCCGGGATGCTGGGCGTCAATGTGGGGGTTCCGGCGCCGATGGCGTTCTTCCCGTTCTCGGGTTGGAAGAAGTCGTTCTACGGCGACCTGCATGTCAACGGCCGCGACGGGGTGGAGTTCTACACGCGGCGCAAGATGTTGACGGGCAGATATGTGTAAGCAGCAGATACGTGAAGGAAATCCAGAAAGCCCGGCGCGTGTTGGCCGGGCTTTCGTGTGCTCGCCGGCGCGCTGCTGTTAGTGTCCCGCTGCCTCGGCGCTCATGGGCCGGCCGATGAGGTGTGCCAGCCGTTCGAAGCCGGTGTCGTCCGCGGCGACGACCACCACGAGGTTGGAGGCCGGTACCGCCGGAGCGACGGATTGAAGACGCTGGAGCAGCTCCTCATTTTCTTCGCGCAGACGGATGTTGCGTTGCTTCAGCCGCGCAATGAGGGACTGTTTTCGCCGCAATTCCGCTTTCAGAAATACGTTCTCCTTCGCCGTTTCGAACACGCTGCGGTTCGGTTCACTCGGCGCCTCCGGCGCTTTTGCCCTTGCCGTGCTGGGGATGTTGGGTTCGTCGGCTTGGGCGGGTTCTTCCGCATGGGCGCTCGCCCGTGGTTGTTCTGTGACCGGCGCAGGGATAAAGGCGGCGGGCGGTTCGGAAGAGGCGTGCGTGGTCGTCCATTTATAGCGGACCGCGTTGATGGATTTGATGCCGTACGCCCGTGCGAACTGTTTGAATGCGTCTGATTTGTCCCGTCCCTCAGCGATATACTGAGCAACCACCCGGTTCAGGGTGTCGATGTGTTCTGGTCGCCACTCGAAGTTTTCCATGACACTTCCTCCTGTCTTCACGTTGTTCTCGGCATGACGCGGATGACCGGTCGAACGGCAGGTTTTTCACAAAGCAAATCCCGATTGCAGCAGATGATGTCATTCATTATAACGGAAACGCTGGACTCGTCAATGATTAATGTAAGAAAATATAACATAAATAAAGCTGTATCGGATTTGTTGTGTAAAGTATCATTACAAATATGGCGGCGCCGGTGCCCAGACCTGGGCAGAAACCGGTTTCGATGCCGCAGTGGCACCTCTGTCCTTCGAGCGACATATCATGTCATGGCGTTGTTCGGACAAAAGGAGCTGAAAGCCGTGCAGAACTACAGCCATTTGTCGCACCTGACGTGTACACGATGTCATCGGACCTACCCAGTGACGGAGGTCCGGGAGCGATGCGATTGTGGCGGCATTCTCTTCGCAGCGTACGACCTGAAAGCCGTCCAACGTACGCTTGGCAAACCGGATTTGGCGGCACGCCCGCAAACCTTGTGGCGTTATCACGAACTGCTGCCCATTCAAAAGGAATCCTCGATTGTCTCCCTGCACGAAGGCATGACGCCGCTGCTTCAACTTCCCCGCGTTGCCTCGCAGTTCGGCGTACCCAACTTATTGGTCAAAGATGAAGGCAGGCTTCCTTCCGGCACGTTCAAGGCGAGAGGGGCGTCGGTTGGGATTTCCCGGGCAAAGGAGCTGGGGGTGTCTGGCGTCGCGATCCCGACCAACGGCAACGCCGGCGCCGCCTGGGCCCTGTACGCCGCGCGGGCGGGGCTGCCCATCCTGGTGGTGATGCCGACCACTGCGCCTGTGACGCCTCGTAAGGAGTGCGTGGTATCCGGGGCGCGAGTCGTCACCATAAACGGCACCATCGGCGACGCTGGACGCGTGGTGCGCGAAGCCGCGAAGCGGTACGGCTGGTACGATGTCTCCACGTTCAACGAACCGTATCGTCTCGAGGGGAAGAAGACGATGGGGCTGGAAATCGCGGAGCAATTCGGCTGGTCGGTTCCGGATGTGATTGTCTATCCCACCGGCGGCGGGGCAGGGGTGGTCGGCATTTACAAAGGGCTGTTGGAACTGCAGCAAATGGGGTGGATTGGCGCAAAAATGCCGCGCTTTGCCCTGATTCAGTCGGAGGGCTGCGCCCCGCTGGCACGCGCGTTCGCGAAAGGCGAACGGGAAACGACCCGATGGGAAGACCCGCAGACCATCGCCTTCGGCATGCGGGTGCCCAAACCTGCCGCGGACTACTTGCTGCTCGACATTCTGTACCGCACGAACGGAACCGTGACTACGGTGTCGGATGCGGAGGTTCAGGAGGTTCGCCGCATGGTGGGGGAATGGGAAGGATTTCATGTGTGCCCGGAAGGCGCGGCGGGCTTTGCCGGGCTGCGGAGACTGCGCAAGGCGGGCTGGCTGACGGGAAATGAGCGGGTGCTGCTCGTGAATACGGGGACTGGACTCAAGTACATTGACCAAATTGCGGACGACGCGAGGGAGATGGACCTGGCCGACTTGGACCTGGAAGCCCTGGCGCTGCCGGCGCGGCGTGCCTGAAAACAGGGCGGCATCGTGAGGACGGATGGCGTGCGATACCGCGAGATGCGGGAAGGGGATTGGCAGTTGAACGCGAATCATGCATACTATGACCAGGAACCGCGTTGTGGGTGTGTTCCCGCAAACGCGGAAGGTCAATCTGACAACCTGATAGGCTGCAGATGAGTTCGGCGTGAGAGCGTAAGGTCGATGAACCTTCCACCGATGGGGCAATGTGTTCGCCACCTCAGCGAACACAGAATCTCTCAGGTCACGGAACGCCGGGGGATGCAACTCTGGAAAAGCCGTCCTGAACCGTCCGATGCCGGGCCCGCGAGGGGCCCTGCCAAAGGGGTTGGGAACCAGGCTACCGACGGGGCAACTTGACAAGGCGGTGTGGACGCCGGGTCAAGGGAACTCTCAGGTGGAACAGACAGAGACACGCGAGGCTTGGTTTTCGCGTGTCTTTTTTGTTTGGAACGCGACAGTTTGATGGGGGGGATTGCATTGCGGACGTTCAGCTACATTCCGCATACGGAGGCAGACCGCAAGAAGATGATGGATTTTCTCGGCATCACGGATGTGTCCGAGTTGTTCGCGGACATTCCTGAATCAGTGCGGCTGACCCGTCCGCTGGCGCTGCCGCCAGCGCTGGCGGAAATCACGTTGGAGCGGCACATGGCCGGTTTGGCGCGCAAGAACCTGGACTTCGGACAGGTGGTCAGCTTCCTCGGAGCAGGCGCCTATGACCACTATCAGCCGAGTGTCGTCGAGGCCATCGTGGGCCGGTCGGAGTTCTACACCTCGTACACGCCGTACCAGCCGGAAATCAGCCAGGGGATGCTGCAGGCGATTTTCGAATACCAGACGATGGTCGCCGAACTGACCGGCATGGACCTGGCGAACGCCTCGATGTATGACGGACCAACGGCCCTTGGCGAGGCAGGGCTGGTGTGCTGTGCCCATACGGGACGCAATAAGCTGCTCGTTGCGCGTTCGGTCCATCCGGAGTACCGCGAAGTGCTGGCGACCTACGCGGCCGGACAGTCCGTGGAAGTCGTCGAACTGCCGTGGCGCGATGGAACCCTCGACCTGGATGCGCTCGCCGCAGCGTGCGACGACCAGGTGGCGGGCGTGCTCGTCCAGTATCCGAATTTCTTTGGCAGGATTGAGGACCTGGCGAAAATCGCCGAAATTGTGCACCGTCACGGGGCGTTGCTGGTGACCAGCGTCTATCCGGTCGCGCTTGGCGTCTTGCAGCCGCCTGGCCAGTGTGGCGCGGACATCGTGGTTGCGGAAGGCCAGTCGCTCGGCAACAGCATGTCGTTTGGCGGCCCCTACCTCGGCATCATGGCGGCGCGCAAGGAACTGATGCGCAAACTCCCAGGCCGGATTGTGGGTGAGACCACGGATGCACAGGGGCGCCGCGGCTTCGTGTTGACGCTGCAGGCCCGCGAACAGCACATTCGGCGGGAAAAGGCCACGTCCAACATTTGTTCCAACCAGGCGCTGAACGCGCTGGCCGCCACGGTGTATCTGGCATATCTCGGCAAGCAGGGCATCGTGGAGCTGGCGGTGCAGAACTACCACAAGGCGCACTACTTACAGCGAACGCTGACGCAGATGGAGGGCGTGGAAGCGGTGTTCCCGGGTCCCTTCTTCAACGAGTTTGTGGTCCGCATCCCGCGCCCGGTTAACGCGGTGCAGACTCAGCTGCTGGAACAGGGGTACCTGTTTGGGCTCGACTTGGGCCGTTTTTATGAGGACTTGCAAGGGACAGTGCTGCTCAACGTCACGGAGCTGCGGACGCGGGAAGAACTGGATGGATTGTGCGCAGCCGTGAAGGCACTTTGTGGAGAACGGGAGGCGGTCCGATGAGCATTCAGCGAGAAGGAGACCAGCCCTTGGTGTTTGAACTGAGCCAGGCCGGGCGAAAGGCGTATACCCTGCCTGAACTCGACGTGCCCGAGAGCGACCTGTCGGAGCTGGGCGCGTTTCGCCGCACAGAACCCGCGCGGCTGCCCGAGCTCTCGGAAGTGGACGTGATTCGTCATTTCACCGCGCTTTCGACGCGCAACCACGGCGTGGACTCCAGCTTTTACCCGCTCGGCTCGTGTACGATGAAGTACAATCCGAAGCGCAACGAACGCGCCGCGCGGCTGCCGGGTTTTGCGCAGATTCACCCCTATCAGCCGGAGTCGACCGTGCAGGGCGCGCTGGAACTCCTGTACCGTCTGCAGCTCGACCTGGCGGAAATCACCGGCATGGACGCCGTCAGTCTGCAGCCGGCCGCCGGAGCGCAGGGTGAGTGGACGGGACTGATGATGATCTCGGCGTATCACCGCGAACGGGGTGAACACCGCGACAAGGTGATTGTGCCCGACTCCGCACACGGTACGAACCCGGCCAGCGTGACGATGGCGGGGTTGAAGGCGGTGACGATTCCGTCAAATCCAGATGGCTCGGTCAACCTCGACGCGTTGAAAGACGCCGTGGGTCCGGATACGGCCGCGCTGATGCTGACCAATCCCAGCACGCTCGGGCTGTTCGAACGAGACATTCTGACCATCGCCGAGATTGTGCATGAAGCAGGCGGGCTGTTGTACTACGACGGCGCCAACGCGAATGCGATTCTCGGCCAGACGCGGCCGGGGGACATGGGCTTTGACGTCGTCCACCTGAACCTCCACAAGACGTTTTCGACGCCGCACGGCGGCGGTGGACCCGGTGCCGGGCCGGTCGGCGTGAAGCAGCGCCTGGAACCGTACCTGCCGAAACCGGTCGTGGAAAAGACCGCGGAGGGCGCGTACCGGCTCAACTGGGAGCGGCCGCGATCGATTGGCAAGGTGAAGGGTTTTTATGGCAACTTCGGGATTTTGGTGCGGGCCTATGCGTACATTCGCACGATGGGGCCGGATGGCCTGAAGCAGGTGTCGGAATCGGCTGTCCTGGCGGCGAATTACCTGATGCGGCGCTTGGCGGGTGCGTACGACCTTCCGTTTGACCAGGTCTGCAAGCACGAGTTTGTGCTGTCCGGCCGCCGGCAAAAGAAACTGGGGGTGCGGACGCTCGACATTGCGAAACGGCTGCTGGACTTTGGCATTCATCCGCCGACCATCTATTTCCCGCTGATTGTGGACGAGTGCCTGATGATTGAACCGACGGAATGCGAAAGTCTGGAGACGCTCGACGAATTCGCGGACATCATGCTGCAAATTGCCCGGGAAGTGGAGGAAAACCCGGACTACGTCACGTCTGCGCCGCACCGGACGGTCGTCAGCCGGCTGGATGAGACGAAGGCCGCGCGGACGCCCGTGCTGCGGTACGCGTTCACAGCATCGCAAGGTTGACGCTGTCCGTGCTGGACAGTCCAGGGTGACGAATTTGTCCCTTCCATCACGGCTCGTTTGTGCGCCGTGTCGCACCGATGCGGTCGGCTGGGGCGTGGACGAAGGGACAAAGGGGGGCGAACGAAGGTGTCTTTCAACAGCTTGCAAACACTCGTGGAGATGGCCAATGCGCGCAAGCTGGCCATCAGCGGCCTGATGCTCGAGGTCGAAATCGAGCAGACGGGCCGCTGTGCGGAGGAAATTATGGCACGGATGGCCAGCCAGTTTGACGTCATGGAAGAAGCCGTGCGCAAGGGCGTCCAGGCACCGGTCCACTCTCGGACAGGCCTGACCGGCGGCGACGCGTTTCGCGTTCACCAATACCTCGAACGCGGGTCATCGTTCCTGTCTCCGCAGGTGCTGCGGTCCATGGCGTATGCGCTTTCTGTGTCCGAAGTGAATGCCAGCATGGGCCGCATTGTCGCGACACCGACGGCAGGGTCGGCTGGTATTTTGCCGGGCGTACTGGTTTCGGTTCTTGACACGGGCAAGTACGACCGGGCGGTGCTTGTGAAGTCGCTGCTGACGGCGGCTGCGCTCGGGCTCGTGATCGCCAACGCGGCTTCGATCTCGGGCGCGGCTGGCGGGTGCCAGGCGGAAATCGGCTCGGCGACCGCGATGGCAGCCGGCGCGCTGGTCGAGATCGGCGGCGGCACCCCTGAACAGGTGGCGCATGCGGTGGGCCTGGCCCTGAAGAACTCGCTCGGCCTGGTGTGTGACCCAGTTGCAGGGCTGGTTGAACTCCCTTGCATTGTCCGGAATGGTCTGCACGCGGTCACGGCCATGGCGGCCGCGGATATGGCGCTGGCAGGCGTCAAGAGCATCATCCCGCCGGACGAGGTCATCCAGGCGATGTACACTATTGGCAACGAACTGCCGCTGTCTCTGCGCGAGACGGGCATCGGAGGGCTGGCGGGCACGCCGACCGGGAAGCGGTTGAAAGAAATGATTTTTGGGGGCGAGACCGATGAAGTACACGAGCGTGTTTGAAATCATCGGCCCCGTCATGGTGGGACCTTCCAGTTCACACACAGCAGGCGCGGTGCGCATCGGCAACCTGGCCCGCCAACTGCTCGGTGAGCCTCCGGTGCGCGCGCAGTTCTGGTTGATGGGTTCGTTTGCCGAAACGTACCGCGGCCACGGAACAGACGTGGCCTTGCTGGCCGGGGTGCTCGGATTGCCGACGGACGATCCCGGCGTCCCCCGCGCCGTCGAACTCGCCGCGGAGGCGGGGCTGACGTACACGTTTGAGGTGGCAAACCTCGGTTTTTACCACCCGAACACGGTGAAAATCGTGATCGGCGGGGGCACCCGTCAAGTAGAGTTGATTGCCAGCTCGCTCGGCGGCGGCAAGGCAGAAGTGCAGGAACTGGACGGCCTGTCGGTTCGATTCACCGGCGAGCGTCCGACGCTGGTGCTGTTTCATCATGACCGGAAAGGGTTTCTGGCGAAGGTGCTGGCGATGCTCAACGAGGCCGGGTACAACGTGTCTCGGCTCAACCTCGAACGGTGGCGGCTGGGTGGACGAGCCATCACCGTCGTCGAAGTCGATGAGCCCATCGACGAGGCCCTGCCCGCTGCGCTGACCAGTGCTATTCCGGAGCTTCACGATGTCATCCGCGTGCACGTATAGCGCGGAAGTGCCAGCGCAGCGAGCCAGCGTGAAAGAGCTAGAGAGCTAGAGTGGAGGAGCCGCTTCATGATTGAGGACTCGGTATTACAGGCAGAGTGGATCGTCGCGTGCGCTTCCAGGGAACTGCACGAACAGCCGCTTCAGGTGACCATTTTAGGGGAGCATGTGGTGCTGTTTCGGACGGCCGCAGGGGTGCATGCATTCCGAGACGTCTGCGTGCATCGGGGCGCCACACTCTCGTTGGGGTGCGTCCGGGACGACCAACTCGTCTGCCCGTACCACGGATGGGCCTACGATGGAGACGGCCGCTGTGTGCACATCCCGCAATTGCCGAGTGACCAGCCGATTCCGACGATGGCCCGCGTCCAGCGTTATGCATGCATCGAGTCGTTTGGGTTCGTGTGGGTGAATTTGCGCGGCGCGGAGGGGGAATCGAGTGTGCGCGGCGCGGAGGGGGAACGGCCCCAGCTGCCAGGCGGCGATGATGCCGCGTTCCGCCATGTGGTCTGGGGACCGTGCAAGGTGCGCGCAAAACCCCCAAGAATCATCGAGAACTTCCTGGATGTTGGCCATCTTCCCTTTGTGCACGAAGGGTATCTCGGCGTGCCGACGCACGCACAAATCGGCGACTACCGTGTGACGCATGGGGAAGACGGTGTTCTGAGGTCCGGGGAGATTGAGATGTACCAACCCGATCCCGACGGGACAGGCCAGCCTCGCAATGTGTACTACACGTATGAAATCCTCGGTCCCCTGCAAGTGCGGTTCATCAAGCGCGATCCACTGACTGCACAGCGAATGGCGATTGTGCTGTGTGTCCGCCCCGACGACGAACAGTCGTCCACCGCCTATGGTCTCATCTCGTTCGATTACGATACGGGCATGACAGATGAACAAATCACCGATTTCCAGGACATGATTTTCGGCCAGGACAAGCCCATTGTGGAACACCAGCGACCGGAGGGCTTGCCATTGGATTTACAGGCCGAGCTCTCCCTCAAGTGTGACCGCGTCAGCATTGCGTACCGCAAGTACCTGGTCGAACGCGGCGTCACGTTTGGGACGGCGTAAGGTATTGACGGCCTGAATCGGGTGTGCTGGGGCGGTGCGCAGTGGGCGTGGAGTGCGCTGCAGGAAGGCGCGAGGCGCGCTGGCAGAAAGACGTGCGGTGCGTTTAGGCGCGAGGCGCGATTGGGCGCGAAGTCCGTTGAATGAATCCGAGTGTTTTCGCGAATAACTGAACTGGACTGAACTGGCGCGAAACCGGACTGAACTGGCGCGAAACCGGGATGACGAAATCATGGGATAAGGAGACGAAACGGATGTCAAAGGTGAACCTGGCAGTGATTTATTACAGTTCGACAGGCACGAACCACAAGATGGCCAACGCGGCCGCAGAGGCAGCGAAAGAAGCCGGGGCGGACGTGAGGGTGCTGAAGGTTCCGGAACTGGCTCCGGAAGAAGCCATTGCTGCGAACGCAGGCTGGAAGGCGCACTATGAAGCAACCAGAGACGTGCCGACGGCGACGGCGGCCGATCTCGAGTGGGCGGACGCGATCATCTTCAGTGTTCCAACGAGATTTGGCAACGTGCCTTCCCAGATGAAGCAGTTCCTGGACACGATGGGCGGGCTCTGGGCGCAAGGCAAGACGGTGAACAAGGTGGTCAGCGCCATGTCCAGCGCGCAGAACCCACATGGAGGACAAGAGGCGACCATCCTTTCCCTGTACACGAGCATGTACCACTGGGGAGCCATCATCGTGGCGCCCGGTTACACCGACGCCGTTCTTTTCGGCGCTGGCGGCAACCCGTACGGGACGAGCGTGACGGCTTTCGAAGGCGGTACGATCGACGATGCCGCAGTCGCCGCGATTCACCATCAGGCGAAGCGCGTCGTAACGGTCGCAGGGTGGTTGAAGAAGGGCCAATCCTAAGCGGGCGTGGGGGCGGTCGGGCGGCACCCCGGAGCATAAGGCACCTTTGCTGCCTTATCGGTGGTCCGGCGCGGCCGGACCGTCTGGCTTAGGGCGTGTTTCCTTCCTTATGCGGCCGGCGACGTGGGGCGGTCGGGCCGCACCCCGGAGCATAAGGCACCTCTGCTGCCTTATCGGTGGTCCGGCGCGGCCGGACCGTCACCTTAGGGCGTGTTTCCTTCCCTATGCGGCCGGCGACGTGGGGCGATTCCGGCATATAAGGCACCTTTGCTGCCTTATCGGTGGTCCAGCGCGGCCGGACCGTCTGGCTTAGGGCGTGTTTTCTTCCCTATGCGGCCGGCGACGTGGGGCGATCCCGGCATCTTAGGCACCTCTGCTGCCTTATCGGTGGTCCAGCGCGGCCGGCCGGTCGACCTTAGGGCGTGTTTCCTTCCCTATGCGGCCGGCGACCTGGGGCGGTCGGGCTGCACCCCGGAGCATAAGGCACCTTTGCTGCCTTATCGGTGGTCCGGCGCGGTCGGCCGGTCGACCTTAGGGCGTGATTCCTTCCCTATGCGGCCTGCGACGTGGGGCGATCCCGGCATATAAGGCACCTTTGCTGCCTTATCGGTGGTCCGGCGCGGTCGGCCGGTCGACCTTAGGGCGTGTTTCCTTCCCTATGCGGCCGGCGACGTGGGCGGTCGGGCTGCACCCCGGAGCATAAGGCACCTCTGCTGCCTTATCGGTGGTCCAGCGTGGCCGAACCGTCCACCTTAGGGCGTGTTTCCTTCCCTATGCGACCGGCGACGTGGGGCGATCCCGGCATATAAGGCACCTTTGCTGCCTTATCGGCGCCCCGGCCCGCCCTCGGCCATAAAGAGCCGCCCCTGGCCCGCCTCCGCTCACCCGTCCTCGCTCACTCGCCCCTGGCCCGCCTCCGCTCACCCGTCCTCGCTCACTCGCCCCTGGCCCGCCTCCGCTCACCCGTCCTCGCTCACTCGCCCCTGGCCTGCCTCCGTTCACCCGCCCCCGCTCACCCGCCGGGGTGGGTGGGGCTGCCGCTCTCTCCCCGCAAGGACGAGGCGGCCATGCCGGCGAGCGTGGCCGCCAACAGGGCCAAGAAGGCCAGCCGGTACCCGGTGTCAATCAACGCCATATCCTTCGCGGGCAAGGTGCCGGAGGTTCCCGTGTAGACGACATTCTGCAGCCGCAGCGGCAGGATGGATGTGATGATGGTCATCGACACCGCGGTGCTGAGGACCTGCCCCATGTTCTGCAGCATGGAGCGAAGCCCGTTTGCAAAGCCGCGGCGTTCAGGCGGTACGCCAGTCATGATGGACCGGGTGTTCGGTGTCATGAACAGGCCGGATCCGAAGCCGACCAGAAACATCCCACTGTCGTTGAGCGAGGCAGACAGGTGCACACGCAGGCCGCCCATCAACAGGATGAGGCCCACCGCGCTGATGCCAAGACCTGTGGTCGACAGGATGCGGGCGCTGAAGCGGTTGGCGAGCGGGCCCGTCAATGGAGCCGCCACAATCATGCCGACGGTGACAGGCAGCACCGAGATGCCCGCAAAGAACGCGTCGACGTGCAGCAGCGACTGGAGGTAGAGACTGACGAGCAGCACGACCGAGACGCGTGCGAACGAATTGAGAAACGTCGCCACATTCGCCATCGCATAGGCGCGGTTGGCGAACAAAGAGAAGTCGAACATGGGTGTGTGTGTGCGCTGCTCCACCCAGATCAGCAGGGGCACGAGGAGCGCGAACAAGACCAGTCCGCCAAGCACCAGCGGGGCCGTCCAGCCCAGGGAACTGCCTTCCGACAAGGCAATAATGAGTGCGCTCAGCGCAACGAAGGTGACGGCGCCGCCAAGGGTGTCAATGCGCCTGCCGGAGCCTTGCGACGGCAGGTGACGCAGGGTGAACCATCCCCACACCACGCCCACGACGCCAATCGGCACCGTGGACCAGAACACCCACTGCCAGCCGAGGGTCGAGGCAATCACACCTCCGACGACCGGCCCCACCAACTGCGCTACCGAACTGATGAGGACGTTGGCCGCCAGACCAGACGATAACTTGGCCTCGGGAAAGGCGTCTGTGATGAGCGCTGTGTTGTTGGTAATGATGAGGGCGCCGCCTGCCGCCTGCAAGGCGCGAAACAGAATGAACAGCCAAATGTTCTGTGCGAAGCCGACCACGAAGCTCATGACCGTGAACGCGGCCATCCCCAGGAGGTACAGCATTTTTCGCCCGAACGCGTCTGAGAATTGACCGAAGACCAGAATCAGGACCGTGTTGACGACCATGTAGGAGAGCAAAATCCAGTTCGACAGCGCGGCGCCGGTGTGAAAGTGACGGGCGATCGCTGGCAGCGCAACGTTCAGGGCGCCAAGGTTCACCATCACGAGCAAAACACCGAGGCTGGTCACGGAAAGAACCAGCCACGGGTTAACGCGATAGGGTTGTGCGATTGCCGGCGATCGCAACCGCTCGTGGTGCATCAACACCTCAGCGGTTCACAGTGTGCATCGTCTGTTCGGGATAGCGGGCGCCCGCCGCGATTCCTTGTGGTGCGATTTCGTTGATGCGGTCCAGGTCATCGGCTGTCAGCGTCAGCTGGGTCGCGGCCAGGTTTTCGTCCAGGTATTTGCGGCGTTTGGTGCCTGGAATGGGGACGATGTCCTCCCCTTGCGCCAGCAGCCAGGCGAGTGCCAGCTGCGCCGGGGTGCACCCTTTTTCTTGCGCCATCTCGTGGATCCGCTCGACGAGCGCCAGGTTCTTCTGGAAGTTCTCGCCCTGGAAGCGCGGGGAGTTCCGCCGGTAGTCGTCCTCCGGCAAGTCCTCAAACGTCTTGAACTGTCCGGTGAGGAAACCGCGTCCGAGCGGACTGTAGGCGACGAAGCCAATGCCAAGTTCGCGGCAGGTGGGCAAAATCTCGTCCTCCACGTCGCGGCTCCACAGGGAGTACTCGGTCTGAAGCGCGGTGATGGGGTGCGTCTGGTGCGCCCGCCGGATGGTCGCCGGGGCGGCCTCGGACAGGCCCAGGTAGCGGACCTTGCCCGCTTTCACCAAGTCGGCCATGGCGCCGACCGTTTCTTCGATAGGGACGTCGGGATCGACCCGATGCTGGTAATACAGGTCGATATAGTCGACACCGAGGCGCCGGAGGCTGGCGTCGCAGGCGGCTTTGACGTACTCCGGCCGCCCGTTGACGCCGAGAAACTTGCCGTCTTCAGAACGGACATTCCCGAACTTCGTGGCTAGAACGACCTGGTCGCGGCGACCCTTGATGGCGCGGCCCACCAGTTCCTCGTTTTTCCCGACGCCGTACATGTCGGCTGTATCCAAGAAGGTGACACCACGGTCAAGTGCGTGGTGAATCGTCGCGATGGATTCCTCGTCGTCCCGATTGCTGTAGAAATCAGACATGCCCATGCAGCCGAGTCCCAGTTCGGAAACCCGCAGACCCTGTGTTCCCAAGGTTCGTTCTTTCATCATTCGCCCTCCCGTCTCAAGTCTTCGATGGACGTACCACTTTTTATGATGGCACTTTGGCCCTTCGTTCGCAAATTGCGTCCGTGCAAGGGCTTTCCTGCGGCCGCAGGTGGACTACAATGGAAAGGTGTGCACAAGGAGTGTGCGAAGGTTCATCCGATTCGTCAAAACAGGGGCATCAGGAGGGAACATCACATGGCTGACGTGTATGGTCCAAAGGGTCTGATGGAGGTGGTCGCGGGCGGACGCAAACCGCCCAATTGTGACCTGACGCTGCAGATCGATCCGGTCTACGCCGACGGCGGCTTGGCGCGCGGGGTGTGGACGATTGATGAGAAGTTTGTCAACGGCATCGGCGTTTGCATGGGAGGGTATCTGGCCGCCGCCGCCGATACGATGATGGCGTACGCCATCGCGTCGAGCCTCAGCGAGCATCAGACGTTTTCCACGATTGATTTGCACACCACCTTTCACCGGCCGGCCTTCGTGGGTACCGCCGAGATCGAAGCGAAGGTGGAGCGGATGGGCAAGCGAGTCGCGTACCTGGTGGCGGACGTCACGCAGAACGGGAAGAAGGTCGTGAGTGCCGTGTCCTCCGTGATGGTCACGGAGGCGCCGTCGCCCGGGCGCTGACGCCGCGGGGGTCAGTGCAGCAGGACGTGGCTCAGCAAGGGCGCCAGCACGACGGTAATGCACCCGGCGAGAATCATCGACAGGCTGGCGATGGTGCCCGCCTCATGGCTCTCTTCAAAGGCGCGCGCCGTTCCGATGCCGTGCGCCCCCATGCCCATCAGCGTGCCTTGACCAATCGGCGACTGAATCCGCAGCCAGCGGATGAGCTTTGGCCCCACCAAAATCCCGATGATCCCGGTCATCAACACGAACACGGCTGTCAACACGGGGGCCCCGCCGATGGTCTGCGAAATTTCCATCGCGATGGGCGTGGTCACCGACCGCGGGGCGATGCTGGGTACGATGCTGCCGCTGAGGTGAAACCACTTCGCGAGTTCCACCGAGGACAGCATCGCGACCAGCGACCCGGTCACCAGACTCAAGAGGATGGTCTTCGCGTGCCGGCGGAACAGGTGAAAGTTGCGGTAAAACGGAATGGCAAACGCCATGGTGGCCGGCTGCAGCGCGTCGGTGAAGTACTGCGCACCTTTCATGTACGTATGGTACGGGACATGCGTGAGCAGGAGGAGCATTGACACAGCCGCGAAGCTGGTCAGCATCGGCGACAGCAGCACAAACCGCCAACGGCGATAGACGCGCTGGCTGAGCAGGAAGATGAGCACCGTACCAACGGCGCAGACAAGCGCAATCACTTCGTTTCCCCTCCCGCCACATGGCTTGCCGGGAGAGGTGCGGGGGATTTGGATTTACGCTGGCGGTTGGTCAGCCGCTCCGCCACCCACCCGGTCCAGCCCATCACCAGCACAATGCTGATGAGAATGAGTCCAACCAATCGAATGCCGTCGACACGCACGAGGTGTCCGTACTGAATGATGCCGACGGCGGACGGAATGAAGAATAACAGCAAGTTGGCCAGCAGGAAGTCTCCGCCTTTTTCCACCCACGACAGTTTCACGACCTTGAACTTCAGCAGCAAAAACAGCGCAACAAAGCCGAGAATGCTCCCGGGAATGGGGCAGTGCAGCCACTTGGCCACCGCGTCGGCGGCCAGGGAGATGGCCCAAAGGAATGCGACCTGCACAACGATCAGCACCCCGCTCACCACACGATGCCAAGGGCGGGGGGTGTCATTGTGCGCCGGCCGGGCTGGGTGTTTGTCTTCTGTCATGGCGCCTTCATCTCGATTGCCAGGGTGATTTGCATTGTTCATATCCTTAGCGTATGTTCGAGGAAAGAAAGAGTCCAATATATAATTCATAACGAATTAAGTCGCGCGTCGACTGATTGGGTCTAGGACGACGAATCGGTCGCGCGACGATGCAACGGGGGGCGCGATGGTGGAACTTCGGCACCTGGAATACTTTGTGGCCGTGGCGGAGGAGCTGAACTTTGCCAGGGCCGCCGCTCGCCTCAAGATGACACAGCCGCCGCTGAGCCAGCAAATTCTTCAGCTCGAGCGCGAACTCGGCGTGCAATTGTTTCAGCGAACCAAGCGCAAGGTGGAGCTCACCGCGGCGGGGGAGGTGTTCCTCCGGGAGGCGCGGGATGTGCTGGCGCGTGTCGATCACGCCGCAGAGCAGGCCCGCCGCGCCGACCGCGGGGAGATTGGGGAGCTGTCGATTGGCTTCGTCGGGTCGGCCACGTACGACATCCTGCCTGTCGTGGTGCGCGAGTACCGGCGCCGCTACCCGCATGTGCACCTGTCGCTGACGGAGATGGCGACCCCGGTCCAGGTGGAGGCGCTCGCCCGCCGGGACATCGACGTGGGGGTGCTGAGGCCGCCCGTGGCCGGGGCTATCGAGTCGGTGACCATTCACGCCGCACACTGCGTCCTGGCCATCCCAAAAGGGCATCCCCTGGCCCAGGCACCGTCCATTTCCGTGCAGGACACGGCCTGCGTTCCCCACATTCTCATCGCCCGGAAGACTTGGGCCGGCCTGCATGACGAAATCGTCAGCCTGTGCAACCGCAGCGGCTTTACGCCGCACATTGTGCAGGAGGCGTTTGAGTTTCAAACCGTGCTCGGCCTCGTCGCGGCGGGCATCGGGATCGCGTTTGTTCCCCCGTCTGCCCAGAACCTCCACGCCCGCGACGTGGTGTACCGCACGGTCGCGGGGCCGGCCCCGATGGCTGCGATGGCCATCGCCTGGCGCACCACCGATGCCTCCGCCCTGGTGCGCAACTTTGTCGACATCGCCTCGGCATGGGAGCAGCTGTAATCGCGCGTCCCGCGTCAGTCCACCAGCACTTCATCCGCCGACGGCGAGACGTGAGCGGCCTCGAAGCGTGCCAGCGCTGACAAGTCTTCGCGGATGGGCAGGATGAACACGAGGCCGCTGAGTACACTCAGGCTGCCGATGAGCACAAAGATGACGGCCAGCGGCAGGTGCACCATCAGCGCGCCAAAGATGGCCATGCCGAGCGGCATCGCCAGCATCACCAGGGCGCTCAGCGTGGACAGCGCGCGACCCCGGAAGGCGGCGGGGATGGCGCGCAGCAACGCCGCGTTGACGGAGCCGTTGAGGATGCCGATGCACAACCCGGCTGCACAGGTCAGCGCTGTGTCCCACCAAAAGTTCGGCCTGAGCCCGAGGCCCATGGTGCAAAGCCCGGAGCCGCACATGCCGATGAACAGAATGCCGCGCAGCGACAGCGTGCGGCTGACCCGGTTGAGCGACAGGCTTCCGCCGATCATGCCGACGAAGAACCCCGCATTGAGCAGCCCCAGGTGAAACGCGTCCTCCTGCATGGGGCCTTTCACCCATGCCGTCAGCGCAATGTCCAGCGGTGCGAACGCGAAATTGGCCATGACGGCCGACACCATCATGAGGAGCAAAAACCGCGATTGCGTGAACACGTTCAGCCCGTCTCGCCAGTCCTCGAAGAATGCCCTGTTGGACCGCACGGCCCGCTGGCACCGCCCAAGACTTTGGGTTGGTTCCGGGCCGCGCCGGCGAATCAGGAGGACACTCACGACCGACGCGAGGTACGAGACGCCATCGAGTGCGAACAGCAGGGCAGGCCCAAGCGCAGCGAGCAGCGAGCCGCCAGCCACGGTGCCAAACAACTGTGCTGCGGCGTTTCCGGACTGCTGCATGCCGCTTGCACTCGTGATGTCCGACGGCTCCACAAGCGTTGGCATCAGCGCGCCGGCCGCCGGACTGTAGAAGGTGCCGACGGCCTGCAGCACAAGCACAATGATGAGAACGGTCCAAATCGGCTGCCGAGCCATCACGGCGGCGACCAAGAGAGCGCCAAGCCCCGCGCGCACCAGGTCCGATGTCAGCATCGTCGTGGTCTTGCGCCAGCGGTCGACGAACACGCCAGCGGCCAGTCCCAGGAGTGCGGGCAGGGTCTGCGCAATGCCAGCAAGCGCCAAGTCGGCTTTGGACTGCGTGAGTGTATAGATGTACCACGGCAGTGCAATGGCAAACAGATTGTTTCCAGCGGTGGAAATCAGCTGACCGCTGAGCAGCAAGGCGAAATTGCGATTTTTCAGAACGGACAAGGGAACAACCTCCACACGTTGGCTGATTTCATTGTACTGGGGCACAGGGGCGGCGGGCATCCGGCTGCAAACGGGTTTGGGCCTCCGACCAAAGTCTGAGGCCCAGCGAGTCCCAGGGTGGTTGTCTCCGCACAGCCTCCGGTTTACGATGGGACAAAATAAGATGAAAGATTGAGGCGAGAGGATGCGGCGAGGCGCGGGTTTCGGGATTGTACTGATTGCGGTGGGCGTTGTTTATCTGTTGACGCAAGCGGGCGTGATTCACATGGCTTCGAGCTGGTGGTCCGGCAGGGTGCTGTGGCCGCTGGTCCTGGTCGTCCTGGGCGGGTCAGGGCTCAAGGCGTTCAGCCGGGGGCGAATTCCCTGGGGCTCGCTGTATTTGGTGGTGTTAGGATTGCTGCTGGCGGCGAAAGGGACCCATGCGGTGCCGTGGCTGAATCCGGTCAGCGGCTGGACCTTCGTCTGGGGGCTGCTGCTGATTTTCTGCGGCCTGTATTTCCTGACGCCTCGCCGGCTGAGGGGCATCGGTGACCCGTTGGTGGTTGTCATAAACCGCCGCTCGTCGCACGCAGGGGCGGCCGACGCGGGAGCAAACGACGCGGAAGCGTCTGACGCAGGGGCGGCCGAGTTCGGAACCTGGACGGCGCCGAAACGACACAGCGGTCCAACTGGACACAGGGCTCAAGCAAATCGGCGTACGGAGCGCCGTTATGCGGAGTGGCGGCTGATTGGCGATGTATCCATCGGTCATGAGCCGTGGGTGCTGAGTAATGTGGAATTATGGAACGGCGTCGGTGACATTCGCGTCAATTTGGCGACCGCCCTGGTGGAGGATGGAGACTACCACCTGAACGTGGGCGGCTGGGTTGGCGATGTCCGGATTCTCGTCCCAGAAGACCTCGACGTCGCGATCGACGCGGAGATTCGCGTCGGGGACCTGCAGGTCTTCGGTGAAAAGCAGGCGGGTTCCGGACGGCGCGTTCATATGGAAGACCCGGGGTATGCAGCGTCGACGCGCCGCTGCAGGATTGACGTCTCGCTGCAAATCGGCGAAGTGCAGATTGTGAGGGTGTAGGGGATGCGAAGTCCATCTTCTCCAGTTGTCGTGCGCGGCGTGCGCGCCACTTGGATCACGGTCAGCGTCTCCATCGCCTTGCTCGCCTACGTCGCAGGCGTCGGCTTCACACAGTTGTGGTTCGGACACGCAGTCTCAGCCGAAACGGTTGTGCTCGCGGGCGCCGGTGTGTGCGTCGGCGCACTGGGGGTTGGGTACCAGTTCGCACAGCGCATGCGCCGGCGGCTGTACGACATTGAGGAGGCGGCCGCGCTCATTGCGGCCGGCCGGCTGCATCACCGCGTCAGCGGCGTCGGGTCGCGGGACGAGATTGACCGCTTGGCCGTTCAGTTCAATCACATGGGCGAGACGTTGGAACAACAGGTCAATCGCCTGCAGCAGCTTGCCGAAGAAAATCGCCGGCTGGCACAAGACGCAGAGCGTGCCGCGACGATGGAAGAGCGGCAGCGACTCGCACGGGAGCTGCACGACTCCGTCAGTCAGGCGTTGTTCGCCTTGTCGATGATGGCGGAATCGGCGCTGCGGCAGGCGGACAGTGGGTGCGGTCAACTGCGGGGCACATTGACCACCATCGCCGACATGGCCAATCAGGCGCAGCGCGAGATGCGCGCCCTCTTGCTGCACCTGCGGCCGGTCGAACTGGCGGGCCGAACGTTTGTCGAGGCCGCGTCGGCATTTCTCAGAGCGGTTGAGGAGCGGTACGGGCTGCACTGTACGTTTGCCTGCGATACCGCGGAACCGATGCCGCCGCTCATCGAAGAACACCTGTTTCGCATCCTCCAGGAGTCGCTTGCGAACGTCCTGAAACACGCAAACGCGCGGCACGTACGCGTCCAGGTCCTGACGCAGGCGAGCGCGTACGAGCTGTCCGTGACGGATGACGGCGTGGGACTCCCCGCATCCGAGGCGCAGCTGGGGGACACGTTCGGCATCGCGGCGATGCGCGAGCGCGCGGAGTCCTTGGGGGGACGGTTTCGGTTGCTGCGGCGCGATCGTGGGACGACGGTGTCGGTGGTGATACCGAGAACGGGGGCGGGGGACGCGAATGATTAGCGTGCTGATTGTGGACGATCACGAAATTGTCCGCATGGGTCTGCGCAACTACCTGGAGACCGAGGCGGATATCGTCGTCGTGGGTGAAGCGGGGGATGGGCCGGCTGCGGTGGCCGAGGCGATGGCCTTGATGCCCGACGTCATTCTCATGGACCTCATCATGCCGGGCATGAGCGGCGTGGAAGTGACACGCACCCTGCAGGAGCAGGGATGTTCGAGCCGCGTCATCGTGTTGACGAGTGCCGTGGACGATGCACAGGTGGTTGAGGCCCTGCGCGCCGGGGCCCTGTCCTACCTGCTGAAAACGAGTACCGCCGGACAGGTTGCGTCCGCCATCCGCAAGGCGGCGCAAGGGGAGTCCGTGCTCGATGAAAAGGTCCAGCAGAGCCTGGTGGGCCAGCTGCAGACGAAAGTGACCCGCGAACTGTGGCAGGACCTGACCGACCGCGAACTGGACGTGCTGCGCGCCATTGCTTCCGGCAAGAACAATCAGGAAATTGCGGATGCGCTGCAAATCGGTGTCAAGACCGTGAAGACGCACGTCAGCAACATTTTCATCAAGCTCGGTGTGCAGGACCGGACGCAGGCCGCGATCTACGCCATCCGCAACGGTCTGGCCTAGGCTGGGTCGCAGCATGGTCGCCTCTGGGTCACGCTGTGCATCACAGCTTGTCCCCGAATTGGCCCAAGCCGGTCGGCATAACTTCCTTCCGGCCGACAAACAATGTCTGCAGAGGAAGGGGCGTGATGGATGAGTACGTATCTGACAGACGAGCAGCGCCGCGTCATGGAGCGGTCGTTCGAGGCGATTAGTCCGTTTGAATTCAAGAACAAGCTGATTGAACTAGCGAAAGCCCGGCAGCAGAAAAGCGCGCGGGCGATGCTGGACGCGGGGCGGGGCAACCCGAACTGGATCGCGACGACGCCCCGGGCTTCCTTTTTTGCGCTGGGTCAATTTGCGCTGCAGGAGAGCCGCCGGGTCTGGGAAGACGGGCACATCGGCGGCAAGCCGGCTTCAGCGGGCATCGCCGGCCGCTTCAAGGATTGGGCGGACCGTCGCCGCAGCGAGGACGGGGTGGCGCTCCTCGCAAACGTGGTGGACTACGGGATTCAGAAACACCAGTTTGACCCGGATTTGTGGGTGCACGAACTGGTGGACGGCATCATCGGCGACAATTACCCGGAGCCGGATCGCATGTTGAAGTACATCGAGCAAATCGTGCACGACTATGTTGTGCAGGAACTCTGCCAAGGCGAACCGGACACGGGGCCGTTTGACCTGTTTGCGGTCGAAGGCGCGACGGCGGCCATGTGCTACATCTTCGATTCCTTGCAGGAGAACTGCTTGTTGAACCGCGGCGACAAGGTGGCCATCATGGTGCCCATTTTCCCGCCGTATGTCGAGATCGCGGAGTTAGCCCGCTACCAGTTTGACGTCGTCGAAATCAAGGCGTCCGCCGTGGACGCACAGGGGAACCACACGTGGCAGTACCCGGACGAGGAGATTGACAAGCTGCGCGACCCAAGCGTCAAGGCACTGTTTCTGGTCAATCCGAGCAACCCGCCTTCGGTGGCTCTGCGCGCGGAGACGGTGGCTCGCCTGAAACAGATTGTGGCAGAGGACAATCCGAACCTGATGATTATCTCTGACGACGTGTACTGTACGTTCGTCGACGGCTTCCGGTCGCTCTTGGCGGAGCTGCCATTTCACACGGTCGGCGTCTATTCGTTTTCGAAGTACTTTGGGGTGACGGGTTGGCGCTTGGGCGTGGTGGCGCTGCACCGGAAGAATGTGTTTGACCAGCTGCTGCGGGGGCTGCCAAACGACAAGCAGGACATGCTGGCTCACCGCTACAGTTCTCTCACAGAGCACCCGTCGGATTTGTCCTGGATGAGCCGGCTTGTGGCCGACAGCCGCCAGGTTGCACTCAATCACACAGCAGGGTTATCCACACCGCAGCAGGTACAAATGGCGCTGTTCTGCGGGTTTGCCCTGTTGGACAAGGAAAACCAGTACAAACACCAAACACAGGACATCTGTCAGCGGCGAATGGCGCTGCTCTATGAGGGACTGGGTCTGCCGGAACCCCGATTGCAAAAGGATGCGGATTACTACACCGAGTTCGACCTTGCGGAGTGGTCGACAAAACACTACGGGAAGGCCTTCACCGACTACCTGCAAGCGAATTACGAACCTGTGGATGTCCTGTTTCGACTCGCCGAACACGCTGGGATTGTGCTGTTGAACGGCGGCGGATTCCATGGGCCCACGTGGTCCATCCGTGTTTCGCTGGCGAACCTAGACGACGAGGATTACACCGAAATTGGCAAAGCCTTGCACGAGGTACTGGCTGAGTATGTGGCGGAGTGGAAGCAGGGGGCGCGTCCATGACGCACCCCCTGCTCCAGCCTTTCGCCCGCGGTCGCGGTGTAATTCGACCGTCCGGAAGGGATGCCCCGCCGGATGCCCGCTGACCGCTTGTGAAACGTCTGCTTACGCCTGCTGTGCCGCCTGAATGTCGAGGGAAATCTTCACTTGCTCGCTGACCAGGAAGCCGCCCGCTTCGAGCGCGACGTTCCAGTTCAGTCCCCAGTCCTTGCGGTTGATGGTGGTTCCGCCGGTGAAGCCAGCCTTCATGTTGCCCCACGGGTCCTTGTACTGTCCCTCAAAGGTCATGTCGAACGTCACAGGCTTGGTCACGTCGCGAATCGTCAGGTCGCCCGTCACGTCGTACCGGTTGTTGCCCTTTGCGACAATTTTGGTGGCCTTGAAGGTCATGTTCGGATAGTGCTCGACGTCAAAGAAGTCGGCACCGCGCAGGTGCGCGTCGCGGTCCGCATTGCGCGTATCCACGCTCGCCGTGTTGATGGTGAACGAGATTTGCGCGTCGGTCAGGTCGGTCGGGTCGGCCTGGATGTCAGCCGAGAATTCGGTGAACTGGCCCTTCACGGTGGTGACCATCATGTGTTTGGTCGAAAATTCAATGCTGCTGTGCGTCGGGTCGACGATCCATGTCGATTTTGCCATTGCTTTGTCCCTCCGGTTTTTCGAATGTCATCATTTACTTACCTAATCCAATCTACTGATATATGTATAGTAGATGGATTCAGTATCGTATATCCGGGCATGCGTTGTCAATCGCCGAATTGAAAAATTCACAAACGCCGTTCTCACGTGAATTCCTGTTTGAGCTTGCCCAGCCGCAGCATTTGCCGATCACGGCGCGCCGTCAGGGCCACGGTGTCTACACCTTCGTACGAGTAAAACCCTTTGCCGGTTTTCACGCCCAGTTCGCCAGCGCGGAATTTCGCTTGGATGTAGTCGACCGGGATGGTGTTCGCGAGGTGGGGGGCCAGGTACGCGCCCGCCATCGCCCAGGTGTCCAGCCCGCCAAAGTCGGCCGTTTCAATCGGTCCCACCACTGCCCAACGGAACCCCAGCCCCTGTTTGACCGCCGTATCAATGGCTTCCGGACTGGCAATGCCCTGCTGCAGCAGGTTCAGCACTTCCCGAAACAGGGCCGCTTGCAGGCGGTTCGCGATGAAGCCCGGCGCTTCCTTGTTCAATCGGACCGGTGTGCAGTGAATGTCGTTCAATTCACGTTCCACCGCTTCGATGTTCTCCTCCAGGGTCGCGGGGTGCTGCACAATCTCGACGAGCGGAATGAGGTGCGGCGGATTCACGAAGTGTGTCACCATCGTTCGCTCGGGGTGCTGGACGCCGTTCGCGATGTCGCTGATGGGCAGGGAGGAGGTCGTGGTGGTCAGGAGGGTTTGCGCTGGCAGCTGCGCGTCCAGTTCGGCAAACAGGGCCTGCTTCTGGGAAAGCTGCTCCGGGATGGCTTCAATAACCCAGGCTGCGTTTTCAATCCCGGCGGCCAAGTCTGTAGTTGGGTGGATGCGCGTGCGTACATCCTCCGCTTCCTGCTTCGAAATGACCCCTTCCGCTTCGAAGGACGCTGCCGCTTCGCGAATCTGCTGCAGGGCGTTCTCCAGTGTGCTCGTCCTGCGGCTGACGAGGGCAACCTCCCGCCCGTGCACCGCAAACCGAAACGCCAAACCAAACCCCATGGTGCCGCCGCCAATCACGGCAATGCGCTTCATTGTCGACCGTTCCCCCTCTGTCGATGTCCTATCTATGATACTATTCTAAATTGCTGCGCATCGAAAGTGGGGGTGGGTGAGCTGCGTGGTGCACGGCAGGTCGGAAGCAGCGCCGCGCCGACCGTTTTGTCGCTTGGCGACCTGCTCCGACCGCCTGGCGGTTTTTTCAGTCCATCACGTTTGTCCGATGCCGCTCCTTGCGGTCATGCAGCCAGTCGTGGAGTTGGATTTCGTCCCTGGCGCCCACGACATGGCGCCCGTAGGGAGCGACATACGCGCACTGCCAGCCCTGTTCGCGGCCCCAGTCAAGAATCTGCTGCGGACTCAGGTCTCCGTGAACCGGGTGACCGACGCCGTCGGTGGTGACGAGCCAGAAATTGCGCGGCATTTCTCCTTCTCCTGTGATGCGCCATTCCCCGGGGTACTCGTTCAGATAGGGCAAATCGTCGACATCGACCGTAAAGCCGAGTTCGGACAGTGTCGTTTGGTGCCTCTGTTCGGTGCTCACGTCAACGCCACCTCCTCCGTTGAGGGGTAGTATGACGGAGTTGCAGGCGAATCATGCAGACGCAAAGCGGCTTGCGGGGCAAGCGGCCGGAGCGTTCACCGAATGCGGCTGGCACGGTAAAAAAACGAGGCCCATCAGCGGGCCTCGTTTCGCATCGCTCGGCGGTATCGGTACTGCGTCCACTGAAACCGAATGAAACAGCCGATGCAAAAGCCAAGAATCGCGATGAATGCTGCCAGCGCCACCATGGCGGAAAAGATGTATGCCAACCACATCCAGTGCAGTGCATAACCCAACATGCTCAAGACGAGACAACTGACCGCAATGATTTGATTGAACTGCTGCTGGTCGCGATCTTCCTGAGCGTACGCAGCAGGCGCCTTGCGCAGGAACAACTTGGCGAACCGCATCACGGGGTTAAATCCTGTGAACAAACCGAGCAGCCCAGCAACCAGCGGCAAGGCCAGAATCCAATAGAATCCGGTCAGCCAGGTTGCGGCCACGGAAAGGACGATAAACCATTGGTTCGTCCGCACCAGCGGCCGGGGAATCGATGGAGGGACCGACATGTTTATATCCCACCTTTCAGATAAGGATGATAAGAAATGCGTGTAACGTCATGTTACACTTCTTTCACCCGATTGAAAAGGGGGAGCGGCCCTGAATGGTGCGTTGTCGCGCCGCCGACGGCTCAGGGAAGATTCGTCGGATGCCCGGCGTCCGTTCCCGTGTCTTGCGGGACGGATACGTCCAATTGCTGCTCGAGCCGCTTATGCAGCGCCCGGTACCCGAAGTAGCAGGCGACGGCGAGAATGACGGCGGGAACCAGCGCGATGCGCCAGTGGGCAACAACAAAGACGAGCGCTTGTTCAATCAGACTTCCAGCCAGGATGAAACTGCCGGTCCAAACAAAGGATGCCACGAAGATGATGGGCAGAAACACTCGCAATTTGACGCGGTTGATGCCCGCGATATAGGGGACAATATCCCGCACGACCGCGATGTACCGGGACACAACCAGCGTCAAAATCGTGTGGCGTCGAAACATCGCTTCGCTGCGTTTCAGTCGATCCTCCGTTAAAAACACGTATTTCCCATATTTTACGAGGACGGGTCGGCCCAGCCACCGTCCAATCGCATAGGCCAAAATCGATCCCGTAAACGTTCCCAGTCCGGACGCCAATAATAAAGGTAGGAACGAGAAGTGGCCCGCCCCGTTTTTCCATAAGATACCCACGGTGGTCAGCGTGGTTTCACCGGGCACAACAAAGATGACGTATTCCAGTGCCAGCATCACGTAGAGCCCCGGGTAGCCGTAACTCTGTATCCAGTGCATAAAATTCATCGGGATCCTCGCTCGCTTTGTTGGATTTTACTTAGAAGTGACCTACTTCTATTATGACGTGAATCCCGTGATAAAGTTCACTGAATTTCAGCGGCTCGTGACGATCGTCTAAACATATACCTTCATGCGCTCGTCTGCTGCCAGCAGAGCCCCGGGGCCCTGCTGGCGCACATTTCAGGGTGTCAGCCGCCGCCGCATCCACACAAAGCCCGTTGCGCCCGCCGCCGTGAGGACGGTGCCGATCGCGATCCACAACGGTTCCCCTGTCGCCGTATGCGGTAAGATGCCGCCCAGCGCACCGGTACTCGTCAGCGCCTCGCCGGTGCCCTGGCCAGCGTTGCCACCGTTGCCGCCGCTGGTTCCGCCGCCGCTGCTGCCGCCATTTCCTCCGCTGGTTCCTCCGCCGCCACTGTTGCCTCCGCCGGCGCAGTTTTGATTGCCGAGCAGGTTGATGCCTGTCGCAATGCCGCTGCTGCCCGTGGCGCTGCCGCAGGCGGTGAGGATATTCCCGCCGATCCCGCCGATACTTCCGGTTGCGGTTCCTGTCCCGCCGGAGGACAGCACGTTCGGTGCGAGGCCCAACGCGCCGCCCTGGCCCGAAGCCGTACCGCCGGACGAGAGGAGGTTGGTGCTGAGGGCCGCCGCGCCCCCTTGCGACTTCGCCTGGCCGCCCGATGACAGAACATTCACTGCGACGCCTGCTCCGTTGGCGCTTTTCGCGGAGGCTGTCCCACCGCTCGAAAGCAGGTTGGCACCGACCCCAATGAGTCCTCCGCTCGCCGTTGCGGAAGGCGTACTGGGCACCGTCTCGCTGCCATTCGTCCCTGCCTGGGCGCCGCCAATGGACAGGACGTTGCTGCCGAGCAGACTGACGCCAACGCCCACGTCACCGGACGATGCGTTGGACGAGGACGACAGGACATTCACACCGATTCCCACCACTGGGCCCGATCCGGTGGCGTCTGCGTAATCGACCGACGGCGCGACCATCACGACCGTCGTGAGCGCGCCAGCCAGCAGTCCGCCTTTCATCACCTTGTTCACCTGCATGGAATCCACTCCTTACATGTTGCATGTCATCCTATATTTTTCGAAAAGTCAGTTGACTTCTTGAGGGTCGGAACTTGGCTGGAGATTCGGCAACCGGATTGCCCTCTGTGGCTGTATAATGGTGGGTGGGGCATTGAGTGCTCCGAAGGAACCATGGGAGGACGACCATGCACACAACCTATGATGTCGTGATTGTCGGAGCCGGCCCAGCCGGCCTTTATGCAGCTTATGAATTTACCCGCAAGGCGCCCGAAGCGAGCGTCCTGCTGATTGACAAAGGTGTCGAAGCCAAGTACCGCCATTGTCCGATTATGGAGGGCAAGATCGACAAGTGCCCGCCCGCCAACAAAATCAAGGACTATGCAAGCTGCTGGCCGGCTTGCGGCGTGATCAACGGCGCGGGCGGCGCAGGCAGCTTCAGCGACGGCAAGTTTAACATCACATCTGAGTTTGGGGGCTTTCTGACGGATTACTTGCCGCCTTCCAAAGTCCTGGAACTGATTCGCTATGTCGATGAAATCAATCTGGCCCACGGCGCGCCGGATGCCATCACCGACCCGACCACGGAGGCTGTGGCTGCGATTGAACGCCGCGCCATGGGCGCTGGACTCAAGCTGCTCCGCGCGCAGGTGCGGCACATCGGGACCGACCGCAACCTGGAACTGATGAACAGCATCTTTGCCTATCTGGAATCGCGCATCGACATGCGGTTTCGGTCGTTCGTGGAGGATATCCTGGTCGAGGATGGAGCGATTGCCGGCATCAAACTGCGCAGCGGCGAACAGATTGCGACCAAGTACCTGATTGTTGCGCCGGGCCGGGACGGGGCCACTTGGTTGTCCGAGTTGTTTCGCCGGCACAAGGTGAAGATGACCAACAACCAGGTGGACATCGGGGTTCGCGTGGAAACGTCGAATGTCGTGATGCAGGAAATCAACGAACACCTTTACGAAGGGAAGTTCATCTATCAGTCGCCGTCCACGGGACTGCGCGTGCGCACGTTTTGCAGCAACCCGTCCGGCCATGTCGTGGTGGAGAACCACACGGGCATCATGGCGGCCAACGGGCATGCCTATAAAGATCCGGCGCTGGGGACGCAGAACACCAATTTCGCCCTGTTGGTCAGTCATCGCTTCACGGAACCGTTCGATCGGCCGAATGAGTTTGCCCGGCAGATTTGCGCCCATGCCAACGCCCTGTCGAACGGTTCCATCATTGTCCAGAAGTACGGCGATATTTTGAAGGGGCGCCGCAGCACACCGGCCCGCATTCAGGAAGGGTTCATTGAACCGACGCTGAAAGAAGCAGTGCCTGGTGACCTTGGCCTCGTCCTTCCGTACAAGACGATGGTGGCTCTGCAAGAAATGATTGAAGCCCTGAACAAGGTCACACCGGGGATTGCCTCCGAACACACCCTGTTTTACGGGGTGGAAGCGAAGTTCTACGCCTCGCGTGCTGACGTGAACGACCACCTGGAAACCGCCATTCAAGGCTTGTACTGCGCTGGAGACGGGCCAGGCATCTCGCGCGGCATCTCACAGGCGGCCAGCAGCGGGGTGTACGCAGCGCGGAACATCATCGCACGGATGAAGTGAGTGGATGAAGTGACTTGCGGGGCGGGTGGGATATTTCTCCCGCCCCTCGCTGTCACCTCCGTATGCGTGCGTTACTCTTCCATCCCTTGTTGAACTTGTGCGGACTGGAAGTCCGACGAGACATCCCGAAGGTCGTCCTCAACGGTGTCAACGGCGATGCTGTTCTCATCCTGCTGTGCGGCCTGTGCAACAGCGCGCTCTGCCTTGTCCAATGCATTGCGAGCCTGCGTGACCATTTGGTCGGAGGGATGGGACTGCGCCTGCGACACGGCATGGCGCGCTTTCGTCACCGAATCCTGTGCCTCCGATAATGGACTTTGGTCTTGCATGCTGCTGGAACGGTTCGGCATCGAAGTCCCTCCTCGGTTTTACGTGGCGAATGATTCCTTCCGGACACTTCACGGATGGCTCCATGGTTACCGTGCTTCGAAACCGGAGTTTTATGCGCGCGACGCATGGGAGTGAGCATGTGCGGGGGCGGGACGACGGGGCGCGGCTGGGTGGCGGCTCGTAAGGCGCCCTTTCTACCCTAAGCGGCGGGATGTCCGGTGGAAGGCTGGGGGTTAGGGAACCTTTTGTGCCTAAAGTGAAGTCGGGCGCGGCTAGTGGCGGCTCGTAAGGCGCCCTTTCTACCCTAAGCGGCTGGGTGCCCGGTGGAAGGCCGGTGGAAGGCTGGGGGTTAGGGAACCTTTTGTGCCTAAAGTGAAGTCGGGCGCGGCTAGTGGCGGCGCGTAAGGCGCCCTTTCTACCCTAAGCGGCGGGATGCCTGGTGGAAGGCTGGGGGTTAGGGAACCTTTTGTGCCTAAAGTGAAGTCGGGCGCGGCTGGGTGGCGGCTCGTAAGGCGCCCTTTCTACCCTAAGCGGCGGGATGTCCGGTGGAAGGCTGGGGGTTAAGGAACCTTTCGTGCCTAAAGCGAAGCCGGGCGCGGCTGGGTGGCGGCTCGTAAGGCGCCCTTTCTACCCTAAGCGGCTGGGTGCCCGGTGGATGTCCGGTGGATGTCCGGTGGAAGGCTGGGGGTTAAGGAACCTTTCGTGCCTAAAGCGAAGTCGGGTGCGGCTGGGTGGCGGCTCGTAAGGCGCCTTTTCTACCCTAAGCGGCGGGATGGCCGGTGGAAGGCCGGTGGAAGGCTGGGGGTTAGGGAACCTTTTCTACCAAAAGGAGGTCCGGCCTCGGCCGGACCATCCAATTTAGGAACTTCTTCTCCCCAAAGCGGCGCGGCTTGTTGCATCCGCGCCGCCTTACCGCCTCACTCATTCACCTTATGTGCTCATCCAACGTGCCCCGTCACCGTGGTTTCGACCGGAATGTGCGCGAGGATGTCCCGCAACCCGCTGTCGTTGGTGGCAAACAGCATCACCCACATGTTGCCCTGGGCTGGGAGGAGCCACATCTGTCCCTCTGCGGACTGCATCGTGAACTGCACCTGTTTGTTCGCGTCCAGGATGTTCACTAGTGCGCGCGACGCGTTCACATACCCCTGGACGGCACGAAGGAACTGCTCTTCGTACGCATGGTCTGCTGCAATCAGTTCCGTATCCCGAATGGCGACCCACCCCAAGAGCCACGGGTCGTTGGACAGGTGGTCGAAACAGGCGCACCAGGATTCCCATGGGTCGGGCAGCGCGGTCTTTGGCGCGTATAAGTGCCAGCGCGCCGGATCGACGGGCGCTGGTTTGGTAACCGTTTGCCCTGCGAAAGGCGCGCTCCCACCAATACCAGAAGCACCAATGTCGGATGGACTGTGCGCCGAATCGGAGTTGTCCTGAGATGCCTCTTGGAGGATTGCGCTGAGCACCTGTTCGGTCAACGCGTCGAGTTCCTCGTCAAGGCTGAGCGCGGCCGTCTCAGCGTCGCTCGTGGACGCAGCGTCGGGCGCTTGATCCGCAAGCAGGTCCGCGAGCACCTGTTGTGTCAGTTCGTCCAGCTCGGGGTTTCCCGTTCGGCCAACTTGAAGCGCCTTCTGAACCGCCGGCTGCTGCAGAGCAGCCGGGTGTTCTTTTTGCAGAGCAGCCGGGTGGCCTTGTTGCTGAGCGGCCTGATAACCTTGTTGCTGCGCCGCAGCCTGCTGATGAGGTTGCTGCGCGGACGGCGCAGGCGTCGTTTCACGGCCGGCAGAAGTCTCCGTCAGCGCTGTCAAGAACTGACGAAGGCGTTCGTCCAGCACAGAAGAGGATTCCGTCTGGCGGCGCTTTACACGATTCAACTCGAGGTTTGCCAACTCTGCAATCAGACGGCCGAGATCGCCAGACCGGCTGATGTCGTGCATCTCTTTCATGTGCAGCGCCTCCTCGTTGTGATTTGGGTTGTGACTCGTCATTTCATCAACTGCCGAGGGATTGTTCCTGCGGCTGTTGTTTCGCTTTTTCGGCCGCGACCGTGCGCAGCAGGGACAGCGCGCGGTGAAGCCGCTGCCGGTCTAACTCGGACGCCTGTGGACTGGCCCCTTGGCGCGCGTGCCATGCGGCCAGCAAGCCAACGACCTGCAGCTGACGCAGCGTGTCCGCCGGAACCTGCGCGGGTGCCTGGTCTTCTTCTTCCAGGACAAAGTGCTTGCCGCGCAGCAAGGAGGCCAGCGCTGCAGCAACGGAGAGTCCAAAGGAAATCCAGAATGCATCGGCCAAACCGTGCATGAACGGCGGGCCAATCAGTTGCGGGAAGAACCGCGTGCCCACCAGGACGCTCGCGTTGTGCGGCGACAACAAGTGCAGAATCTGTGCCGGGATGAGATGCTGCATGGGGTTATACCCAAGCAGCGCCGCAAACAGCGCAGCCGTCGGCGGCAGTTTGGAGAACGCGGCGACAAACTGCGCAGGCACCCCCATACCGCTCAGCCCAACCGTTAACGCGTGCGGAAGGTGAGCCGCCAAGCCGGAGATCACGATGGAGAAGAAAATACCCATGCTCATCATTTGCCCGGCGTTCATGAACGTGGCCCGCATGCCGGACGCCACGCCGCGGTACCGCGCCGGTACGGAGTTCATGATGGCGGCGCTGTTCGGCGAAGCAAACAGGCCCATGCCGCATCCGATGATGAACAAGTAAATCGCAAACGGCCAATAGGTAAAGTTGAACGGCAGTGTGAGCAGCAGCAGGAAGCCAATCGCGCTGAGCACCATGCCGCCGGTTGCAAACAGGCGCGCACCGAAGCGGTCCGACAAGTAGCCGCTGATGGGCCCCGCAACCAGGAACCCGACCATCTGCGGCAGGGTGTCAATGCCGGCCTGAAGCGGCGTGTCGGTGTACGAGACGCCGTGAAGCGGCAGCCAAATTCCCTGCAGCCAGATGATCAGCATAAACTGCAGTCCACCGCGGGCCAGCGCGCTGAAGAAGCTGCTCAAGTTGCCGAACGTAAACGCCCGAATCCGAAACAGGTGCAGGTGAAACATTGGGTCTTCAACGAGTGTCTCGACCCAGCAGAAGATGCCCAGCAGTACCACACCGCCGATGAGGCCGGCCAGGACCCATGGATTCGTCCAGCCCATCGCGTGGTTGCCATACGGCATGATGCCGTAGGTCAGACCGAGCATGAGGATGGTAATACCGCCGGCCAGGGTGAGATTGCCCCAGATGTCGATTTTCTGCTTCTTGGGACGTGTTGTGAGCTCTTTCAAGGCGACGTAGGCCCAGATGGTGCCGGCGATGCCAATGGGCACATTGACGAGGAACACCCAGCGCCAATGCCCGGAAGCGGCGAGCAGTCCGCCGACCACCAACCCGATGACGCCGCCGCCAATGCCAGCGATTTGGTTGAGGCCGAGCGCAAGACCACGCTGATTGCCAGGGAAGGCATCCGTCAAAATGGCGGCGCTGTTCGAAAACAGGAAGGCGCCGCCGATGCCCTGCACAATCCGGAAAACGATAAGCTGGATTTCCCCGTTGAGTCCTTTTCCCCAAGTGAGAGACAGCAGGACGGAGCCGATGGTAAAGATGAGAAAACCTAGATTGTAAAGCCGTACGCGTCCATACATGTCGGATAATCGCCCGAAGGTGACGAGCAAAACGGTGGTCGCCACGTTGAATCCGAGCAGCACCCACAGGAGGAGGCTGGTCTGGCCGCCGTTGAGCGGGTCGACCTGAATGCCCTGGAACACGACCGGCAACGCAATGATGAGAATCGTGCCGTTGATGGATGCCATGAGGATGCCGAGGGTTGTGTTGGACAGCGCGATCCACTTATAGGACGCACTGCGCGAGGATGAACTTGGCATGCTTTCCACTCCTTTTGCGCTCGACTCGATGATGCCGGATTCGGCCACGTCTTGCATCGGAGTGCCAATATTTAGTTCATGATGTGCGCCGCTCCTGCAAGGGGCCGTCTTTCTAAGGTCGTGATCCGTCCGTTCCGAATCCCACACTTGATCTTAACAGACCCAATAATTAACGTCAACGTTCACTTTACATATTGGGCCATGACGTTCGGGCTTGCTGCGGGAGCGCCTGGGGGTGCCCGAAAATAGACGTTAACGTGAGATACGTGTTATAATGTCCGCGCGAAAACATGCTGGGAACAAGGAGGGCCATTCTGGTCCATGGGCAGAGACATGCACACCGTCGAGGACGTTGTCAGGTTGTTGGGGGTGACCCCGCGAACGCTGCATTATTACGAAGAGGTTGGTCTGGTCAAGCCAGCTTCGCGGACTGCTGGCGGACATCGCCTGTACGACGATGCGTCCGTTCAGAAACTTCAGCAGATCCTCCGATTGAAAAACAACCTGGGCTACACACTGCAGGAAATCAAGACCATCCTGGACCAGGAAGCGCTGCTCGATGAGCTGCGGCTCAACTTCCAGGCAACGCCCTCGGACGAGGAGAAACTTCGCTTGGTGGAGGAGTCCGTGCGGCTGCTGGAAGACGTGATCGATCACATTGATGACAAACTGAGCAAACTGGCGGCGATGCGGGAGCCGTTCGCGGAGCGTCTGGAACGCTGCAAGGCATTTTTGGCGCAGCACGTGGAGACGGATACGCCCAATTGACGCGGTTTGTTGCCCCGGCGGTTTGTTCGGGTGCTTGTGACCAGCATGGGTCCATCGCGCGGTTTGAACACAACACTTCGTACATAGGAAGGGAGCCTGAGAAACATGGGAGTTTTGAAGACCGAGTGGGTGACCTACGGAAATGACGGGCAGTACGTGGGCTACGCGGCCAGACTGGAACGCGCGCAGACGCCGCTGCCGGCGGTGATTGTGTTCCAGGAAATCTGGGGTGTCGACGAACATATCATAGACGTGACCAACCGCTTTGCAGAAGCCGGTTACGTCGCCTTTGCGCCGGATTTGTACGCGCAAAACGGCAAACGGCCCGAAGTGCTCAGCCAGGAGCGCATCAGCGCCGTGAAGGACTTTCTGAATTCGCTGCCGCCGTCCGCGTGGGGCAATCCAAGTGAACGCGACGCCGCGTTGGCGAAGCTGCCGGCAGACCAGCAGAAGCAGGTTGGGGAAACGTTCGGGACGCTGTTCGGCGGCCTGCAGATGGAGAAGTATGTGGATCAAATCAAGGCGACCGCAGCCTTCCTTCGCAGTGACTACGCTCCGTCCAAGGGCCAGGGGGTGGCCTCTGTCGGCTATTGCATGGGCGGTTCGCTCTCAGCGCTCCTGGCCTGCAACGACCCGCAGTTGAAAGGTGCGGTCCTGTACTATGGCTCCGTGTTCCCCAGTGCCGAACAACTTGCCAATGTGACCTGCCCGCTGCTCGGATTTTACGGTGAACAGGACCATGGCATTACAGCGAAGGTGCCGGACTTTGCGGAGCGCGTGAAACAGTCCGGCAAGTCGTTTGAATATCACGTGTACGAGGGCGCAGGCCATGCATTCTTTAACGACGGCCGCCCGTCCTATCACGCGACGGCCGCTCGCGACGCGTTCGCACGCACACTCGACTTCTTCAACCGGGTGCTGGCGTAACGCTCAGGCTGGAGGCAAGGTGCCCGGCGCGCATGCCCGAGAACGACGAATCGACGGGGAGTGGGAGACATGAAGGGATACCTGTGGGCGGCGGTTTGCGGCATTGTGGAATGCTTCATCGGCGCCTGGCTGATTGGCGCACCCTGGTTTCTTGGCATCCAATCCGGCGGTCGTTGGCTGACGGCGACGCCGGCGTTCGTATGGACGGGAACCGCGCTGGTGGTACTCGGCCTGATTGCAGCCATCGCGTTCATTGTTGCGGCCTTTCGGGAGCAGGCGCGGCGCTTGCGTTCGGGGACCGCTGCGGCCGCCGAGGCGGCACCCGCAGTCCACGGTGCGGACCGGTTCGACGGAACACCTGGGGCGCAGACCGGTTCGGTCGCATCTCCGGCACGTGATTTGCCGGGTGCGGCGAGCGTCTCCCAGCGCGAACTGGTGCAGCTTGCGCGCCAGGTGCTCGACGAGTTGAAGGCGGATCGTCACACGACATCGGGTTGACGCCAAACCGCGCATGGCTTGACAAGGGGGCTGTACACGGACGCCGGGTGAACGGTGTGCCGGGTACAGCCCTTTTTGACGAGGACTGTGCATTTTGCGGTACAGACTGGTAGACTACAAGGTGGAGGGTGATGCATCCATGGAACGAAATCGAGTGATGATTCTCGGCACAGGACCTGCAGGGCTTACGGCTGCCATTTACGCCGCCCGTGCAAACCTGGAGCCGGTTGTTGTGGAAGGCAATGAACCCGGCGGTCAGTTGACTTTGACCACGGAGGTTGAGAATTTCCCCGGGTTTCGGGACGGCATCATGGGACCCGAGTTAATGGAGAACATGCGGCAGCAGGCCGAACGCTTTGGCGCCAAGTTCATTCATGGCTGGGCCACGGCTGCGGACCTTGGACAGCGTCCATTTCGCGTCACCGTGAACGATGAGGACGTGTACGAGACGGATGCGCTGATTATTTCGACCGGGGCGTCGGCGAAGATGCTCGGCATTCCGGGTGAGTCGGACTTGGTGGGACGCGGCGTCTCGACCTGCGCGACCTGTGATGGGTTTTTCTTCCGCGGGAAGCCGATTCTGGTGGTCGGCGGCGGGGACTCGGCGATGGAGGAAGCCACCTTCCTGACCAAGTTCGCCAGTGAAGTGACGATTGTACATCGCCGCAGTGAGCTGCGCGCCTCCAAGGTGATGCAGGACCGTGCCCGCAACAACCCGAAAATCAAATGGGTGATGAATGTGACCCCCGTGTCCGTTCAGTCGGACGGCTCCAAGGTGTCCGGCCTCGAAGTCAAGGACAATGAGACCGGAGAAACCCGGGTGCTGCCCGCCGAGGGGATTTTCATCGCGATTGGGCACCGGCCCAACACAGATTTCCTCAAAGGGCAGCTGGAGCTTGACAGTGTGGGCTACATCAAGACGCGCGGGGTGTCGAGCGCGACGTCCGTCGAAGGGGTGTTCGCCTGCGGCGACGTCATGGACCCGCACTACCGCCAGGCCATCACGGCCGCTGGCAGCGGCTGCAAGGCCGCGATGGACGTGGAGAAGTTCCTGGAAGGCGCCAGCGTTCACGACGAGTCGGTGTCCGCACCCGCGCTGTAAGCATTCGCGTTTTGGTCGTAAGCATTGACACGGGCACCGCCGGTCATCCGGGGTGCCCGTGTCAGCATGGCCGTACGACTTCTGCTGACGGCAGTCTGTTTACGCCAGGTATTCGTACCCCGGCAGCGTCAGGAAGTCGACGAACTCGTCGTTGGTCGTGATTTGCGCGAACAACTCGCTCGCGCGCTTGAATTCTCCGGCGTCAAATCGTTCTGCGCCAAGCGTCTCGCGAATCTTGGCCAGTTCCTCCTCCAGCACCTGCGTGAACAGTTCCTTCGTCACCTTGCGTCCATCCTCGAGGATGCCTTTTGGGTGGCGGATCCACTGCCACACCTGCGCCCGCGAGATTTCAGCCGTCGCGGCGTCCTCCATCAAGTTGAAAATCGGCACCGCGCCCGAACCGCGCAGCCACGCCTCTGTGTACTGGATCCCGACGCTTACATTGGTCCGCAGCCCGGCCTCGGTAATTGGCCCTTCCGGCACTGCGAGCAGGTCGGCCGCTGTCACATGGACATCTTCGCGCTTGCGGTTCACCTGGTTGGGCTGCGGCATCAGGCGGTCGAACACCTCCATCGCGACGGGGACCAGCGCAGGGTGCGCCACCCAGGTCCCATCGTGCCCGTCAGTCGCCTCGCGTTCCTTGTCTGCGCGGACCTTGGCGAGCGCTTCCTCGTTGGCGGCGGGGTCGTTCTTGACAGGAATTTGCGCAGCCATGCCGCCAATCGCGTGCGCGCCGCGCTTGTGACAGGTCTGAATCGCGAGCAGGGAGTAGGCGCGCATAAACGGCACCGTCATGGTGACCAGCGCGCGGTCCGGCAAAATCACGTGCGGCTGGTTCCGCAGCTTTTTGATGTAGCTGAAGATGTAGTCCCAGCGCCCGCAGTTCAGCCCAGCAGCGTGATCGCGAAGCTCATACAGAATTTCATCCATTTCGAAGGCCGCGAGAATCGTCTCAATCAGCACCGTCGCCTTGATGGTGCCCTGCGGGATGCCCAGCTTGTTCTGCGCAAATACGAACACATCGTTCCACAGCCGGGCTTCGAGGTGGCTCTCCATCTTTGGCAGGTAGAAATAGGGGCCCGAGTGGATGGCCTTGAGCGCCTCGTGGTTATGGAAGAGGTAGAGTCCGAAATCGACGAACGCGCCGGGTACGGGCTTGCCGTCGACCAGGATATGTTTTTCCGGCAGGTGCCAGCCGCGCGGACGCACGATGAGCACGGCGACCTGGTCCCTCAGGGCATAGTGCTTGCCTTCCGGGCTGTCGTACGTGATGGTCCGCCGGATGGCGTCGCGCAGGTTGATTTGCCCCGCGATGGTGTTTTCCCAAGTCGGAGAGTTGGCGTCCTCAAAGTCCGCCATAAATGTTTTGGCACCGGAGTTGAACGCGTTGATGACCATCTTGCGGTCGCTGCTCGGGCCGGTGATTTCGACCCGGCGGTCCTGCAGGTCGTCGGGGACCCCTGCGATGGTCCAGGACCCTGCGCGAATCTCCGCGGTTTCGGGCAGAAAGTCCGGCAGCTTCCCGGCGTCAATCTCGGCCTGGCGCTCCTCCCTCCGCTTCAGCAGCTCGTCGCGCCGCGGCGTAAACTCGCGGGCCAACTCAGCTACAAATTGCAGCGCTTCGGGGGTGAGGATTTCCGCAAACTCGGGTTTGTAGGCTCCCAGAATCTCCATCCCAGGCGGCGTTTGGTACGCGTTCGACATGTAAGGGCCTCCTTCGTGTCATTCCCATCGGTTGTCACCTACCGAGCTGGACAAGTTTTCTTGGTAGGGACAATATTGAGAATATTATGGTGGTGGTGTATATATTATAGCAAAGTGTTTCGAATGGCGGGATGGAGTTCTGTATTACAGAACGAAAATGAAGAATTCGCAACCAACCATTCACAGTCATGCATGTAAATCGCAAAGCTGCACACAAGGGGGCCGGACATGGTGACGGAGCAGGTACAGCAGCAGTTGACCAACGCGATCGGCGGCGAATTCGTCTGGGAGGACCCGGACCTCGGCCGCCGGCTCGGCCGTGCGTTTGGGTCGGGCGGGAGGGCCGTGCTGGTTGCGGCGCCCGCCGACGAGTCCCAGGTGCAGGCGGTGCTGCGGATTGCCAGCGAGCACCAGCTTGCCGTACTGCCGATGGGCAGCGGACATCACCTGGGGGCGGGGAATCTGCCGCAGCGGGTCGATCTCGTCGTTCGTTCGACACGACTCAACCACATCGTGGACTACTCCCCGGCGGACCTGGTGGTCGCGGTGCAGCCCGGGGTGACGCTGGCGCAGCTGCGCCACGTGCTGGCGGAGCGGGGGCAGATGCTTCCGATTGACCCATACTGCCCGGACGACACCACCATCGGCGGACTGGTGGCCTGCAACCTGTCGGGGCCGCGTCGCGTTCTCTACGGCACCTTGCGAGATATGGTGATTGGGCTGCACGTGGTGTACCCGAGCGGCGAACGTGTGCGCACCGGCGGCCGCGTCGTGAAAAACGTCGCAGGGTACGACATGAGCAAACTGTTTATCGGTTCGTTCGGCTCGCTCGCCGTGCTCACGGAAATCGTGTTCAAGCTGCGGCCTTTGCCGCTGTCCCGCCGCACGTGCGTGCTGACCGGTTCGCTGTCGCAGATGGAGGCCGTTCGGCGGCGGCTGACCCATTCGACGCTCTTGCCGAGCCGGGCAGAAGCGGTGTACGGAGAGGCGGTTCGGTTCGCCGAAGACGCGTGCTGGTCCATCGTGATTGACTGTGATGAAAACGAAGCGGCGGCGGCCGCCCAGGCGTCTGTGCTAAAGGCGTGGGCGGGCGAGTTGGGCACGACGTTCGTCGAACGGACTGGCGCCGCGGCCGAGGAGGACTGGCAGGCGTTTCAGGCAGACCTGGCAGAGGTGCCGTTCGTGCTGCGTTTGTCAGGACGGCCGAGCGAGATTTTGCCGCTGTGCGACACTTTGCGGGCCGAGGCGGCACAACTGCTGCAAGCCGCGGGGCACGGGGACTGCGTGCAGACCTGGTGCGTCAGCCCGCTGGCGGGGGTGGCGCGGCTGTTCTTGCGCGTCCCGGCACCGGCTTTGGGCCGTGCGGCGGCAGACGATGAAGCTGTGGCGATGTATGATGCGGTCACCACGCAGGTTCGGGCACGCGTTGAGGCCCTCGGAGGCACGGCCGTGCTGGAGCGCGCCCCGCTGGCCGGACCGCGGCGCGTGGATGCGTTCGGTTCGGTGCCAGCCGCGTTTGCTGTGATGAAGGGCATCAAGTCGACGATTGACCCGCGCGGGCTGATGAGTCCCGGGCGATTTGTGGGAGGGATGTGACCATGCAGGAGCCCAACAGCGCATTTCTCTGGCCGGATGCACCCGAGGCCGACAAGTACTCGGTCTGTGTGCACTGCGGCTTTTGTCTGGAAGTTTGCCCGACCTATCAGCAGCTGGGCGACGAGAACCACTCTCCGCGCGGCCGCGTGTACCTCATCAAGCAAGCCGCAGAGGGCGTGCTGCCGCTCGACGAATCGGTGGTCGATCCGGTGTTTACCTGCCTGGACTGCCGCGCCTGCGAAACCGTCTGCCCCTCTGGCGTGCAGGTGGGCGCTCTGATCGAAGAGGCGCGCGGCCAGGTCTTCCACGCGGCGCCTGCGCGCGGATGGAAGGGGCTGATTCAGCGGTTCTTCCTGCGCGCAGTGTTCCCGAAGCCCAGGCGATTGAAGCTGCTGGCGGGGCTGCTCCGGTTCTATCAGCGCTCCGGGCTGCAGCGCTGGGTGCGGAAACTTCGGCTGCTGGCTGTTCTACCGAAACACCTGCGAGAGATGGAGGCCATCCTGCCGAAGGTGCCCGACCGCCGGGCGATTGATGCGCTCCCGCCGGAAATCCCAGCAACAGGCAGCACCGACAAAGGGGTCGCGGGCTTGTTCACCGGGTGTGTCATGGACGTCTTCTTTGCCGATGTCAACCAGGCCACGGCCCGGGTCGCGGCACGCAACGGATGGCGGGTACGGGTCCCGAAGGACCAGCTGTGCTGCGGCGCCCTGCAGGTGCACGCCGGGGACCGGGACATGGCGCGCCAGATGGCGCGGCGCAATATCGACGTGTTTCTGGCGTCGGGGGCGGACCGCATCATCATCAATGCCGCAGGCTGCGGCGCCGCACTCAAGGAGTACCCAGCGTTGTTTCGGGACGACCCTGTGTACCGCGAGAAAGCGGAGCAGTTCTCGGCGCGGGTGCGTGACATCTCGGAACTGCTGGTCGAGTCCGGGTTTGAGCCGCCGCAGGGCGAAGTGCCCCGCACCATCGCCTACCACGACGCGTGTCACCTGTGTCACGCGCAGCAGGTGCGCACCCAGCCGCGGACGCTGCTTGGCGCGATTCCCGGCCTCTGCTTGGTGGAAATGGCCGACTCGGACCGCTGCTGCGGCAGCGCAGGCATCTACAATTTGACCCATCCCGAGATGGCAGGTGCCCTGCTCGAGCGGAAAATGGATGACTTGCCGGACGGCATCGACGGCGTGGCGATGGGCAATCCAGGCTGCATGATGCAGCTGATGGTCGGCGCGCACCGTCGACAGGCGGATGTGGAGATTTTGCACACCGTGGAATTGTTAGATCTCGCCTATCAGCGGGAGGAGGTGGGGACCCGATGACGAGCAGCCGAGCGAACGACGCACACCTCATCGAATTCCTCACGGACCTCTTTGGCCCGTCCAGGGTCCTCTGCCGCCCGCACCAACTGGCGGCGTATGAGTGCGACGGGTATGTGGCGCAAACCGGGCTGCCGCGTGCGGTGGTGTTTCCGGAGACGACCGACGAGGTCGCGCAGGTGGTGCGGTATCTGCACGAGCACGAGGTGCCGTTCCTGCCCCGCGGCGCGGGCACGGGGCTGAGCGGCGGCGCCATGCCGCGCAACGGCGAGGTGGTCATCAGCCTGGTGCGCATGAACAAGCTGCTGCGTGTGGACTTTGACAACCTGCGTGCCGTGGTTCAACCCGGCCACGTGAACCTGCAGCTGACCCGGAAAATCTCTGCGCAGGGCTACTACTACGCACCGGACCCGTCCAGTCAGTCGGTCTGCACCATCGGCGGCAACCTCGCGGAAAATGCCGGCGGCTCGCACTGTTTGAAGTACGGCGTCACGACCAACCACATCGTCGCCGCCAAGGTGGTGCTGCCGACTGGGGACGTCGTCGACATCGGCGCCGAGTTCGGGGACGCGCTCGGCTACGACCTGCTCGGTTTGGTGGTGGGGTCGGAAGGGACTTTGGGGATCGCGACCGAGATCACCGTGAAAATCCTGAAGAAGCCGGAAGCGGTACGGACGGCGCTGGCGATGTTTGACACGGTGGCGGATGCGGCAGATACGGTGACCGACATCATTGGCGCCGGGATCATCCCCGCTGCGATTGAGATGATGGACCAGCTTGCGATGCAGGCGGTCGACAAGAGCAATTACCACGTGGGCTACCCGAAGGACATCGAGGCGGTGCTGCTGATTGAAGTCGACGGCATGGCGGCTGGCCTCGAAGATGTGGCGGCGGAAATCGTCCACATTTGCCACAAACACAACGTGCGGACCGTCAAGGTGGCCGCCTCGGACGAGGAGCGGGCGCTGTGGTGGAGCAGCCGCAAGATGGCGTTTGGTGCCACCGGCCGCATCTCGCCGGACTACATTGTGCAGGATGGTGTGATTCCGCGCACCAAACTGTCGCAAGTGATGGCGCGGATTCAACAGTTGAGCGAGGAATCCGGGCTGCGCATCGCGAACGTGTTCCACGCCGGGGATGGCAACCTGCACCCCCTCATTTGTTACGATTCGAGGGTACCGGGTCAGACGGAGCTCGCGACGCGCGTGGGCTCGGAGATTCTGAAAGCCTGCGTGGACGCCGGGGGCAGCATCACGGGTGAGCACGGGGTCGGTGTCGAGAAAATTGAAGAAATGCGCTACATGTTCGACGACACCGATTTGGCGGCGCAAGCCGCGGTGCGTCAGGTGTTCAATCCGGCAGACCTGTGCAACGCCGGCAAGCTGATTCCAAAGCCGGCCCGGTGCGCGGAAGTGAAGCACATGCAGCGTTTGATAGAGCAGCACGCGGAGGTGTTCCGCGACCTCGAAGACCAGACCTTGACCCTTCGCAGTTGACGCATAGGGTCTGCAGGAGGAGAGCAACGATCGACGACTACACAGTAAAGTCGGTGGAAAAGGCGTGCCTGCTGATGGAGGTGCTGAGCGACTTTCCGGCGGGCCTTGGCATCTCCGACCTCGCACAGCGGGTCGGGATGTACAAAAGTACGACACATCGACTGCTCGGTACCCTGATGAAACGGGGTTATGTCGAACAGGATGAGCAAACCGGCAGGTACAAGCTGGGCTATACCTTGCTCGACCTCGGGATGAAACTGCTCTCGAGCATCGATCTGCGCCGGGAAGCCGCTCCGTTTCTGCAGAAACTGTCCGCCGACGTGAACGAGGCGGTGCACTTGGCACACCTCGACCAAGGCGAGATTGTCTACATCGACAAAGTCGAGGGTTCCAATACCATTCGCATGCACTCGCGCATCGGGACGCGCGTCCCTGCACACGCAACGGGACTTGGCAAGGTGATTTTGGCGTTTCGGCCGCCCATGGAGGCGATAGATTTGGTCGACCGCTACGGGCTCGCGCGGTTGACGGAGCACACGATTACGGACCGCGCGATGTTTCTGGCGGTCCTGAAGCAGACGCGGGAGCTCGGTTACGCGTTCGACCTGGAAGAGAACGAACTCGGCATTTGCTGTGTGGCCGCGCCCATCTGGGATAACACCGGCCGGGTGGTGGCCGCGTGCAGCGTGTCTGGGCCAAGCATCCGCATGTCCAAGGAGCGGCTGCACCAGCTGGTGCCTGCGGTGAAACAGACCGGCCGGCTGATTTCCGAACGCCTGGGGTACGGCACGGGGACCGCGTCCGTGTAAAACGGGGATTCGAGCCAGGCGGCGCCGCGTCAGGCGGAATCCGCGCGGGCTGAGCGCTCCACTTGTGCGCTCACCGCGCACGCCGCTGAACACGCTTGGTTTGCGGCCGCAGCCGCAGTGCCTTCCGCGGACGCCGCTGCGCCTCGCGCGGTTGTTTTGTGGACCGCGGCTGCGCGCCTTTGGCCTGGGTGGGTCCGCGCCTGTGCCGGTGATGGTGCCGATGCCCGTGGTGCACCTTTGACGGGAACTTGATGGTGGCTTCAGCATGCCAAGTGTGCGCCAAATCGCGGCGGCGCAGCGTATCCGGGAAAAACGCCCGCGGACCATGGGTGCTCTGCAGGTATGCCAGGGCCTCCAGGTGGTCGCCGAGGATGAGGCGCTCGAGCGGCCGTCCGTATTTTTGGCTGTGCAGCTCCTTGCGAAACCGGTTCTTGCCAATGACGTCCACCGCGTGCACGGCTTTGACGGTAAACCCGGCCAGGACCGCCTTGGCGAGGGCCAGCGGGGGGACTGCGAGCGATGCTGCCCCGATGTGTTCAGGCACGGTGCGGCGCATGGCGTGCGGGACGGCCGTCAGGGACGCGGTGCCGAGGTCGGGCCGGTCGAGGGCCAGGTTCAGAAATCGTTTGACAATCGACACACCGTCGAGTTCGCGGTGTGATTTCAGCAGCGGGTCAATGTCGTTCAACGCCACATCCACTTCGTCCAGTGCAAAGACGAACGGCTTCAAGTCCTCCGGCGGCATGGCGATGTCGCCGTCCAGAAACAGGTACTTTTCCGCAGCCTGCGTGAGGCAGCCCACCGCCCGTCCAACATCATGGCCCAGCAGGTCGGGGAAGGTCTTCACCATCGCCCCGTACGTTTGTGCAACCAGCGGTGTTCCGTCAGTGGAACCGTTGCTGACCACGTACGCGGCGGTCACTGGCGCTTCCCGCAGTGCCTCCAGCACTTTCGCCAAGCCCCTCCGTTCATTGTGCACAGGGATAATCGCCAGCGAATCAATGCTGACCAAACCAGCGCCGCCCGCGTTGGCGGGTGCCTCGCAGTGGGTCAGGGCGTCGCGCTGGCGGAGGGTGTCCAAAAACGCGCCGCGATTGCCAAGGGTTTGGCGCAGCACGTCAATCGCCTCGAGGCAGTCGCCAAGGATGAGGCGTTGGTAGGAGTGGCTGGCACGGCGGTGCCGGACCGGATTGCGGGCACCGACCGGCACATGCGCCACTGCCCGTACAGTCAGCCCGGACAGGACGGCGCGGGCAAGGGCCACCGGCGGCACGCACAGGCTCGAATACCCAACTGTCTGTGCCGCTTTGCGGCTCATCGCGTGCGGCACGGCGGTCAGGCTGGCGGCCGCGAGCTCGGGCCGGTCGAGGAAGTGGTTCAGGGCTTGTTTGGCGATCGCGGTGGGATGCAGGAACCGCCGGCTCCGGGGCCGCGGGTACTGGTTGAGGGCGATGTCGACGCCGTGATCGACCGCGCGTACGAAGGGTTCCAGTTCGCGCGGTGTACAGTGCATGTCGCCGTCCACAAACAGCAGGGTGTCGCCGGAGGCGACGGCAGCCCCGATGCTGCGGCCGACGTCTGGGCCGAGCCGCGTCGGCAGGTCGACGACCATCGCGCCCGCGCGCTGCGCGCGCGCCGCCGTGCTGTCACTGCAGCCGTTGGCGACCACGATGACTTCCGGCTTGCGCACCCACTGTTTCAAGGTTCGAACCAGTCGGCCGATGGTGGCCGCTTCGTTGTGTGCTGGAATAATCACGCTCAGTTTCTGCGTCATATCGTTCCCTGCCTTTCCGCCGCTGCCCATTGACGGACCGCTGCCACTGCTTCGAGGCGGTTCTGCCAAGTCCGCGCCAAGGTTTCAAACAAGAGCGGGTCATCGCCTGGCGCTTGAGCGGCCGTGATCCACGCCTCTCTGGGGAGTTGAAAGAGCGCGCTGACCATCCTGCGCTCGACGGGATGAAGCGGGCGGACCGATTCGTAGCCATCGAGCAGGTGCAGGACGGATGCGGCCTCCAGGTTTGTCACATTCGCCATCGCTTTGGCGAGTTCCATGTACGTGGAACCGATACACAGGCGGTCCCAGTCGATGAGAAAGGGGCCCTGGTTGGTGCCTTCCTCGGCGATCACGATGTTCGGCGTGGTCACATCGCCGTGGATGTAATGCAGGTCCTGCAGTTCACGCTGCAGGGCCTCCTGCACGTCACGGTCGCTCAGGGCCTGCCAGGCGGCTTGCGCCAGGTCTTCACACGCGGCCCCGTGGGTGGCAAACCAACGACCGCGGTCGCTGCACTCGGCCGCGAGTTCGGGCCGCCGGCGCTGAAAGCGCCGCGCTTGGCTGAGCAGCCGCTGCATCCACTGACTCGTGCTGCGGTCTGGTGCTGCGGGTTGGCCGACGGGGTCATACGCGATGGGGAGGCGGTGGAGTTTCCCGAGCATCTCCCCAACGGCGCGCAGGTCCGCTGCGCTTCCCGTCATGGACCTGCCTTTGATCCATTCCGCTGCATAGAGCAGCCGGCAGTTTGCCGTGACATACGGCTCGTTGTCAGTGGTCCGCAGCCAGCGCGGCATCTGCCTGTACCCGCTTTGCCACAGCGCTTCGGCCGCCTGCGCCGTCCGGCGGAGGCGGTCTGCCGATCCGAGGAAGGGTTTGAGAACGACAGACTGTGGGCGGGGCGCATCAATCGTCAATCGGTACGCTGTCTGTTTGCGGTAAAACGAATCTTGCGCCTCCACATCCAGCACCTGCCATCCATACCGCTTTGCGGCCAGCACGATCCAGTCTGGAACCAGCTGCTGCGGTGTTTCCTGGAGATGTGGGCGCATCACCCTTCCTCCTTCCATTTCCTTTGTAGGGTATGATGATGGGCCCCCATGCGGCGTGGATGGTCGTCTAACATGTGCTACACTAAAGGATATTCGTACGGGCTCCCGGCGGGGGAGCGAAGGAAAGGAAGTTCTGATGCGGTTTGACCGATTTTGATCGACTCGTTTACGACACCATCAGCCTGGCCTATCGGTCGTTCAACCGCGTCAAAGGACGCATTGCGGGCAAGCCGGACCGCGAGGTCCGCCACCCGGAGTGGACACGCCGGCTGCTCGATGAATTCGGAAAACCGGACGATGGCGCCCTGAACGTGATGGTCACCGGGAGCAAAGGAAAAGGCTCGCATGCCACGCTGCTCGCCGGCATCTTGCAAAAACTTGGCTTTCGCGTTGGGTTGTTCACGGGCCCGCACCTGGTGGACTTTATGGAGCGCTTCCGCGTGAATGGACAACCTATTTCGGAAGCGGATTTTGTTCGTTATATGCAGGCCGTGGCCGCCGCGGCAGACGCCCTGGATGTGCCTGCGGCGCAGTACATTGGGCCCGTCGGACTGTTGTCCGTTGTGGCTGCGCTGTGGTTTCGAGATGAACAGACGGATGTCAATGTGTTTGAGTGCGGGCGCGGCGCGCTGCATGACGATGTAAATCAAATCGTGCACCAGGGAGCCGTGGTCGCACCGGTGTTTCTCGAACACGTCCGCGAGCTTGGTCCGACGCTTGGCGATGTTGCGCGGGAGAAGGCGGGCGTCGTGACGACGGAGACGCGCTGGGTCGTCAGCAGCGCGCAGCTGGAGGAACCGATGGCAGCCCTGCAGGCTGCGTCCCGGTCCGTGGGGGCGCCGCTGTACGTGCTGCACCGCGACTTTGCGGTGCACGAACGGCCCGGGGAGGGACACGTGGAAGTGACCGTGCGTGTCGCCGACCGCGAAGGCGTGCTGCACATTCCGCGCATCGCCGGCTACATGACGGCGAACGCGGCCGTGGCGTGGATCGCGGCGCAGCAGGTGCTGGCCATGCACCCAAAACGGCGGGGCACGGCGCCGCAGGCGCGCGCGGCGGGGGCCCCGACGGGGCTGGCGCCTGGTTGTGCGGCTCCAAACGCGGCCAGCCCAGTTGCAGTGCCGCTGGACCTGACCGGCCTTCGCTTTCCAGGACGGATGCAGGTGGTGCGCAGCCGCCCCCTCACCCTTGTCGACGGAACCATCCACGCCGAGTCTGCCAAGTACGTGCGCGCGTGGGTGGAGCAGTGCCGGCCTGCGAAGGTCGGGTGTATCGTCGGGATCCCACAAGAGAAAGATATCGCTGGCGTCCTGGCCGTACTCGCGCCGGCTGTCGACTTTTTCATCGCGACCAAGGCGCAGAATCCACACCTGGTGTTCAGTCACGACTGGGTGAGGGACTCTTCGGCGCGCGGTTTGGACGTGGCGGCAACAGACCGCCTCGAGGATGCGGTGCACCTGGCGGATGCCAGGCTTGGCGCAAACGATGTGCTGCTGGTGGTGGGTACGCAGTCACTGGTGGGCGAGGCGCTGGCATGGTTTCGCGCGCCGACGCGACGGTTATGGTCTGATACGCCGGAAGGAGGTGCGCGCGCATGAGCTGGCAGCTGGTTTTGCTGGCGCTCGCCCTGGGATTCAACAACGCCATCGCGGCGGTCGCCCTGGGTTCGGGCGGCATGTCGCGGCGGCACCAGCTGCGCACGGCACTGCTGTTCGCTGTGTTCGAAGCGTTGATGCCGGTGATTGGCGTCATCATTGGCGAAGGGGCAGCGGCGTTTCTCGGGCGCGGGGCGAAATACCTCGGCGTAGCTGTCCTGGTGGGGGTGGGACTGTACTCCTTGTTTCACCGCGACAAGGCGGCGGACGATGCGGCCCCTGCCCCGCCGGCGCACGCGTTCGGGGTGAAACTGGTGCTCATGAGCATCGCGCTTAGCCTGGATAACCTCACGGTCGGATTTGGGCTTGGCATGCTGCACGTTTCGGTGGGCATGTCGGCCGTCGTGTTCGGACTCGTCAGCCTCGTCATGACCTTCGCAGGATTGGAACTTGGACGGCTCATCGGCCGGGCCGTCAACATCTCGTCCGACCGGTTGACGGGCGTCGTCCTCCTGGCGACCGCCGGGATCATGCTGCTGCAGTAAGCGGATTTGGACCTGTACCATCCGTTCTGTGTTGTCACGCGCCACGGCCGTTCGATTTCCTCGCCGACGCTGGCACGACGTAGGGGATTCGCCCATATACTGCCCCGAGAACGGTAGAAGAAGGGGCGAGGTTTGGTGGAGGAAAAATTCTGGTCGGAACGACTTCAGGATGTATTGCCGGGGCGCGCAGCAAAGCCGCGAATCGGCGGGCTCACGATGGTCATTGACAAAGGGCTGCCCATCGGGGTCATGCGGGACATTTTTGAGCTCGCAGCACCGCACGTCGACTACTGGAAGTTTGGCTTTGCCAGCGCCTCGGTGTGTCCTCCGGAACGCGTCATGGACAAAATCATGTTGTGCCAGGAGTACGGGGTGCTTGCCTACCCCGGAGGCACTTCTCTCGAAATCGCTTACGTTCAAGGCATTTGGCGGGACTACCTGTCTGCGCTGGCCGACGCAGGCGTGAAGGTCGTGGAGGTGTCGGACGGCACCGTGCAGATTCCCCTCAAGACGCGCCGCGAAATCATCCGAACCGCGCGCAAGATGGGATTCACCGTGTTCTCGGAGATCGGCAAAAAACTGCCGGGTGTGTTTCTGCCGGTGACGGAACAAGCGCAAATCATCCACGGCGACCTCAACAGCGGCGCCAATTACATCATCGTCGAAGGGCGCGAAGCGGGTACATCCATCGGCGTATACGATGCAGACGGCAATGTCAAAACGGAGGACGTGAACGCCTTGTTGGACATCCTGGGCCCGCTGAGTTCCCGGCTGATTTGGGAAGCGCCGCTGACCAAGCAGCAGGTGTTTTACGTCAACCACTTGGGTAACAAGGTCAATCTGGGCAACATCCCGCCCTGGGATGTGGTGACGCTCGAGTCCATCCGAAGAGGGTTTCGCAGCGATACCCTTCGTCCCACGCTGGGACCTGTGTTTGCGGCGGATGCTGGCAGCCGGGCGTTTGCCGCAGATGAACGGGGGGAATCAGAGGGCGTGGCTGTGAAAGGGGCGATTCGACCGCACCGCTCGCGGTTCGGCCGTTCGGCAGACGAAGGCATTACCCTGTGGACGCAAGCCAGGCAGGGGAAAGCGCAAGGACGAGGTGGTTCCACGCGCATGGCCGATCCCGGCGCGCCAGACGGCGGCCGGCGTTCTTACTGACGGAGGAACTGTCGGCTCTCACCACAGATGGCCTGCCGCCAAGCAAAGGGGCGCCGTTTCGGCGCCCAGTTTCGTTATGACTGCGGTGTGTTTGCGTTGGACTGACGCTCTTCAATCACGTTGCAGAACGCCTGGACAAACCGGAGGCTCTTTTGAATGACCGGGTCTTTGAGCATCCGCATGATGCCGAAGATGCCAATCTCGGTACGGTCGGCCTCGGCCCGCTTGCGCGCTTCTTGGAACGCGCCGTACAAGTCCTGCACGCGGCCGCCTGCGACAGATTTCACCTTGTCTTCGAGCGCCCCCAATGTGTCTCCATCCGTGAGGACGTCCTTTCCCGCCTCAATGGCCTTTCCCATCAGCGTCATCACGGCAGCCAGCTTCGGCAGTTCCTGAAGAATGGTCGTCAAGGCCTGCTGGATTTCCGGGCGAATGAGCAGTTCGTCCAGTTCAGTGGGCGACTGGTTTTGCGTTGCGATAGGCATCGGTTCATTCCTCCTGAAGTACGTGAGACGTTGTATCGATGATTCCCGCTCTGTGTGTGTCGACATGGAATCATGCCAGCCCCATTGTCTCATATGTAACCTGCACACTGCCAATCTTACCTGTAGCATGCGCAGTGTCAAGGAAAGTACACTGGAGACGAAACTTTTACCGGTCCCAGAGGCGGTTTTTCAGTTGTGGTCGAGCAGAAAACAGGGGAACTTAAATGGGAAAGCCGCAAGGAAATTTGTTTACCCAGTCCGCTCTTTTGTATAATGAAAGGTGGTGCGGGTTTCATGCGAAGAGAGCGGTTCCGGGTAGCAGGAAATCCAGGGCGCAATCAGGAGAGGGAGGGAATCCAATGGCCAATGAGACAACATCTTTCGTAGCAGGCCTGGAGGACGTGGTTGCCAATACGTCTGACATTTGCTTCGTTGACGGCAAAGAAGGACGACTGCTGTATCACGGATATGACATTCACGACCTGGTGAACGGCAAAGCAAGCTTTGAGGAAGTTGTGTACCTGCTGTGGCATGGAACGCTTCCGACGCGTGCCGAACTGAACACGTTTACACGACAAATTTCCGAACAAAGAGCCCTTCACCCGAAGGTGCTGGCGTTCCTCCGTGAAGTGCCGGCGGACGCCAACGCGATGGCCGTGCTGCGGACAGCGGTTTCCTATGCGGGACTGTACGACCCGGATGATGGAGACGAGTCCCGGGAAGCGAACGTGCGCAAGGCGACCCGGCTGGTTGCTCAAATTCCGACGATTGTCACCACATTTGAACGCATTCGCCAGGGACTGGAGCCAGTGCAGCCGGATCCTGAACTGAGCGCGGCGTCAAGCTTCTTTTATTTGCTGCGCGGCGAAAAACCGGATGAATTCACGGAGCGCGCATTCAACATCGCACTGATTCTTCACGCGGACCATGAGTTGAACGCGTCCACGTTCTCGGCGCGCGTCACGGCGGGAACGTTGTCCGATATGTATTCGGCCATCACGTCCGCGATTGGCACGCTCAAGGGTCCGTTGCATGGCGGTGCCAACGAGCAGGTCATGCGGATGCTGCTCGAAATCGGCGACTTGAGCAAAGCCAAGGCGTGGATTACAGACGCGCTTGCACAAAAGAAGAAAATTATGGGCTTTGGCCATCGGGTGTACCGGACCGAAGACCCGCGCGCAACGCACTTGCGCAAGCTGAGCAAGGAAGCTGGGGAACGCATCAACGAGCTCAAGTGGTACGAAATGTCCCAGGTCATCGAGGGCGTTGTGAAGGAGCAGAAAGGACTCAATCCGAACGTCGACTTCTACTCCGCATCGATGTACTACGCACTGGGCTTGCCTGTGCATTTGTTCACGCCGATTTTCGCCTGCAGCCGGATTTCCGGATGGACCGCGCATGTGCTTGAGCAATTCGCGAACAACCGGCTGATTCGGCCGCGCGCAGAGTACACCGGCCCGACTCACGCGACGTACGTACCGCTCGACCAGCGGTAACACGGCGGCAGCCGCAGCGTCGGTGGAACGGACGCGAAAGCGCTGCGCGGGTTGGTTCTAGTAGCAGAATGTGACAGTGTATCATCCGCCCCTCCGGGGACAATAAGTCCCACAAGGGAGGTGATACCATGGCACTTGGGCAGAAGAGAAATCAGCCCGTCGTAACAGGAGCTTCGAAGGCGCTCGATCAACTGAAATACGAAGTTGCCTCGGAGCTTGGCATCTCCACTCCTCAGGATGGGTACTGGGGCACGATGGCGACCCGCGACACGGGCGCAATCGGTGGTCACATTACTCGGAAACTGGTGGCTTTGGCCGAGCAGCAGCTGGCGGGCCGCTCCTAATCGACAAAAGAACCGGGTTTTCTGAAGGAAAGGGCCCTGCGCGTTGGCGCAGGGCCCTTTCCATGTGCGATTTGCACGTTCCCGCTCGGGCTCGTCCTTCATAGGATGCAGTAGCGCATCGTCCCCCCAAACGGGGCGATGCGTGCATCTGTCATCTTGAGGAGGGTGAGACATGCATCAGTTGTGGATCACGGTTCTCAATCGCGCCCTGTTGCTGCTGCTCCAACTGGTTGTGGTGAGCGTTCTAGTTCTCATGCATCGGTTTGCGCCCGTGGTGAAAGTGTGGCTGGACCGGCACACGACGTTGACCGAGCGAAAAATTCTCGCCCAGGTCGGCAAGGAGGCCTTTCAATACGCAGAGTCCGCGTTTTTCGGCGCACCGGGTCAGGTGAAGCTCGACCAGGCGTTGAAATATGCCGCGGCAATTGCCAATCGCAAAGGGGTGTCCGTGACCGAGAACGAGATGCGCGCGGCCATTGAACAGGCGGTGCAGGAGGCGAAGGTCATCAACAGACAGAGCACCGGTAGTACGGCGACCGGCGCTGCAGGGCAAGGTGTCGCCAACAGCGATACATCGACGACGTAAAACAGGGCGTTCGGGAGTGTCTCCCGAACACCCTGTTGGGTGGTCGCCTGTGGTGCATCGTCAACCACGTGATGCCAATCGCGATCGATGTCAAACGCCTTCGATACGGCTAGTGAATGGCGTTTGGCCCACTGGTCGGCACGGAAATCTTGCTCAGCGCGTCTCCAGCTTCGTTGATGTGAATGTCGACCGTGGCGAGGTCGCCAATGGAGCAGATACCGCACAGCTTGCCGCTTGCGTCAACCACCGGCAGTCGACGAATCTGATGCTGTGCCATCAAATCTGCCGCCTCGTGCGCGTCGGTTTCCGGGCGGCACGTCACGACCTGGCCCGTCATACAGTCGCGGATGGTGGCATTGGTTGAGCCTTTTGCAACCGCCTGAACCACGATGTCCCGGTCGGTCACCATCCCAATCACCTTGCTGTTCTCGTCGCAGACCGGAACCGATCCGCAGTTGACCTGTGCCATAATCTGCGCAGCCGCCTGAATGGCGTCATTCGCCTTGACGCACTTTACGTCTCGGGTCATCAAGTCCTGTACCTTCAATTTATCGCCCCCTGTACCGGATGATGGAACTGCGATGTGCTGGGGACGCGGCTCCCCACAGCATAGTATGTGCACTTCGAATGGCCTTATGAGGTGGTCGCTTGGCGCCAGACATTCACGTCATGCACCGCGACATACATGCCCCACAGCCCCGCGACGATGTGGATCACGGTTTCCAGCGGTTCGGCTGTTCCTAGAAACGACACAGGCCACGCCATGTCCCAAATTCCCCACATAAACGTCACCATCCCGAGGGCTAAAGCCCCGAGCGCAGCGACGCGGTGCCGGCTGCGCGCAGCCGCCATGCCCAGCAGACCCAGCCCCAGGTACAGCCCAGTCTCCCACGGAGACAACAGGATGTAACTGCCGATGTGGTCCGTGAACACACCCACGATGCCAAGCGCGAAAAAGACCCAACCGGCAAGGCGGTCATACGCAGTGGTATACATCCCGAACCCCCTCCTTCCCGTCCAATAAATATGATGAGGGTGGACGAACTATGAACTGTATAGGCTGGCACAATTTTCGCATCCTAAAGTCGAGTCCTGCCAATACATGCGAGGGGGTGCGGACGTTGACGAATGCAACGGAAGACGAAGGGGCCATCCAGCGTTCACCGGCGCAGCGTGCCGGGAAGCCGGATGAAAACCTCCCGCCGTGGCGCGAGACGCCGCTCGACCATTGGTCGAAGGAAATCGACCCTGTCATCATGGCGGGCGATGAATGGGCAAGTCAGGACCCGGGCGTCGACCCGGGGGCAAAGCGCATTCAGGAAGGTCTGGGCGGCACTCGACCCGGGGAGATGTTCATGCATCCCCAGCACGACACGACGTATGGCTTGGAGGAGGACGTATTTACGTCGGAAAACACCTCAGGGAGGAACGATGTCGATGCATCAAATCATCAATGAACTCCAGCAAATCCAGCACCAGATGCAGCAAATCACGCAGCAGTGCCAAGCGCTGGAAAACCACCTGCAGCGCGTAAGCGGTGAAGTGCAGATGGCAGAACGTCAGCAGCATCAGCAGCAAGCGGGGATGGGTGCGCAGCGGGGGTATGAGCAGCCCGCCTTCGCAGGCGGCAGTCGTTACGCGACACAGCAGCCATACGGTACATCGTATGGATCATCGTACGGCGCTTCCTACGGTTCTTCCTATGGCTCGCAATACCAGTCAGCCGCAGGTGCTGCTGGTTCCGCTGGGTCGCAGGATCCGTCATCGTACCCGTCTGCCGAACGCTCGACAGGTGCTTATGCCAGTCAGGCACTGTCCGCGTCCACTTCATTTGGCGGATCCCGCTCGTCCAGCGTATCCAACAGTGCCTCCGCAGCCCAGTCTGGTCTGCACGCGGTGAACCAGAGTTCCATCCAGGCGGCGCTTCAGGCGGATGCCGCACCGCGCAGCGGACAAACGGTCGGCCGTCAGTCCGAACAGCCCTCCTATGGCCGCATGATGTAATCACACTTCCGGGGTGAAGGCAGGCGGGTGTCCGCCTGCCTTTCTTACGTTGTCCGCCCGGCATCGTTCACGACCAGGCACGACCAGGCGGGAAACGCACAGCCGGAAACGCGCACGCGTTCTTTTCTTAACCCCTTGGGCTGGTGTATGGTGGGGAGGAGGTGAACGGAATGACGGCGGAGGCAGCGAATGGGCGCAAACGGCGGCGCTGGTGGACAAGCATCATCCTTCTTTGTTGCCTGCTTGCGGCCGCGGGGGTGTGGTGGCTGGTGCACCCGAAGGCACCAGCCGTTCAACTGGTGACCGTGCGGCGGCAGACGATGCAAAATCAAATCTTTACGGCCGGCACGGTGAAACCGACACAGCGGCAGGTGGTGATGATGGACCAACTGTCCGCACCGTTCGACCATTTTGATGTCGCCACCGGGCAGACGGTCCAGTCCGGCCAGGCGCTCATCACACTGGAGAACAGCAGTCAAGCGGCGGCATTGACCGCTGCAAGGCAGACGGAAACCAGTGCCGAAAACACCCTGGCCCAGGCGCAGGCAGAGTATCAGGCTGCTTCTGCGGTGATGAAGCCGCAGTTGTATGCGGCCGTCGCAAACGCGCAGACCGCGCTGGCGCAGGCACAGGCGCAGCTGAATCAAGCCCAGGCCGCCTACAACGCCACGTTTATTCGCGCTCAGTTTTCTGGCACCGTGCTGACCGAGAACCCAGGCGGGCTGGATTCGCAGGGGAATGCGGCCCCGCTGTTGGAGTTGGTCGGCCGCCAAAACGAAGTGGTGTTAGATGTCTCAGAAGTGGACGCGGTTCACTTGCGCAAGGGGATGTCCGCGGACATCACCAGTGAAGCCTTTCCCGGGAAAACCTGGACGGGTCACGTTCAGACCGTGGCCAGCTTTGCGACGGAAGATAGTTCCGGCACCGGACAGGTAGAAGTCGATGTCGCGGTGCCAAAAGGGTTTCCGGTGCCGCTGGGCTATCAGGTGAACGTGAACATCGTCAGTGCTTCGCACACCAAGGTGCCGGTCATTCCGTATGACGCACTGGTCCAGCAAGGGTCAGCCTACGAGGTATTTGTCTATCGTCAGGGCCGCGTGCAAGCGCAGTCTGTCACCCTGGGCATCACCGGTACCGATGCGGTGGAAGTCACCCAAGGACTCACGCCGGGCGAGCAAGTCGTCCTCAATCCACCGTCAGGCCTGACGAACGGAGAGGCTGTGAACGTCCGTGATTGAGCTGTTCAACGTCACCAAACAGTACCGTGTGGGGACGGAAGTGTTGACCGTGCTGCGGGGTGTCGAGCTGACGATTCGCGAGGGGGCGTTTGTCAGCATCATGGGGCCGTCGGGCAGCGGTAAATCCACCTTGATGCACATCATGGGCTGTTTGGATGTCCCCACAGCGGGGCGTTACGTGCTGCGCGGGCAGCCGGTCGAGTCGCTGTCTTCGAATGAGCTGGCGCGCCTGCGGAACCAGGAAATTGGCTTCGTTTTTCAAAACTTTCACTTGCTGCCGCGGATGACGGCCCTGCGCAATGTGGAACTGCCGCTCATTTATGCCGGTGTACCCAAGCAAGCGCGGCGCGAACGCGCCATGGCGCTGCTCGAAGAGGTTGGACTTGCCGATCGCGCCTTCCACCTTCCCAACGAGTTGTCCGGGGGACAGAAGCAGCGTGTCGCCATTGCACGCGCGTTGGCGAACCGCCCCGCCCTCCTGCTGGCGGACGAGCCGACGGGCGCGCTTGACTCCACGACCGGGCGGGACATCATGGCCCTCTTTCGGCGACTGAACGAGACCGGTGTCACCGTTGTGGTGATTACACATGACGTGGACGTGGCGCGCGTCGCCGACCGCGTGATTCGCATTCAAGACGGTCAGATTGTCGACCAAGGAGGTGTATCGGCTTGAATGCGCTGGAACTGGTGCGAGCTGCCCTTACCTCGCTGCGCGCGAATTTGCTGCGGTCCCTCCTGACCATGCTCGGCATCCTGATTGGTGTGGCATCCATCATTGCGATCGTCGCCATTGGACGCGGCGGACAAGCCGCCATCGTGTCAACGATTGAAAGTGAACGGGTGCAGAACACCATTCAAATCATCCCGTCTGAACTGGTGACGCCTGGTCTGCCGCAGCCTGGTGACGTACTCCAGTTTTCCCAAGCCGACTTTGACCTCGCACAGACGTTTCCAGGGGTGCAAAGTGTGTACTATACCTTGACCGGCGAGGCCGACATTCAGACGGCGCAAAAAACGGTCAGCGCGGCGGTCGACGGCGGGCCCAGCTATCTGGATGAACTGGGGCACTTCACCGTCGTGGAAGGGCGGATGTTCAACGATACCGACGTGATCGCCCATCGCAAGGTTGCGCTTGTCAGCCAGTCCCTCGCGCTCAAGCTGTTTGGCCGCTTGAATCCCATCGGTCAGTACGTGGAGGTCGGGGGGACGCCCCTGCGCATCATCGGGGTCACCCAGTCCACGCAACTGAATCTGCTCGCGGGCATTCTCGGTTCGGATGCGCTGTATCTGCCGGCCACCACGTGCAGCGATTTGTTTCCTGGGTGGGGCATTACGGAGATGGACATCCAGGTCAAACCAGGTGTCGACAAGACAGAGCTGTCGCGGCGCATCGTGATGGCGCTCAACATTCACGCGCACAACGCGCAGGCGTTCGAGGACAGTTCCGGATTTTTGGCGGGCATCGAGAAGACGGTGGGGACCATCACCGCCATTTTGACCGCGGTGGTCGGTGCCATTGCCGGCATCGCGCTGCTGGTCGGCGGCATTGGCGTGATGAACATCATGCTCGTATCGGTGACGGAGCGGACGCAGGAAATCGGTATCCGCATGTCGCTGGGGGCGACTCGGCGCGCCATCTTAACGCAGTTTTTGGTGGAGTCGGTGGTCATCACGATGATTGGCGGAGGGCTTGGCATTGCACTGGGGGTCCTGGCCGCTGCCGTGGTCCATTGGACCACCCCCCTGCCGACGGAGGTTTCGTGGTGGGTCGTGGTGGGAAGCTTTCTGTTTTCCGGTGTCATTGGCGTGCTGTGCGGCTTGTACCCGGCCAACAAGGCCGCGCGGCAAAATCCGATTGATGCGCTGCGCTACGAGTAGACCAAGGGGCCAAGCAGGGTGGGCCCCTCTCCAGAGCGGCGAACAGGACGCCGCCGACGCACGTCGATTCCGCATACAGCGCATTGCGTCCGCGTTCAGCGCGTCGTTCAGTGGCTGATGCGCATCGCGCGCAGGCGGCGAACGCGTTCCTCCGTCGGCGGGTGGGTGCTGAACAGCTGCACAATCGACTGACCGCGCAGCGGGTTGACGATGAACAGGTGAGACGTGGCCGGGTTAAAACCGCTTGGCACCTGCCGCGCGTAGGCTTCCAGGTGTTCCAGCGCGTCCGCTAACGGGTTTCCATCCCCGACCAGGCGCGCCCCTGTGGCGTCCGCCTGATACTCGCGGGATCGTGAAATCGCAAGCTGAATGACCGTTGCTGCGAGCGGGGCCAGGATAATCATCGCGATCTCGGCCAAGGCGTTCCCGCCGTCCCGGTCATCCCGGTCGCCCATGCCGAACCACATCCCCCACTGCAGGATGTTGGCGATGTACGTAATGACACCCGCCAACATGGCAGCCATCGAGCTAATCAGAATGTCCCGGTTGCGCACGTGACCGATTTCGTGCGCAAGCACGCCTTCCAGCTCACGGCTCGGCAGCACGCGCAGAATGCCTTCGGTCACTGCCACCTTGGCATGTTTCGGATCACGACCGGTTGCAAAGGCGTTTGGCTGCGGCGACGGGGTCACGTAAATCTCCGGCATCGGCAGTCCCGCGCGCTGGGTCAGCCGCCGAACGATGGCGTAGACTTCCGGCAGTTCGCGCTCACTGACCGGGTAGGACCGTGTCATGGCGATGGCCATGCTGCCGCTCGTCCAGTACGCGATGGCGTTCATGGCAATGGACAGCACCAAGAAGAACAGCATTCCAGCGGCGCCGCCAATGAACCGCCCAATCAGAACCAGGATGACCGTTAAAATCCCCATCAGTATCCAGGTTTTCAGCGTGTTCATGCAGGAATCCTCTCCTTGTTCTCTATTGTACTCGGCCAATCCCTTGCTGGCAAAAGGAGTCGGATGTTCGATCGGTGGACACGGCCGCAAGGCCGCACCGGCATTTGTTTGCCCCCGCTCGTTCCGTTATACTAATGGACGACAACCATCCGCAGCATGGCTACGGGCAACAGGATTCCATAACCGGGTAGCGCGGCTGCGCTGGAAGGAAGTGCTTGGGAATTGCGGCTTGGTGTGAACATTGAATACGACGGGAAAAACTATGATGTCCTGGAACTGCCAGTCGATGGATTTCTACACCTGGTTCACGGGTTATCCAAAGAACAGTATGACCGGATTGATGAAACATTTGCAGCCTTTTGGCCCGACCCGACGGTACGGCGCCATCACCTGCTGTCGTTCGTCGCCGATCAACTCGGTACATCACTCGATTTTCTCCTATTAAATAGAGAGACGGTTCGTTTCCATATGGACGATTTGCAAGCCTATATAGAGGAACACACCAAGCAGGGGAATCGTCCGTCATAGCCGGCCCCAGGGTCGATTGAGGGGAAAGGTCTTCATGAAGTCGTTTCCGGAACAATTTGTGTTTGGAGCAGCCACGTCCGCCTACCAGATCGAAGGTGCCGTTCAGGAGGGTGGGCGTGGTTTGTCCATTTGGGATGTGTTCAGCCACACGCCGGGCAACGTCAAGAACGGAGACACGGGGGACACTGCCTGCGACCACTACCACCGTTACCGAGAGGACGTCCAGCTGATGCGCCAGCTGGGGCTGCAGAGCTACCGGTTTTCCATCGCCTGGCCGCGGCTGTTTCCCAGCGGACGAGGTGCCGTCAACGAAGCGGGACTGGACTTTTATAAGCGCTTGATTGACGCCTTGCTCGACGCTGGCATTGAACCGATGGTCACCCTGTACCACTGGGATTTGCCGCAGGCGCTTCAGGAAGCGTTTGGCGGCTGGACGTCCCGCGACACAGCCAAGGCGTTTGCGGATTATGCGGACGTGGTATTTCACAGGCTGGGCGACGTGGTGCCAAAGTTCATTACCGTCAACGAACCATGGTGCAGCGCGGTCTTAGGCCATGCCTTCGGGCAGCATGCGCCGGGCGTGCAGCGTCTGCGGGCCGCGGTTCAGGCGGCGCACCACTTGCTGCTCGCGCATGGGCTTGCGCTCGAGGCGTTCCGCGATGCGGCACTGCACCATGCGAGCATCGGGATCACGAACATTGTCTGCGACAACGTGCCTGCGTCCGATCGGCCAGCGGACATCGCGGCGACGCAGCGGATGGACGCTTTGTTGAACCGCTGGTTTTTGGATGCGCTGCTGCGCGCGCGGTACCCTGACGCATTGGAACCCTTCGGCGTCGCGGCTGTCATTCAGCCGGGCGATTTTGCGAAGATTGCCGCGCCGGTCGACTTTTTGGGTGTGAACTACTACCAGTGCAATGTGATTCATGCGAACCCCAGCGACCCCTTGCTGGGCGCCGCGATTGTGCCGCCGCAGGGGGAAGTGACGGGCACGGGCTGGGGGGTGCATCCGGAGGGCTTGTACCGCGTGCTCAAGCGCATCCACAGGGAATACGGCGCGATGGCGATGTACGTGACGGAGAATGGTGCGGCCTACGAAGACGTGGTGGATGCGGGGGAGATTCACGACCATCACCGTATTCGCTACCTGGCCAGGCATCTGGACGCGGTGCGCAGGGCCATCGAGGAAGGCGTGGATGTGCGGGGGTATTATGTGTGGTCGCTGTTGGACAACTTCGAGTGGGCGGAAGGATATACGCCTCGGTTTGGCATCACGTACGTGGACTACGCCACGCAGGCCCGGATGCTCAAGGACAGCGCCAAGTGGTATCAAACGGTGATTACCGAGCGGTCACTGGCCTCGTCTGCGGCGGCGGGGGATTTGGATGACCGTCACGGCGAATCCCTGGAGGCAGGCTCATGAGCCGCGTCTTCGTTCTCGCTGCCGGCAACGAACGGGGCGGCGGCGCATCGCACCTCGTGACGTATGCCAGGGCACTGAAGGCGAGCTCGTCACCTCTCGCAGACAACATTGTGTTCGTGATTGCAGGGGATGGATACCTGCGCGAACGCCTGGAACCGGTCGCCGCGCACGTGGAGATCATCAACGGTGCGCCGCGGGCTGCCATCGCGGCTTTGACGGCGCTGCTCGCACGGCATCCCGAGGCGCATGTGCACGCGCACGGTCCTCGCTGGAACCTCATCGCCAGCCGCGCTTCGCGGGCCGCACGGAGGTCTTGGACGGCGACGATTCACAGCCATCCGAAGACCGACTTTCTCACCAGCCGGTGGAAATCGGTTGTCCTGCCGAGGCTGAACCGCCTGGCGCTGCGGCGAGCGGCCGGCTTGTTTGTGGTACATCCACAATTTGCCCAGCTGTTTCCGGACAAACCGTGCAGGTTTGTGCCCAACGCTGTCGAACCAGTACAGCTGTCGCAACCAAAGGAATTCTACCGGAAACAACTGCGTGATCGGCTGAATCTTGCAGAGGATACCCTCGTCGCTGGCACGGCGGCTCGACTCGACAAGGTGAAAGACCTCGATACGATGATTCGTGCCTTTGCGCTGCTCCCGGCCGACCGGCACCTGGCCATTGCTGGCGATGGACCGGAGCGTGACCACCTTCAGGCGCTGTGCCGGACGCTGGATGTTCAGGACCGGGTACACTTTTTGGGCTTCATCGACGATGTCCACACCTTTTACGCCGGACTGGACGTCCACGTGCTGTCCTCCATCAGTGAAGGAACACCGACGTCGGTGCTGGAGGCGGGATGGCTTCGTGTGCCGAACGTCGGGACGGACATTCCCGGGCTCACGCACTTGATTGTCAATGACGAGACGGGATGCACGTGTCCGGTTGGCGATGCTGCAGCGCTCGCCGCAGCACTCTCCCGGGTGCTGGACCATCCGGAGCGCGCCGTGGCTTATGCCGCTCGATTTTACGATACCGTTTTGCCGCGTTTCCTGCCGTCGCGCATGGTGGATGCATACTTTGAAGGATATGAGACATTTTTCAGGGAGCGTGAATGACTTGAAGGTCTTGGTCACCGGGGGAAGCGGCCTCATCGGCACCGCGACGACACAAGCGCTGCTGGCAGAAGGACATGACGTGGTGAATGTCGACCGTGAGCCCACACGGGTTGCCGTGCGGCACTACAACCTGGATGTTGCGGACGCGGTTGCCGTGCGGGAAATTTTTGAGAAGGAACATCCAGATGCCGTGCTTCATCTGGCAGCGCAAATTAGTGTACCGTCATCTGTTGCGGATCCGTTGAGAGATATGCACGACAACATCCAAGGTGCCCTGTCTGTTTTCGAAGCGGCACGTCACACGGGAACGAGGCGTGTCGTGCTGGCGTCGTCGGCGGCCGTCTACGGAAACGGTGCGGTGCCGCCGATTACAGAAGAGGTTCCCCTCGAACCAAATTCGCCGTACGGGGTCTCGAAAGTTGCGGGTGAACTGTATCTGCGGGGTTTCTACCGAGAATTCTTTACGTACGCGGTGCTGCGCTACGGCAATGTCTACGGTCCGCAGCAAAGTTATCAGTCGGGCGCCGTGATCGCAAAAATGGTACACGATGCCTTGACGGAGCAGTGCATCCACGTGGACGGCGATGGCACGCAGGAGCGGGACTTCGTGCATGTTCGGGACGTGGCCCATTTGAACGTGCTCGTGCTGACCAACCCGCAGAGCTTTGTGGCCAATGTGGGTTCTGGGCGGCCGGTACAAATCATGGATATCGTCCGCGTCATTCGGGAGGAACTGGGACAGTCCGTGACGGTCCAGCATCATCCAACGCGGCCGGGCGACATCCACGCCAGTTACTACGATGCGGCGCGCATCCAGCGTCTCTTGCAGTGGAAACCAAGCATCAGCCTGCGCGAAGGCATTCGGCAGGTCATTGAGGCGCAGCGCCGGTAAGGAAAATTGAGGCATCTGCGGATTCTCACCGGCTGGCGATGGGTCATATGCTGAAGCGTCAAGAAACTTCAGCGCGCTGAATTTTCTTGTTGCAAATTGTCGGTCGTGGTCTTATACTATCATTCGTAATCTCGGAAGGCCGTCGGGCCGCTGTTTTATTTATGACTGAACGGAGACCGGCTTCACTTAAAGGGTTAGGACCTCGAAGGACTAACTTTCCCCCGTGGTGAATGACCGGATTCCGCATGCCTGCAAAAGGCATGGTAATTTGCTTGCATAGGGGGAGTATTTGTCATGGACACAATGGGGCGTCATGTCATTGCTGAATTGTGGGGTTGCTCAGCTAACAAATTGAACGATTTACACAACATTGAACGCATTATGGTCAACGCAGCATTAGAAGCTGGCGCAGAAGTTCGGGAAGTTGCCTTTCACAAATTCGCGCCTCAGGGTGTCAGTGGCGTTGTCATTATTTCTGAGTCGCATCTAACGATCCACAGTTTTCCTGAACACGGATATGCCAGCATCGACGTATACACTTGTGGGGATCGCATTGATCCAAACGTTGCGTGTGACTATATCACGAAGTCGCTCGGCGCGACTCGTCTGGAATCGATTGAAGTACCTCGCGGCGTCGGTGCCTTTCAATTGGAGGACGTCCGCGTTCGAGCCTTCTAGAGCTCGTTATTTGCATCAAACGCAGGCCTTAAACGACTTCCGGTGAACAGGATTGCCGTCTTGGCGGCACACAAAGCAAGCGAGAGGACATGCCTCTCGCTTGCTTTGTGACTGCGGCCGGACGGGCTGCAGGTTCAAACAGCTCGTCCGGGGCGGCGCAGCTGTGATGGAATCGCGTGACGGCAGCCTAGTCGTGCTGCGAAAACACGCGTTCGTGGTGGGTCGGCAAGGGGCGGTCCATCAGAATTTTGCCGTTTCCGGCGTCTACCACGACGAAAAACTTGTCCTGGTCATTTTCTGCGATGGCCATGTAGACGAGGTTCGTCCGAATGTTGCGCAGTTGAATGTCGTCGACTTTCATTCCTGGGTGTGCCGCCAGAACCGCTTTCTTGGCTTCCGCTGTGGAACACTTTGCATACTTCTGGAGTTTTTCCGTGTAAGCCGCTCGACTGGCGACGTAGGCTTCACGGAGCACACTGCGGGACAACTGCACGCTGGACTTAATGTCTGAACCGTGGCCTGGGTGTTCATCGGACATCTCAGGCCCGCTGGTCGGTGCGACGCGGCCGACAACTGCGCCCGTGCTTTGTGCAACGGCCCGCATTTCTGCATGACCGCCGGCTGGTGAACTGTGGTGGCGCCAAAGTGAATCAGCTGCCCAGGCTGAGGGCGTTGACGCGACCAGGCAAACCAGTGCTGCAGTACCCATCATCCATTTTTTCATTGAATATCCTCCTCACGGAAAAGCTATCCATAGCATGTCCCGCAACAGGGAATATATGTATCAAAATTTCCACTTGATTTTTGTGGGGCAAACTCCGTATAATAAGCGATGTTGACGCCGCGGTTCGGGCGTCGAAAGAAATCCCGATTTGAAGGGTTCGCAAAACGGGTCATGGGGAATTAGCTCAGTGGGAGAGCACTGCGCTGGCAGCGCAGGGGTCAGGGGTTCGAATCCCCTATTCTCCACCAAAAAACGGAGAGCCTTTGGACACCGGAATCTGTGTTCGAAGGCTCTTTTCCGTTGTGCACAGCTTTTCGATTAGATGACCGTGCTTCTCTTTTTAGCTATTTAGCTATATAATAAAATTGTCTCACCAATCGTCATTGCGATACGGCCAGGAAGGGTTTGATGGGCGATGAATGAGCGTGTTTTTAAAGCGATGTCGGACGCGACACGGAGGAAGATTATCGAATTGCTGAAAGACGGCCCGAAAACCGCCGGTGAAATTGCCAGTCACTTTTCACACGCACAGCCGACCATCAGCCGTCACTTAACCGTTCTCAAAAATGCGGATTTGGTGGTCGATCAGCGGGAGGGCACGTTCGTGATTTACAGGCTGAACACTACGATTTTGCAGGAATGGCTTGCATGGCTCTTGGAACACTTCGGAGGTGGCGACCATGAGGAAGACCATGAGGAATAAGAAGACCGCAATGCCTTGGTGGGGCTGGCTTGCGTGGATCATTGCACTTGTACTGGGATGCTTTGCGTACGTTCATCTGCCGGCCCAGGTTCCAAACCATGTTCAATCGACTGGAAGGCCGGCCTTGTTGATTCCGCGACTGTTGGCGGTGGTGTACGTACCCGCACTGATGCTTGCCGCCATCCTCTTGTGGCATGTGATATGGAAGATTGACCCGAAGAAGAGCAATTACGAGTCGTTCTGGCCGACGTATCGATATATTGGCGGCGTCATTGTGGTATGTCTAGGCTTAATTTATCTGGCAACGTTAGGACATCTTTTGCACATCGGTTCCATTCGTGTCGTGCCAACCATGATCGGGGTTATGTTCATGCTCATCACGAACGTATTACCGCGTCTGCGTGCCAACTGGTGGATTGGCATTCGTACGCCCTGGACACTATCCAGCGAACAGAGCTGGATTCGTACCCACCGGCTCGGCGGACAATTGGGGATTCCCATGGGGATTCTCATCATCGTTCTTGCCTGGGTCCTGCCTGTCGGAAAAACCACTGCACTGGCTGTTTTCGTGCCGGTTCTTTTGTGGGCGCTCTCGACAATGGCGGCGTCGTATTTTTACGCGAAAGAGAGGTAAGTGGACGGACAAAGGGCATCGATGCGGTGGTAGGGGCAGGGTTGTTCACCGTGATGGCCCGACTGGCATTGATAGATGGGTAACGCGGCGGAGGTGACCAGGCAGCCGTGTTGAGAGGATTGAGCAAGAATCGGACAGGATTCGTCTAACAAGCATGACCTGAGCACCTGCTATCATGAATGCGCGAGGTCGAACTGGCATCCTACGACCGTCCGGCCGCAAAGGTCAAGCTCAAAAGACAGGTGAGGAGTGGAATGGACATGAGCGTAGCGGGCAAGGTTGCGATTGTCACCGGAGCGTCGCGCGGCATTGGCAGGCAAGTGGCCATTCAGCTGGCGAGACTAGGCGCCAAAGTAGTGGTGAACTATGCCTCAAGCCGTGAGAAAGCGGACGAAGTCGTGACGACGATTGAAAAACTCGGAGGCCAGGCAGCGGCGATTCAAGCCGACGTGAGCAAGGTGAGCGAAGTGGAGGCCTTGTTCTCAGAGGTGCTGAGACGGTTCGGGCACGTCGACATTCTGGTCAACAATGCTGGCATCATGGAAAACCATGCAATCGAAGACGTCACAGAGGAAATATTCGATCGGCATTTTGCCATTAACGTGAAAGGGACCTACTTCGCTTGTCAACAAGCCATGAAGCACATGGCGCCAGGCGGTACCATCCTTAACTTCTCTACTTCCGTATCGGGTGCGATGCTCCCAACCTACAGCGTATATGCGGCAACCAAAGGTGCGGTCGAGCAGTTGACCCGTCAACTCGCCAAGGAATTCGGTCCGAAAGGCATCGTGATCAACTGCATCGCGCCAGGGCAAGTCGCAACCGAATTGTTTTTGAGCGGGAAATCGCCGGAGCTCATCGACTCCTTCCGGCGAATGAATGCGTTCGGAAGGCTTGGTGAGCCCGAAGATATCGCGAACGTGGTCGAGCTGCTGGTCAGCGACAAGGCGCGGTGGATCACGGGGCAGACGATCCGTGTGAACGGCGGCTTCAATTGAACGGGAGAACGGGCGCATTGGCGGGATGGTCAGGGACAGGAAGAGCCTCGGAGCCATGGAGGATGCTTCGGGGCTTCCTTGTACAAGCCGTCTGGTGGCTCATCGCATCGGATGCGGCACAAGTCACCAGAAGGGTAGGAGGAATAGTTGACATGCGGCGCGAGAATGTTGTATAGTCATGACTGTTCCACTCGTTAAGGCTCGGTAGCTCAGTCGGTAGAGCAGAGGACTGAAAATCCTCGTGTCGGCGGTTCGATTCCGTCCCGAGCCACCAGTTCTCGATGAAGAACGATGATTTTACGTGCGGAAGTGGCTCAGGGGTAGAGCATCGCCTTGCCAAGGCGAGGGTCGCGGGTTCGAATCCCGTCTTCCGCTCCACAGTCGCGGATGACGCGATTCTCACCCTAGGGGTCCCCCCTCGGGGACGCCAGGGAGTGGGAAACCATCCCAAGCTGGAATCCGTCATCCGCCCTATTGTTTACGGCGCCATAGCCAAGTGGTAAGGCAGAGGTCTGCAAAACCTCGATTCGCCAGTTCGAATCTGGCTGGCGCCTCCAGAATATTCCATCCCTCTGAAATCCGCGCTGTGGCGCGGATTTTCTCGATCCAGGGCAGTTTTGGATCTGGCCTTCAAAGGGATTGTGGTGTCGAGGTATCGGCCTGGAAAACACGGAACCTCGACTACGAAATACATAACCTCGAATCTGTCTGCCTTCCAGAAAGGTGTGCATATTCCACCAATTGGAGGCGGCTGAGTGTGGCAAAAGAACGTGAAACAGGTAGCAGTAGTGCAATGGTGCCGGTAAAACGAAAGGGGGTTCGTTTCCGTTCTGGCCAGAACAGCAAGCCGGCACAATTGACGATCCGTCAGGCGTTCGAAGTGTTCTATCAGGCCAAGGCGGGCCAAAGGTTGCGAGAACTCACCCTGCGAGACCATCGGCAACATTTCGAATACCTCATGGAGTGGCTAACGGAAGCACATCCGGAGATACAATACATCAGCGAAATCACTTCCCAGACAATTCGTGAATACGTCCATTATCTATCTTTTGAAAAACCACTCTACGAGGGCCACCCGTATCTTGAGAAGGTCATGGAGGGAAGGAAAGGGCTGGCCCCTGGTGCAGTGAATGTGCGAATCGCTACCTTGAAAACGATGTTCCGGTGGCTGGCTAACGAAGGGATTATCGCGACCAATCCAACTCAAAACTTGAGCCGTCAAAAAGTAGATGAAGACCGAATCGGCGCTTTCACGGATGAGCAAGTGGAAGCGTTGCTGGCCCAACCTGACCGGCGCACTTATGCGGGGTTTCGTGACTATGTCGCCATGGAACTCTTGTTACAGAGCGGGATGCGACTGGGCGAACTGATTTCTCTGGAGGTCAGCGACATTGATTTCGGGACTCGGTTGATCACACTAAAGGGAGCGAAGAACAAAAACCGCAAAGTACGTGTCATCCCCATTGCTCCAGAGATGATGCGGCTGCTCATTGAGCTGATAAACGAAAACAAAACATACTTTCCCGATGCCACGCGGGTTTTCTTGACGAACTACGGTGGGCCACTGTCTAACTTTTCAGTGAAGAACCACATCAAACAATACGGGCAACGTGCGGGCATTGCCAACCAAGTCCGGTGCAGTCCGCACACCTTCCGGCATACCTTCGCCAAGAACTTTCTCATGGCGGGCGCGGATATTATCGCGCTCCAGCGTATCCTGGGGCATTCGTCTATGGAAATGGTCAGGAAATACGTCCAGCATCGCCCCGAGGATTTACGCGAGGCCCATGACTTGTTTTCTCGCAGACAGGTCACCATTCGACGGCGTAAATAGGGATTGTGCGGGCTGCGGAAGTTCAGAGACCCTTCACTTGAACCGGGGCACGGTGCGCCGATGACACCCTTTGTCGTGCCGTGCTCCACTTGCCCTTAGGCGGCGTTCGCCCGTCACTCCTGATAGCCAGGGAAAAGAGGAAGACCGGACGAAATATCGCGTCAGCCACGATGCCCGGCTTGTGAGCATTTGGGAACCTGAAACGAATCATCAGGGTGTCTAGCGACACAGTCACACTGCGGTGCCGGAGTACTGCAAAAGCCAAGTGATTAATGTTCTTCCCTTCTTCTTCTCCCCCCTCTTGGCTGGGGAGTACAGTTCAATTGACAACTACGAAGTACGGTGAGAACAACTACAAAGCAAGCACTACTGACAAGAGAGGGCGTTTTTATGCAACAGAACAGGGGGCCGAGGCAATATAGTCCGTTAGACCGGTGGTTCAGGCCAGTGTCGCATTCGCCACTGACTGTCGTAAATTGTTCGAAATATGGTTCGGAGCACGTTTTTCTGGTTTTCTGACACGATGTTCATGGTGGATTCCGCTGTTCCGACGTTTAGGGCTGGAAAGCGATGGCACGGAGGCGGAGCCAGGCAAAACACCCCCTGTGGGTTCTCGTGGTCGGGTTTCCGGGGTGGCCGAATTCCGTTATATTGATGGCGAAATGAAGTCATTCGTTCGGGTGGATGATTCATGCGGATTTGGGACTTTGTCGATACGAGGTGGGTTCTCCTCGGGCTTGCTGCGTCTCTGATGTTCGGCACAGTTGATGCAATAAACGGCGACTTGCCCGACTTGTTCACACAGGTACTCTTTGGACTGTGGGACTTGTATATCCTCAAGAAGCATGACGAGGGCTCGAAATGACATAACGGATGTACCAGGGTGGGGTAACGATGGAGTTCGATGCACGCGACGGAATCGAAGCAATAGCCGAGTACCTGCGTGTACTGGGTTACCGTAGGGTTGAGCCAGATCGAAACAGTTCCGAGTTTCCCCCTCATACTCAGGACACCGGTTCAGGGGATGATGACTATCACTCCATCACAACCGGTGCCGGAGAACCGCTACCCTACCTGAATGTTAATGTTCCGGCACAGAGGCAGCTCGCGCTCAATGTCATTGCACAGATCATCACTTTCCTCTGTTCCGAACAACAAAGAGCTACTCGTTCCAAGGGAATCGTTCTTTGGCTGGTTCCTACGGTAGACGCTTGCAACGATATTTTGGCTTGTCTCAGGGATCGGGCCCATGAAATACATCGACACTTCGATCACTGGACACTAGGTAGCCCCAATATTTCGACGCTGGGCGAGAGAATCAAAAAGCGAGATCTTCTCGATGCGTTATCTATCTTCGTACTTCGCTTTCCGCCGACGGAACAAAAAGAGATTCGGCAGCTCTACGACGATATTGGCGGATATGGATACGAGTCCTTCTTTCCGGACGAAAATCTGAACTACTTGCATCGACGACTTCTGGACAGAGTTCCCAACCTCGACCACTATGAACCCACGCCGGGTATCCCCTGGGACGATGTAATGATCAAGACGTCTTTGGCGAACGTGTTCCGGGTGACAAAGCCAATCGCGATATTGGACGAGTGGGGTGGTGGCACATTCAACGACGAGGCGATTGCGCGGGCCTGTGACCTGAATCCGTCGCTGCTTGTTCGATTCACACCGACCCCAGGACGAATCGTGCTGCGGGAAGACAATGATTCACGGGGGTAGCGTGAACTAGCGAGTTCTCGCAAATTCAGCCGGAGAATGCCTTTACATTCACTGCCGTCCTCTCCTGCTCGCGTGCCTTCGGTTTTATGACAAGTTCAAATGTCACTTTCTCCCCCGGTTCAAGGTATCGAAAGCCCTCGCCATGTATCTCGCTGAAGTGTACCCAAACATCGTCTTCGCCCTCAACTGAAATCCAGCCCCATCCTTCTTCCTTGTAAAACGACTTCACTACTCCGGTTCGGCTCTCCATTCTACTCAATCCCTTCGGCAGGTAACACGATACCGTGTCCGTCGTCTATTTTATCAAGGACTCAGATAAAGGGGGCAATTGTACGCGCGGGACGTGGAGCAGAATTGCAGCCATATTCTGTCTCTCGCTTGTCGGACTTGCGGGATGTGGGCTAACAAACAACGTGGCAGAAACATAAGTAGCCAGTGCACCAGACGATGCGCCACCGCAAATTGACGGCACCATCTCATCGATTGAACCAGGTGATCCGTCTTAAGTGACCCTGACCAACGTAACGGAGTTTGGCAAGGGGAGTGGGTGGACTCAGAAACCCAAAGAAAAGTAACCGGACAATGACGGGCGAGTTCCTGTAAAATGGCTCAGTATCGGGTAGAGGTTTGCCAGGTACTCAACGGCAGGATTATCTTTCTCAAACTGCTGAGGCATTGTTTGTGTGAGTTTAGTCATGATGTAGGAGACAATGTCAGTATCTTGCACGCCATTTCGATTGTAAATCGGTAAGGAAGAAGTCAAAGCCACTGACGCCGTTTGCAAATCTTGAGTTGCTAAATTGTAGAGTGTGCCGGCTGTGGAATGGGATGAGTTACTTGAAATCCTGTGGATGTCCTCACAGGCGCCCGATAGATAGCCGACAAAGCCACTCATTGCAAGTTCGTCTGACGCCCGCAATACACCAATCGGCAGGGCTATTTCCCTCATAATCAACATGCCGACGAGACGATACACGAGAGGATACAGGCCAGCCCAACCCGCCAAGGCACGTGACGCATCGGATAACCTCCTCGGAATTCGCATCTCACGTAAATCTTCTATGATGCCGGGACAACAATGAATCCTTCGCGGATTACCTCGTGGTGAACGTCAACAATCGGTGGCGCACCGACCCGCTTCTCTAGTCCTCTCGATACACTTTCGGCTGCAATGCCGCAAAGCATGGCGTCCACCTGATCCACACTTGGACGAATGATGGAGTTGCACGAATAACCCATCTTCTGAATCAGCCCCCAAACCAGATCGATGTACTCAAGAGGGTTCTGGCGTTTAGAGGGGATGTTCTTAACACTGGGTTTAAGTCCAAACAAGGATTACAACGCAAATCGAGGATACGTTTCAAAGATGACTGGCTGTTCGCCTTTGCCTTTTGAGGTGGGACTAAAACCGTAAACTGTTCCCTCGTCGCGTTTGAGCACGCTCCAAAAGAGGGCAACGCCCAATTGAACCAGAGGTGAACACATCAGGTTCCCCAGAAGTAACTCGGCTCTGTCGTGAGCCATGCGTTTGGTTGGCGTTTTGGCTTCCAAGTCGGTCGATCGACAGGGTTTATCAAGCAGCGGTAGTCCTTGAGGACAGTCGAAGCCAATGTGAGAAACAGGAACATCGACTGGCGGATGGGGTAATGATGCGGAATCCGGGTTCGGAACATAGGCATCGAGAACGAATTCCCTCGTCTCGGTGTCCAGCCACGCAATGTAACTCAAGGTCTTCTTTGATCCACAATCGACGCCACATACCAATGCCATCAAATGCCCTCCACATTCAAATACTCTCACTGTTCCTGATGAATTCAGTCCACGTACCATTGGTGTATTTAGGCAATGAATGGGGAATCCCTGCTGCCCTAGGGAAGTTTGAGCGGTGGGTGTGTCAACCGTGGGGAAAGGTGCTGGGGAGTACCACTCATTGCCCAGCCATTCCTGTAGAATGGAATTTGCGTGTTTAACAGCCATGATCGCGATTACATAGGAGGAAAGAAATATGCACGCCTGTTTATCCTGTTTTTCCATGTTCAAAGCAGAAATCATCCGCGACATTCCGCAAGAATCGATACGAGCATCTGTAGAGGATGAAGAGTCGGAGTTTGGCATTCTGTGCCCGACAGCCGATTGCAGTGGTCAGGTCATTGAGATTGACGAACTCATTCTGCTATCCATCTTTGTGCTCAACTACAAGGGATACGTCACGAAGAACTGTTGTGCCGGACACATCAACCATCAGGTTGCGGAAACGTACATCATGTTCGCCCCGGGCGTAAAACTGCCTGATCTGCCCCAAGGGTTCGTTCAGGACGAACTCGAGGAAGGCGAGAAACGGGACCATTTAACTATTCGCAAGTTGCACGATTCCAGTGACCGGATTGGTTCCATTCTTCTTACCAACAAGAAACTCTACGACTGGACACGGGGACTGCCAAACCTCAACGAGGAGCACATAGAACAAGGGTCGGAAATCGACCACCGTCACAACGAACTTCTCATCATGCGGATGCTCGCGATGGGCTTCTCGCCTTACAAGCAAAACATTCCACTGCTGATGAAGAAAAAGACAAAGTAAAGCCCCCCATAATGTGGGGCTATATGCTTAGAGCAATTGGATCAATCCACTGGTTCGACATCGACAACAGACACCCAGCGGGAGGAGGGCCAGAACTTCGTTTGATTGATGACGATTCGATACACGCCCTCAAATGCCGTGCCGACATTGTAGATCATGCCTATCTTGACACCTTCACAGTTGAGACCGCGCCGAATTGAGTCATCCAAGGAGACAATGCGAACCCGCTTGGGACGACGATTATTTTGTAAGGAATCCATGTTGGCTCGCCTCCGAAATATGGTCATGGCCCATCAGGTTGAAGTTGGACATAGGAGACCGAGATCCTGCTGCGTCGATCATTGTGCGGGTTGTTCACAATCTCTCGTGAACAAAGAGGCATCAACTACTCGCTGAGGGCCACATAGCTGGGGTTAAACCAAGTGCTATTCATATATGTATGAAATGGACTTCCTGACTTCCTCTTCCTCGACCACACTCCAATTCAAAAGACAATGGAGCATCAGCCGGAGAAACGAAGCATTTTTCTCGGAATCGTCCATTGTGCAGGGTTTGGACGATATTTGGCTGAATTTCAGAAAATGTATAGTTGCTTGGGACGAGGCGATCGGCCTGGGGCGCGCCCAGGAGTCAGTACACGCAGGCAATCCAAGGGGCCCGCCTCCGTTGTGAACACTTCAACGTGAACAAAACAGTCGGGGGGCCTGGCATAGTCCCCTGTTTTTCGAGGAGTAGGAGGAGAAAAGAGTGGAGGACTTATTTGCGACGTTACACGAGTTGGAAGTGTTTCATACGAAACCTGAAGTCAGGGCGATCCCGGAGGAATTGGCCAAGGTGCTCGCCGACGAGTTCTTTGAAATCGGCAGTTCCGGTCGAATCTTTTACAAGAGTGATTGTGTGGTGGAAGGCGGGATCGGACAGTGGGATGTGAGCATGTCTGATTTTCAGATGCATCCGCTGGCAGAGGGTGTCGTACTGACCACATATCGGATTGAGGACAGGACGAGGCAGCGCAACACACTCAGGAGTTCCATTTGGAAACTGATTGATGATCGGTGGCAAATGGTGTTTCATCAAGGCACGATAGAGCAAGTTTGACCGGGCTGGCACGACTGAGGGCGAAGGAGAGTACGCCGTGAAGCACGGGAACTTGAGGGCTGTTGTCGGGGCTGGCGAGTTTATCAACAACCCGGGCTGGATGCACACGCAAGAATCGGAATTGAACTTGTTAATAAGGGACGATTGGGTACGGAAGTTTGCACCCAATACAGTTGAAGCGATTTTGGCAGAGCATGTGTGGGAGCACTGACGATGGGGAGTGTCCATAGTGCCGACGGCTTACAACGTTCAAGCGGATTTCCAGAGTGATTGGATTGCGATACTGCGTCGCCATTTGACCTCTTGGGGATATACGGACGAACCTTCACTGTCACAGGAGACAGTGTCCTTTCGGTTCTTCAACGTCTGGCGCCGGCTGGTTCTCCCAATCCCGCGTACCGTGGTGTTTTCGAGGGAGTTCACATGCCCGCCGGAACTACAAAATGGGCTCGATGCGGTCATACAGAAAATAGAGCAGGGAATTGACATCAAACCGCATTTAAGCACTAACATCCTAAAGCCGGATTATAATGATGCTCTACTCAATGACTGGGGTATTCATCATCTCCATTTAGGAACTGAGATTGACGCGGCAGGTTTTGCAAAACGAACCGGGCCGGTGCTATTCGTTAGATTTGATACTACACATGCCTATTTGATTGATGTGATGGGTCATGGGAGCTGGGCGAGGCAAGACCTCGTCAGAATCCTCCATCGCAATTGGCCGGAATCAATAAGTCGATACAGGATGGCATCAACTCTTGCGTTAGCACAACCACTATCTGATGATGATTTTCGGCGATTGCGCCATGGGAATGTTCAGAGCTTTGTTGAGGTTGAACCGGGAGTTGTATACGCCCCCATCGGTGGCGGTTACTCCACCAGTGGTATGAGTTTCGAAGTCGTTAGTATGTCTGATCGTTACTTCATGCGTGTAAGGCAATTAGAAGCACAACTGCGGCAGAACATACCATCGTTTGTGTCTGCATGCAGACAAGTAGGCATCGAACCCTCCCAGAACCTGTCTTTTCGATTTGTCACGGATTTTACTACCGCCCGCGCAGTGGAAGCCAATTCTGGAGTAATATTCACGCTAGGAACGCTTTAGACACAATAGCGGTGTCACTTTTGTCCACGTCGGTATTTGCGTAGAAGTCCCAAGGGTATTGGTGGACTGTCTTGTTTCAATCTTTCACCGGAGGGATCCTTTCCGTTTATGGTGGCAGTGATAAAATGGAATTACCTTTCTCGTCGTGGAGTGGGACCTGCTTCGTGCAGGTCCTTTCCCGTTTGCCTGCTTATGCATCGACTTGATTCTCTGTTAGCGGCTGACACGGCGGGATTGTAGTGGATCCAACTGCGTCAGGTTCCGTGCCATCCTCGCCTTCGGCTACGGGGCGCCACCGGCGCTTTTTTTGAAGAACGTGTGAAACATGAACGGGCGGGCACTGCGGCTCATTGTCCGGCGTTTCCGCCGCCCAACTCACCTTGCGCTATTGCGCCCTTGGATTATCAGGGCGGTCGGGCGCCGTTCAGTTGTCCAAGGATCCCTTCAGCGCCACATTTGCCGCATGCAGTAAAGTCATCACCCGCGATCTTTCACCTTTGGACGAGTGGGAACGAGACATCAAAGAAGTTGTCCAAGGGGTGTCCGGGAACTTCGACGAGCATACCAAGAGTGACTGGATCAGAACTTGGGACATGGTCCAACTGTTTACCATTCGCGGGGAAACAAAAGACATCAGCGCCGAGTATGTGTGGTGCAAAACTGTAAAAATCTACGTCTTTGTGTTCTTATCTTGATATTCTGCCTCCCCTGGCCTCGGAAAGCGGTTTTGTGAACAACGGAGTGCGTAGAAAAGGGCCCGGCAACCGTCGTACGTCGATTGCGCGGACCCAAGCCAGGTTGCAAAGGGTTCCGATTACGCGCGGCCAGTCCCGAAAACGCATTTTGCCTTTTCAAGCACCCGCTGGTACTTGCGGCGATTCTGCCGCCCTCCGCAAACTTTGAACAGTTCGTCCGGTTCGTACGCCTGTACCAGTAACCATTCGCCGATTCCTCTCCGCCCAAGCATCCACTTGCTGATTCGGATGCTCTCGCCGGCCACCTCGTTGTGAACATTGACCCGGATTTGCTGAATCTGAGCTTTCGATGGGTCCAGGAACATTGCACCGTTCTGCTTCGTGGACACACCGTATCTTTTGCCCTCAATGATGCTGATGGCTCCCGTGTTGTTGAGTGCTTCAAGGTTCTTTTGGATTGTCGTAAAAGACATCTTCGTGATTTTGTGGAGATAGTGGTACGCTGCGAGAATGTACCCGTCGTTCGTTAGCAGGGACTGCTCGGCGAAGCGGGTGAGGATGTAGAGGGTGACTAGCAGGTGGAAGCGCTTCGTGTTGATGCCCGCTCGTCCCATCGCGAACCGGGCAACCCCGTGAATCTCGCCGACTGACAGTTCCACCATTTGAGCCACGAGCGCCGGGTAGCGCCAAACGCGCTCGACCATGTCTTCGACTTCGAGCAGGTGCTCGTCCAGCGGCGTCTCAATTTGCGTGCCGCACCGTGGGTAGAGGACATCGCGAGACCAGTTCGTCACCTTTTTCAGGGCTTGTTCTTTGGTGTGTGTCGAGCGGAGAAGCGTCAGGAGGCGGAAGGTTGTCTCGTTGCGACCGGCGTCCACCAGGCCCTTGCGGAGAATTTCTTCGATTTCCTCCTGCACAGCCGGGTCAATTCCGGTTGCGTCCACGTTGATTTCTTCGTCCAGGGCTCCAAAGCGTGTGAGGAGCTGCTCAATCCGCGCCTCTTTACGGCGAGTACCGACTTCATCGCCGTCCTGCACCTTGATTGCCTTGGTCTCTTCATACTCTGCTCGAAGGCGTGCCCGTTCTTCGCGTTTTCCCCGGTGTTTTGCTGCTCTCTCCAACTGTTCTGGCGCCTTTTCTTCCTGTTCCGCCAACGCCTTACGTGCCGCGAATTCCATGTACTTCTCTGCGCACTCATGGATGATTTGCGGATCGGCATTGAACTCGATGCCGAGGAAGTAGTCGTATGGGTCACGCACTTCAACGAGTTCGTTGCCGACCACTTGCAGGTAGCCCGCAAAGAATCTTGTTCGCTGATGAAGGGTGAGAGGAAGTTTGGCTGGCTGCCCGGCACTTTTGCGCGGGCGGCACTCGACATCTGGGCGGGCCCGCTTGTTCTCGGCCTTTACTCGGTCAATCACCGGCTGAATCAGTTTTCGGATGCCACAGCAGTCCATGACGTAGTGATGAAATGCCTCGAATTCAGGGGAGGACACGCCGTCATTGTTTACAAAAATCTCTACATGGAAGCCCTTCCCGCCGCTGTAGGAAATGTGCGACTCGATGCCGAGGGAAGAACATGCACGCCAAATGGCGATGGTGGCGCGCCGGGCGACGTCTGCGTCCGGAATATCGACATCGAAGAGGCCCCAACGCACGCCGATAGCACTCGTTTCATCCGGCGCCCGGAACTGAGCGGCAACCGCGTACGTATCCTCGCCCTCTTGTGTGAGATGTCCTTCAAGGAGTTTTCGCGTAACCGCAATTGTGCCCCGATAGTGTTTGTCCCTCGGGATCTTCTTGCTGTGGTATTCCACCACGATGTTTCCCGTTATTTTGCTCCGGTGCGGACCAAAAAGCATACGGGTGTACTGCCCGCGAAACCGAACCATCTGAATGAGTTTGTCGATGACCTTGTTACGAAGTTCCGCGTCTTCACGGATCCGTTTGAGATGCTGCTCCGGGTTCGCGTAACTGGGGAACTGATGCTGGTGCGAGCCGTACTTGGCGTCAAGAACTGCTGCTGTTAGTGCCAATGTAATATTCACTCCTCGTTGTGTGGGGAAAAATCGCCGGCCCGATTGGCCGACATAAGGAGTGAAGAAAGGTCGAACTAGGATGCCACGTGAGTACTTACGGGTAAGGCGTGTGGTTCGGTTTACGAGGTGCGTATGTAGTTGTATCACTCTGCTTGTTCGGTTTCTTTGGTCGTGACGAGAAGGGCGATTTTCCTCGCGCGACTGTTTTGTGAATGAGGAGTTAGATGGCAGATGGAGATTTCTTATTACATTTACTGGTGGCTGCTTTGGTTCATAGAAAGGAATGTGTTTCAGCGGGCGAAACAGTAGGCAAAACAGGTGATCTAACAGTGCAGGACGGTTGGTAAGCTGTTCTTTCAAAGTGTCAAAGAGGATGTCGCAGAGGTAGGACAACTGGAGCTTCATCCATATTGTAACAGGTGTGGGTCGGCAAAATCCACTGAAATGGCTATCACAGACGAACAAATTGTTGGTGAGTGAGCGGCATAGTTGACTGGCTTCCTACGCCTTCTGAACGCAGTGCAAAACTGTAAAAATCTACGTCTTTGTGTTCTTCCTGAATCCGTGACGGCTTGACCAATTTGCTGTTTCTGTGGGCAAAAGTGGAAGAAGTTCGGCGCCTACGAAGTTGCCCACGGTGGTCGTTCCGGTGTTGGTCATCGAGTTCGCATGTCATGCCGCCTTTGGAGTGACGAAGTCCCAAACCCCCTGGTCTTGGGAGCTTTCGGGAGGTTGAAATTCCAGTTCGACGGCCGCCTTGTCGTCACGAGAAGGTCAAATACAATCTTCGAAACGTGGGAAGCCACCGATTGCCACGGCCCAGTTTTAGCTTTGTCTGCCGGGCATGCCGGACCATCTTGGCGGCCAGTGTCATCAAGTTTTGAATCACCGTGCGAATCCGGCGGCGTTCTACCTTTTTGCGCAGCGGTGAATCACCCCGTTTGAGACTTTCCTGGCCTATCACCCGCAATAGGTTATATGCTACGACGACGAAGTGCAGGACCAGGCTATTCGTCGCAAACTTACCGGAGGGCAGCCGTTCCGCATCCAGGTCTGTCTTGATCTCGCTATGGAACTGCTCCATGACAGCGTGTTCCCGATAGAGTTGAATGATGACCGCCGGGGCGTCCGGTAGTGACGTCCAGTAGGCGCTAACCTCAATCTCCGGTACGAGCAGCATTTGCCCGTCGGCGGTTGTCGTACGTTCAATGACTTCAAACACCATGCGAACTGGCTGAGACACACTTTTGACCGGGCAGAGTAGCGAGCCCTGATAAACCTTCTTTCCGGGACGAGGCTCCTCGCAGGTTCCATGTTGCTGTGCAGTGATCAGCCAGGCGTCAACGCTCTCTTTCCGCAGGTTTCGCTTGATGATGAAATCTGCCTTGCTGTCCTCCGCCTGGCAGATTGCAATGTTTTCGGCACTGTCATTCCCTGCATCCATGCGTACGAGCAGCGGTAGGTCAGTTACCTGTCGAGCGTATCCGATGCTCTCTCGCAGGAAGGCGGCGGTTCCTTTTTGGACATGTGTGCTGCCTTCCCGAAGCTGAACATGGACAGCGTATCCCTCTTGACCCAAATAAGCGAAGATGGGGGCGTACCCGTCCAGTCCCTTGTATGTACGAGAGACGCCTTCCTTCTTGGTGCCCGAGTTGTCAAACGGCGAGACGTCGATGTCCAAAGGGACGTAGAAACGATGATCGGAGTCCTGTCCAAGCACGATGGGGCGAAGTGTCACTTCCAACGTTTTCAGCAACTTTGCCGACTCTTCCAGGAGAATGGACTCCCATCCGGATTTTCCTGCTGCCATGTCAATGCGTTGGCGTAATGTAGGGCTGGAGGGTACACTCTGAATCTGCAGCGCATCCAGGAAGTAATCATCCTCCCGGAAGGGTTCGATATGGTCGAAGTCGGTTTTGCCTTGGCAAAGCAAGCCAATATACGCATGTGCAATGTCCCAGTTCGAGATTTCTGGAGTTCCCATGCCGTCTAACCGAGTTTGATTGAGACGTTCGCCGATTCGAGTCTTTTCAAGGAGCAACCCAATCAACGCCATACCTGAATGGGTAACAATGACTTCATCGGATTCCTCAATAATAAAACGCAAAAGATCACCCCGGCGGTGAAGCGGATCTGGAGGAGCACAGCCCCAACTATCCCTATTCTACCGGAGAAAACACACGTGTTGGCGGGGTTCTACGGGTCAAGCCGCCACGGATTCAGGTTCTTGTCTTGATATTCTGCTTCCCTTGACCTCGGAAAGCGGTTTTGTGAAAGTCACGGTGTAGAAGCAGAAACAAGGGGGGATTGGTACGGAATCAAGCAATACGGGGAATGGGTCAATGCCGAATTTCAGTGGAGTAGGTAAACCGGTACAGAATCAAAGAGCGTTGTCGGCCGTTTGGGAGGTGGCAAGGTGATTCGCCGTCGGGACAAATACGATGTTGGGTTAGTATCGTATGGATTCTAACAGTGCTTATTTGGCTGTTGACACTCATGGCGGCATTTGCAATTCGGGGTATTGAGGCGCTGAGTATCCTTGTGGTTGCGATTGTTTATAGCATTCTAAACCGGTTAAAGACAAAACATCGGGTGATTCGCGTTATTTTGGCCATTCTAATCTTGTTGGCCGTTTTATGCGCAGTGGTTCTCGTTTGCGACATCATAGCAGCATACAATGCGACTTCAAGATCGTGATTGCCGCTCGTTATTGAACAGTTACGCTATGTTGAATGAGGGCGTGATGCCATTGGAGATTCACTGGATAAACGAGGATTACAAAGAAGGCGGCAGGGTATTTGATTCGGAGTGGGAAGTAGACGAGTGGGTGGATTCCCTGTACTCTGATTTTGGTGGATGTCTCAGAACAAATGTGGGATATGCTACCCCGGACGAAAAGGTGTTCTTGCGTCTATCCAAGGAACTTCCAAGATGGGCTGAATACACTCATGCACTAAGCGAGATTCATAGAGATACGCAAATTGTGGACGGAAGGACGATTTACAGAATGTGGATAACGGCACGGGCATGACTGTGCCACCCTTGAGGTGCTTGGGGAATTGAGGGAGTAAATTGACCCACGACAGCCCATGTCGCGTTCAGTTGACGGAGACCGAAACGTTGAAATGTCCTCTCTGCGGTAACGACACTTTTTACGAAAGAAAAGTGTATCTGGACCAACGCAAAGTCCTTGATAGACACCTGGAACTCTTCCTTCGAACCTGTAGTACGTGTGGACACGCCATGCTTTTCGATCCGTATCCAGGTGCTCCGTAATCTCTGGTAGAGCTGCCGAATTGGACACGGACGAGGCAAATTCCCAGGGGGTGTGTTGATGGACTTCCGCACAATGTATCGGTGGGGCATTCCGCTCGTAATTGTTCTTTTCGGCATCGCTGTCTTTGCCTGGCCCCATCGGGTGCCACCTATACCGAAGGACTATACGCTCCCAAACGACAATTTCGATAAAGCTACGATGGAGCAAATTCAATCGGATCTGGACCAGTACAACGTTGCCCAAGCGCCCCAAGACCATGAGGTGTATATGGTTACCGGCGGCCTGGGAGTAGCAAATCCACGAATCCTGGGTTGGGACTCGGGCGGAAACATGACATTTGCGTTCAATGGTCCTCCAGGGACTACTTTTGATATAGAAGAAATGGGACAAAGTCCGATGACGTGGAAAGAGGTCATTGCTCATGGCAAGCTGAATCCAAAGACCAAAAAAGATATTACATTCACTTACCAGCCACTTCACTGGATAAAGCACGTCGCGAAATCAGGCGAGGTGTACTACAAACTCGACGATCCGAAACAAACTCCGCAGTATTTCTTTCAAAAAGGGAACACGTTTATCATCGTTCGGCCGTTTCCACAGGATGTATTTCCGACGGGTTTGATGAATCACCTAGTGCCAATCGGAAATCCAGTGCACAAGTAATACTGGAACACGGCCAGGTGCAGTTTTCAAATTTCCTGCTTTGCTAACGTTCACAAAATAGGTGTGAACAACTGATAGGCGGACCTAGTGGAACGATGCGAAGGTTAGCGGTCCAGATGAAAGCTTCGCGTGTAATCAACTTCGTACCTTCCTCTTCTTCGATTTAGCCAACACGTAACGAACAACGCTGCAACAGCCAGAGAAAAGAAGGATACCTGTCCGGAAACGCTCGTTTTGCAGGATTCTCACGTTTTCAGCTGAATTCTGGGAAAACAGCAGGTCACTGCATGTTCGTTGGGCAAACCAAAACAGATATAAGGAACTGCCTATGCTGCACGTACAGTGAGCGCAACGTGAACAACACCAGCGTAAACATCCTGGAGAACTGTTTGAAGGAGGGAGATATACCAATCAGAGAGTTGAAGGGGGAGGTCACGTGAATAATCTGCTGTACGGCGACATTTTAACGGCCATATTACTCGTCGCAACTGTTTTATGGGATTGGAAACAACACAATTTTCGCGGGATCGTGCAACAGGTCTTAGGGGCCTTTTGCGTCGGAACTGTGCTGAATTCAATTGTGAATTTGACGAGCCACCCGGACTCAGCCGTTAAATCACTGCTCTTGTATCTCATCCTTTCGGGTGTCTTCTACTACTGGGCGTTCGTCAGACGAAATGCCAAGCCCAAAGAAGATAAATAGTACTTCTCTTGGGGTGAAGTTGTTAGGGGGATGAAGAAATGCTGGGACTGATTCTGTCTATCGTCATAGCGCTTGGCTTTATTTCGCTGTTATTCGTGATTATGATTCGAGCGAGGCGTCGCGGGTTTCGGGCAAACATTGAGATACTTACTGGACGCATTATCGATGATAAGGCGACCGCGGATGTAGCTACGGCTCAATCGACAGAAGAAATTGTATCCCATGTTCATTTCAGTGGCGCACAAAATGATCGTGCTGTATAATGTCATTAGCAAGGTGGTTTTCCACGTTTCTCCTCAAAGTGAATTCCCTCTTCTCAGTAATAATCAGTTCTTCTCATTTCACTTCACTGTATTTTCGCCTATGCCTCACCATCTATAGTACTAGCAACTCTTTGACAACGAATCATTCCGTGTTTCTATAACACCTTCCAATGGATTGACACTTCCCAAGGCCAATGTGGTTTTCTGCCCCACACGGAGCATTACTTATCGTCTCAGCAATTTGAGGCGTTTTTGGCGAAAGGAGGGACGAGAAAATGAGGACGAGATACGGCCTGTACTGTCCATGTCCGGGATCCCCCTGGCCCACGTACACTCTGTACCGTATCACCACGCAGGCAGGACTCGATGAGTTTGGCAAAATCGTGTCGTCGGCCAAGGGTGATGCTATCGCTTGCTTCATTCCCGAGGTGGTGTTTCATCGAGTGGTCGATGAAAATGCTTTGGATGGGACAGACGTAGAGATTTGCTTTGCATCGGATGACCCTGATGATCGCGAAAAGTCGAATTACATCGAAGACCTGCTGGAAATCGAACTCGATCGCGGCGTTGATGTAGGAGACCCGAGTGATTGGTACTTCTACATGGAGGGTTCTGAGGTGTTCTTGGAGATTTCGCGCTGGTGGACCTAGTCAACCAGGCATCCAGTGTGTGGCCTGCTATACGGGCCATACACTTATAGCAGCATGGGCATGGATAGGAAATTGCTTGCTTTGCAAAAAAATTGCAAGAGTTGCTATTTCAGTGGACAGGTCAATTATTGTGGTATATACTGAAACTGTTAGCAAATCATTCCTCGATTTGCGACTCGGTTGTTCTCCGAAGTACCTCCAGCATTGTTTTGCGTTTTCTTCTTCACTTCTGCTTTTCGATTTCAGCTGCTGGTTTCGTAGTTCTTCCGTTTTGTCCGTCTGTTGTCATTCCGCATGGGCGAGATGAGTCCCGTTCTCACGGAAGTTGGCCAAATAATGCGGCTCGGAGCCCTACGTCCAGCCACGCCCGTTCCTAAGTGGATGCTTAACAGCCCGACCCCATATGTCCACTGCCTCCTTATGTCTCCCTTCGGGGGACGATTCCATCAGCTTTTTAGAGGAGGCAAAAGAAATGCAAAAGGCAAGAATCGCAGCAGTGGATGCAGGAAACGACGCTGCCAAAGCCGTCATCGGCGACACAGCGAACCGCCTCGTGGTTCCGAATGTCATCGCCGTAGAACGCGAACGCCGGCAGGTCGTGCAACTGGAGGCAGATCCGCTTGATGGGCTCCACGTGGAGGTAATCAGCCCGGCATTACGTGGTGCAGACGGGATATATGCTGTTGGCAACCTTGCAACCATGTACCGTCACAGTACGGAGGTTCCAGCGGACGCCATCAAGGCAGAATCCAACCAAAACCTCGTCGTTGCACTTACCACGTTGGCTATTGACGCAGTGCTCTGCGGGCAGTTTTCCGCGAAGAAGGGTGTCATCCAGGCAACATACGACCTGGCCTGCGGACTTCCGCTTGCTGAAGTGAAGGCGGGACGCAAGCAGGGATTCATCGAACGGCTTAAGGAAGGGCCTCACAAGGTTCGGTTCCTGGACACGCCCGCACCGCTCGGCGGAAATACGGTCAGCATCACCTTCGGGGATGTTCGGGTGTACGCGGAGGGTCACGCGGCCATCGCCGACATCACGATGGATGACGAGGGTCGTCCTCGCCGGGTAGGCATCGAGCAGTTGACCATACTGGTTGCGGACATTGGAGGGGTAACCTCTGATTTCTGCATCATCGGATCGCGCGGGCACCTGGACAATGTGAACTCTGTTGGCTTGCAGGACGGCATCTCGCCTTGCGTTGATGGCATCATGGCGCGGGTTGAACAAGAAGCAGGATACCGATTCAGAAACCGACAGGAACTGGTTCGGTGCATCACGGATCCGCGTGAGGACCGCCGTTACCGCGTCGGGCTGGGACGGATGTCCATCAAAGGCATTGTGGACGAAGAACTGGACATTCTGGCCCGGGTTGAGTACCAGCAGATCCGTAAATTGTTCGCAGCGCTGGGCGGGCAGATTGAGATTTGCTTTGTAATCGGTGGCGGAGGGATCTTGCTGAGGCCGTACTTGGAAGCGTTGAACGTGGACAAACTTCCGCTCCGATTCATCACGCCAGAAGAGTCCGTGTGGGCCAACGCAAAGGGGTATTACAAACTCCTCCAGATGGCGCGAAAGATAGGTGCTGCAAAGTGAGACAGCAAATGCAGCCAGGAGAAACCTTTGGGTTTCGCGTCCCAACATATGCGAACCGTGACGTACTGAACCACTTCAACGAGTACTTGAAACGCCATCCTCGTGGACTCGGCAAGCACTTGCTTGAGGTCCTGAAGAAAGGGCTAGAGGCCGAGGGGGCTCTTCCCCCGGGGCTTCCCGAGGTCAGCAGACCCAGACCAAGGCGGAGCCAGACATGGCATGCACGGAAGGTACGAATCGCACCGCAAAAGAATGGCGCCAACCTTCACGTTCCATCACCCCAACCCGCCGCCATTGCTGTCACCATCCGTAATGTGAACGTTGCTGACGACAACGCCGGGATGCAGTCGATCCTGGATTTGGGTAACTTTGAGTAACTTGGGCCGTTTGTCGGCCCCTTATGAAAAATGGCCTGTAACTCAGGTGTAACCTTGGGGCTGTATGCTGAAGACAAGTTGGTGCATCGAATTGTAAAAGGGGTGAATGATCCTGGCAATAGACATTCAGCGACGTGTCGTGCCGACGGGCCGACTCAGGATGGCAACATTGGAGGCAGGAGATCCTGAACGTCCGGCGTTGATTCTGCTGCACGGGAATGTTTCATCCAGTGTCTTTTGGCGCGATACCATAGAACATTTTGCGAAGGACTATCACGTTTGGGCTCCCGACTTGCGCGGGTTCCGTGACACTGAACCACTACCGATTGATGCTCGTCGCGGACTCCTTGATTGGGTGGAGGACCTTCATTCACGTCGAAGCCATTCACGTGAAGCGTCCGTTTGTTCTCGCGGGCTGGTCAATGGGCGGTGGGATTGCAATGCAGTACAGTATTCTTCATCCGACTAATGTAAGCGGTCTCATCCTAATCAGTCCGCTTCCCCCGTATGGTTTTGGCGGTACACGTGACGCAGATGGCACACCGTGCTGGCCCGATTTTGCTGGTTCAGGGGGTGGAACCGTCAACCCCGAATTCATAGCCCGAATTCAGCAACAAGACCGTAGTTCAGATGACGCAAACAGTCCACGCAACGTGATGAATCAGTTTTATTTCCTTCCCCCTTTCCGCGTTTCACCCGACGTTGAAGAGATGTTTGTGGACTCGATGTTATCGACAAAGATTGGGGACGGCTTTTATCCTGGGGGATCCATACCGAGCCCCAACTGGCCCGGTACTGCACCGGGGCTCGATGGAGTAGCCAACGCCATGTCGCCGAAATACGTCAACCTATCCGGCCTGGCACAGGTTTATCCGCACTTCCCCGTCCTGTGGATCAGAGGAGATGCGGATCAGATCGTCTCGGACCAGTCCATATTTGATCTTGGAACGTTGGGTAAACTCGGCCTTGTACCCGGGTGGCCAGGTGAAGAGGTTTATCCTCCACAGCCCATGGTGACCCAAATGCGCACGGTTCTTTAACGCTATCGTGCGAATGACGGTTGGTATGAGGAATTGGTGGTCGAAGGAGCAGGACATTCATCAACATAGAGCGCCCTGACGTGGTATGGCCGGCTATCCAACGTTTTCTCGGCCAGCACGTTCTGCAGTGAAACAAGGCCGACAAGGTAGGATTTGCTCGTGTACTTGTCCGAATTGGTTCATAATGGGAACTTCCCAATGTGGAATATGCACTACCCCGTCTTGCCCGCTTGGACCCATTCCTGGCGGGCTCCTTGTGAGGTTTCTGAACTGCGATCTGCCTGAACTCTCAACCATTCGCATATCCGAACTGCATTAGGGGCGGGGCACTCTGTGCCTTCCTCGGCTGAGGCCTGCGGGGCGCCTCCGGCGCTTTGAAAGAAAGGGTGCTCCGTCAAAAACACACGGGCGCGCGCTGCGCTTCATTTCCACACCTTTTGGGTGGAAACTCATCTTGCGCTTTAGCGCCCGGGGTTACCTAGGTGGTCTGTCTCCCGGACTCATTTGCCGGCACCGATCAAGTGCCATGTCTGGTCTCCGCTATTTTGTTACCTGTGATAAGATCGGGAAAACGAAACGGACGTAGCACGGACATGGAAGTGGAGAAGATGGTTGGTGGAGGTGATCATGATGTCAGATGACAAGAAGAAACTAGACCTGGGCCCCGGGATGTCGTACGAGGATTACTTGCGTTTCCGGGAGGAGCACCACTTGGATCCGAAAGCGGCGGCAGAAATAGAACGGGAAGTGAAGAAGTCCCGGTTGCTGGACCATGCGTACGCGGAACTGTCGGTCGAAACAGACGACTTGGCGCCACCTCGGCCGGATGATGCGGGCTGGGCTGCATTGGAGCGCATCTGGGCGAAGGCGTCAGAACTTAACGTCGATGAAACCGAGCTGGAGCGCGACATCCGGGACGAGATAGCCGCCGTTCGTCGTGAACGCCGTGCCAGGAAAGGGAATCCTTCTTCGTCCGAGGAGTAACCCTGTCGTCGAGCGAAGTGTAGGCATCCGAACAATTAGATGAGGGTCACCTATGCTTGGGAGATGCAAATCTGGAGGGATATGAGTGGGCCTTTTTCGTAAATCAAAAGAGCCAGGACCTCGGACTATCGCCAAGGGAACCATCAAGCTCGACGGAGGCAAGGTACTACGTTGGGGTCGCGTCCGCATGGACCAGCCATTTCCGTATATAAAGCCATCGCAGTACACATCACCAAAGGAACGATAAACAGTTCGACTAACCTTGCGCCTTCAATTGTGGTGGGGAGGGATTCCGTGCGATACAAGGTCACTGTCGGCTCGCCTGTCATGGCGTCATTTGGAGGAGTGATAGCGGCAATGTCGGGGGTGATTGTAAACGTTCCCGATCCCTACAAAGAGATTGCCGCTGGCATCGAGTTTGTACTCTTTGCGCTGCTCTTCTGGTTTCTGCTGTACGTAGGGTCGCGAAACCGTGCCCTTTCGTTTGACGAGGACGCGCTTGTGTTCCCAAAGACACGCATTCGGGCCGATGAAATCAAGCATATCTACATCCAGGAGAGATGGCCGAATTTTACGGTTTTCTTCAAAGGCAAGTACAAGGTTCCTATCAGTGTCGCGTTCAAAAAGTGCGATATGGACGAGATTTTGTCCGAACTCCGTCAGTGGACGTGGCGTAACGGCGTAGAGACGAAAACAGATCTCGGCTGGCGAAGAAAACGGAGCAACAAACAGAATTGAGGATGCAAAGTAGGCGTTCTCTCCTCCGCAACGCTCATGGGTCGTTAACAACCACGATTTCACCCGCTCCTCCGTACAGCACGTAGGCGCGCGGTACATCGTTCGTACATACAATCTATTGCCGAAAGGAACCCGGGAGCCCGCGCCATCACTAGAGTTCTCAATTAGGCGTACACCCGTACAATACTCTTCCCCTCTTAAGGGATAAGCAGCATAAAGCAAAATCCACCTCATTTCCCAGCAGGATGTGATCTAGAAACAAGAGGATGAGTCGGTCCAAGTGGTGTACAGCTGAACCGGTTGGGATAAGCGCGCCTATCAAGCAATTTAGCGCATTTTATTTGGGGGTTCGGGACAAGTCAGGAATCACAAGGGCATGGGAGATGTGAGAAGGGAGTCCGGTCATTGACTGAGTCAGTCACACAGCAGTTGCTCTACTTCATCGCTGGTTGTACTACAGGCGGTATACTCATCGGAATCATTACGGTGGTTCTTCGTCTCCTTGGCGTCATTCGTATTCAGCCATTGCACAACGGAGTAGCGGCAGGGATTTCAAAGCAGGAGAGATTCGTTACCAATCCCTTCTGGCTGCTTCTATTCGCAGTACTTGAAGAGGCGTTTGCGCGAGCGTTCCTGATTGGATGGGTGGGGCATTATACTGGAATGGTAATCGCCTTTGCGATCTCAGCCGTCGTGTTTGCGGTCCTGCATATACCAAATGGACGGCCAACGGTCATCAGCATGCTGAATCTCGGGCTCGTCACGATTGTCTTTGGGCTCGTTTACCTCCAGTTTGGTCTTGTTGCTGCTATCGGTGTGCATTACGGCTGGAACCTGATGCAATGGCCAATCCTTGGTTATCCCATGTATGGTCGGCAAGTCGGGCGTTGGCTGTCTACCCGTGCCACAGGACCTGAATGGGTGTCGGGTGGGGAATTCGGACCCGAATACAGTGTAGTTGCATCCGTGCTTCTCGGGATCTGTATCGTCGTGCTGTTTCTCTTCGCGTAATCCAAACAAAACACGTTGAGGTGGCCCATTGTGCCAAGAACCGATCACGGGAGCGTAGAAGTACGGATCAATCGGTGTGCGGCAACTGGTAGTCAGCGTGAGGACAGCTCTGGATTATTGAAAACCCGTTGAGAGCTAAGAAAACAGTTTGTGAACAATCCGGAACAGGCGGCGGCCGTTTGCCTCCACACAATATTCGAGAGCAAGTGTGGTGAACTGGCTGATCGAAACATTTCCCGTCCCGGTTTTGGCACTAACTCCAGTTGGAATGTCACTAACGACAGGGCTCCTCCGTCTATTCATTTGAGAGCAGCATGAACGTCATGAGAAAACCGCTTGCAGTTCTTGCGGGAATTGCTTTTACTACCATCCTCGTGGGATGTGGGCAACAAAGTTAAAACTTCGTTCCCGGGGGACAGCCAATCTCCAACCAGGCGACCGATACGACATCCGCGGCACACGGGGTCCCCTCGACAAATACCACTTCAGGGAACACAACAACCCTGAATGTGAATCCAGGTGGAACATCTGTTCCGACACTCGTAACACTTCCGATGTCAAAGCAAAATGCGGAGCCACTCACGGCAGTGTCGTTTGCAACCGATAAGGTCGGGTTTGTGGGAAGCAAGAGCGGAATCACCTACAAGACAACCGATGGTGGAGCCACATGGACGGCGGTTTTCACTGCGTCCGAACCGATTGTTGGGCTTCAGGCCACCGGGGCGCAAGGCCAATTCTTCGTGGTCGCCTGGACGAAGAACTACATGCTCACGGACATGGCAGGCGAGGAGTTCTCCAAAGTTCTGTTCAACGGCACTTCGTCGGTAGGGTTCGCCCCGACTCCTATGGAGGATGTTTCACTTGTACCGAGCGACTATCAGGGGAACGACTTCCTCGTCTTTGTGTCAACCGGTGTTGTCTGGTCGTCGAACGGGGGTGGCGCAAGTTGGTTGAAACGTACACCGCCTGTTCCCGTGGCATCTGTGGCAGCCGTTGATCCGAGCACCTGGTACGCGGCAGCAACGACCGGGGCCATCTACAGGACGACCGATGGCGGGCAGCACTGGACCAAGGTGTACTCCACTTCCCTTGACCAAACGCAGGAATGGAACGTGGCCACTCAAGCATCAGGCAATCACGTGGCAGTGCTGTACACCTGTAACGGTGGCGCCATGAATCAGCGCCCGTACATCCTGTTTGAATCCAACGATGCAGGACAAACGTGGAACACGCTATTCGACGAAAGCATGTTTGAGTCGCTCTACGGGAATGCCAAGCCGGCGCTTGACGATACGCCACCTGCGGCCCAACCCGGCCCATTTGCAGTTCTATCAAACGGGAATGTTTTGTTCATTGGAGCGTACCCTGCCAATACGATGGTTACGACCGTGTCAGTGATTACGCCCAAGGGCATACGAATCGTGTACGACCCTGTGGGCGGCTCTTCGAGTGCACCAAGTCCCTTTGATTTTCCGGTTTCGCCTGTCTCTCTCAGTGCACCCGATGACTCACACTTCTTCCTGGCAGGTGGCAACAATGGCAAAGGGGTATTTGAGGAATCGACTGATGGCGGACTAACCTGGCAAAGCAATTGAAGAGCAATGTCCGATTGGGTGGGTGGAGGACAACGACTGGCCTGTATCAGCTTGAATGTCGGAGAATCACCCGCCTTACCCTTTGTCTGAGTTCCCCGAACTTCCCTCTGTTTTGCGCCTTGTACTTGTACTCCCCCTCTTCCACCCCCTGCAAGGGGGAGGCGAAAGACGAAGCAAACTTCAGATTTGCAGTGAGGGATGCATTACATCACTGGTGGATCCGTCACAAGTAAACCCGGCAAAGGGTGGGCCGTGCCATCCGGGCGTATTGTTCTTTGTTCATGTCTCTTTTGCGCCTCCTCTATTCATGATGTGAATCACGGACTATCCTAACAGCATTCGAAACAAGAAATTCAACTATTAGCTGGCGTGGAAGGAGCACCCAAGGGGGCCCAATTCTATCCTCAGCCCCATTGACATAATCAGAAGATTCGCTAGCATTAGAGATGACACAGTCGTTCTTGGTTTGTTGCCCCGGGCTGGCGAGCCGGGGCCCCCTCATTTTCAGAGGGGCTACGGGGTGATATGAGTGATTGAAGCGTATGACCCGGTGTTCAGCAGGCGATTCTGGAAACAGAAAGAAGGGATCGTCATGAAGCAGCAGGTGGAAACGTTCGAACTCCATATCCGCGAGATTGAAGAGAGTGACTACTACGCTCTCGCAGACGGCGGCATCCGGAAAATATGTCGGGTGGAAACGACACTGGGGCTGTTTGAGTTCGTCGAAGCTGCAGATCGTTCTGGGGAGCGGCGGTTCGTGGTCACGGCCTCACGCCATCGCGGAGGCGAATCCTATTTCTTGCTGGAGTTGCCCGCGTTCTACGAACTTATCAAGCTGTGGGTGCTCTCTCAGGAGGAGAACTTTGATGCGGTCGTCACCTCACAGGAGAAACCGAGGACTGTGCTCGTAAACGCGCTCAATCAACTCCTCGGTGAATGAGAACCTTTGGGAAAGTGCCGCTGTTGCCGATGGTCGGATGGACTAGCTCAAACCCATAGATGTGTCATCTGTTGTCAGGTATGCTCACCATGTCACTCTCACCGTCCGTCGGTGTCCCAATTGCCGGAGGCGTTTTCTTTTTTGACCTTGATTGTCAGTCCCCCACGTACTCTTCGACACACTCCGGCAGGTTATTGTTCACGTTTCCCACCATCGGATGAACTGGGTAGGCGTACATCTCCTCGGCCGGATATGGTCTGAGTAGTTGCGTTATCAAGTCCGTGTCGGTCACTGTGTGATCCAGCCATAAATCCTCGTCTTCCCGGCGAAGGATGGCCGGCATGCGGTTATGGATGGCCGACATGAATTCATTTGGCTCAGTTGTGATGATGGTACAACTGCTAATCTTTTGCGCTCCGTCCCGGGAAATCCACGAATCGTACAGCCCTGCGAAGCCGAATACCTTTCGGTCTTTCAGCCGAATACGCAGCGGCCTTTTGGTGTCACCGTGACTCTGCCACTCATAAAACCCGTCCGCCGGAATAATGCACCGTTTTCGAGGGACGAGTCGTTTCCACGTTGCGTTCTTCAAGAGCGTTTCTGCTCTGGCGTTGAATGTCGCGAACTTGGGTTTTGCTGATTCCGACCAGGGCGGGACAAGCCCCCACCTCAGTGAACCGATGCGACGCTCCGTACCATCTGAAACGACGGCGGCGACATCCTGTGTTGGCGCGATATTGTATCGTGGGCGCAGGACAAAGTCGCTGGATACAATGCCGAATTCGACCAACATGAAGGACCAATCTTCCGTTAGGGTGAACCGTCCACACATAAAAATCCGTCCTCAGCATAGGGGATAAGTTGACTTGATCGTAACACAGGGGAATCGTCGCATATAGCAGGAACCGAACCAGATGACGGAGAACAACGATTACAGGTTCATCCAACATAATCCAACACTTTAGTGATGCACGGACTCGTATGCGAAAGGAGCCACACGATGGCACATTTCATGAGGCACGGCGCCCTGTTTTGGTTGTTGTTCTGGATTTGGTTAGTGCTTGAGATCGCTTTCGCAGCCCGCGCCCGCCGCCTTCGTACAAATGGTACGAGGAGGACGTACCGTGATCGCGGTTCAGCCGCTGCAATCGTGCTGGGGATGTATGTCCTCTTGGCCATCACGTTTTGGTTTGCCAGTAATCGATTTGGTTTCCTGCCTGTCTGGACACGTTGGGTCGGTTTGGTGCTGATGGCTTCAGGCATCGTGATTCGGTTCTCTGCAATTCGTCAACTGGGCCGATTCTTCTCCCCGCTTGTAAACGTTGCGGAAGACCAGCAGATCATACAGACGGGCTGGTATCGACACATCCGTCATCCTGCTTATACGGGTGGCTGGATTACAGCCGTTGGCATCGCATTGTCTCTCCGGACGTGGTGGGGGGCAGTATTATGCGGAGTTGGCTTGTTTCTCCTCTATCTGTACCGGATTCACGTGGAAGAGCAAGCGTTGGTTGACCACTTTGGAGAGCCGTATCGGTCGTACATGAAACGAACAAAGCGCATGTTCCCAGGCGTGTGGTGACGCAGTTGAATGTATACTCGGTTGACCTGGAGTGCATAAAAGCAGCATGGATAAGATAGATGACGCACTCATAGACCTCGTATCATTCACTGTTGATTTGGGAATTGACTCTGCCAGAGACGGGCAACTGGTCCCATTTGTCGTTACACAGAAAGACAGTGAGCGAAAACTGTTCCGATTCGTTGCCGACACCTTGGAAGAGGGAATGAAGAAAGCCCAAATCCTTTGTCACGTCAATCAAAAAGGCCGAGTCATTAGTTCGCAAGGATGCCCCGGAAATTTCCCTTGCCCTCGCGTATGACGGTTATGTCACTGTGGAGGGGAAGAAGATCGATGCCGTCATGGTGATGCGTATGACAAAGCGGGAAGCAGACATGTGTTTGCACAGTGTTATGTGTTAAATCCATTCCGGGAAGTCGGGAACTTGATTCAGTTGCCTGACACCGTTGGACAGTGATAGATGATCTCTTCCAAGTCGGGGCTTACCTGACTGCTAAGAGTAGTCACCTGCTATCACGACAGTGCTGTGCCTATTATTTGGTGGGCACGCGAGTAAGATCATACAAAATGTGGTACGCCACTCTGCATATCGAAACTCATCTTGAACGCCGGAACCGAAACGCGACAGATCGTATGAAAATACGGCATTGATGTCGATGTTCGTCAGGAACTTGCGACTTGCACGTCTAACCCTGAAGGAATGATGATAATGGTATCGGGTATCCGTGAAGTATCCGATAATCACCTACGACCGGTAGGAGGGGCCTGGTTTATCCGGGCCTTTTTCCGCTTTCGAAACAGTTTTATCAGCGGTGCTAACAGACGTGGTTAGGAGTGACAGGTGATGCGAATCTTCTTTTGGAGAAAATCATGCAACAAAGACAATGGGCCTCGTACGGTGTGGAAAACGACAGTGAAATTCGACGATGGTACGGTTTTCCGAATGGGGCGGGTGCGATTAGATAGGCCATTTCCACCTGTAGAGCCGCGTTCTGACTCTAGTCGTTTCGACGTCCTACAAGGCGGGAGGATCTCAACTCACTCCTCTGAAGGCGAGCCACTGGAACGGAATGAACCAACGAATTGAGCAGAGTGAAAGAACTACGACACTAACAGCGTCCTCATTGCTCCGTAACAGAAGGAAAGAGCCCACTCATTTGTGCCCTCCAGACCCCATCCAAAACGCCATCGTCGCCACTTTCATCATCATTTACGATGAGGAGCCAACGTGGCCGTTAGTTTGTACTTTGACAAAGTCGTCCCTTTTCGGAATAGGAACATAAACGAACAGTTCTTCAATCGGAACGCCACACTTCTTTGCGACCGGGTAGGCATACACCAGTAACCATCTTACTTGATTGTCTAATAGATTCATAAAAGATGGATAAGTAATATCCAGGTCCCACTCCATAACCAATTCTTCATAGAACTCCTTGAATTTCTTCCCATTCAGTCGTTTTCGGAATAGTTCCTTGTTTATGTGAATGTCAAAGCCATGGTTGACTGCGTATCCCATACACTACGCCTCTCATTCCACATGACAATTTCATTGGCATCATTTCTCCACATGTGAAGCACTTTCCTTCTGCTTTAGGCCACATACTGAGCGCAATGTTCATAGAGCGTGAATAAAGGGAAACGAGTGTAGGTTGTAGAATTCACGTACCAGAACGATTGGTCAATTATGAACTGGTAGACGAAAGCAATGTGTGTTGGAGTTTAGATTGACCTCGACTAGTAAATCAGGCGTTCAACGGGGTGAGACCGACGTCAGACAATGAACAGGTTAAAGCAGAGTGGAAGCGGCTGTCATTTTGGGGAAAGGTCTATACCCTATTATGTTTTGCTTTATTTATTCTAGTGAAATTTGCAACATCTTTCGACGTTCCATCTCACCACCATCATCGTCGTCATCGGCACTACCGTCGGTATCGTAGATGATCAGCACGACCTCCTTGCCACGGCATTTTCCCCAAACTATCCTTCCTATGGACCGACATGAACAATTTTTCCTTATCTGATGACTATATGAGAATGTACCTCTGTGTCATAGATGGACTGATGGTTGTATAATACTTACATTACGGATAATGCATGGAACATAGGGGGACCAAGGGTTGGCACAAGCAGACATCGACTTTCAAAAAGACCTTTTTGAAGCCGCAAACCGTATGCGGGGCAGTGTAGCACCCGCTAACTACAAGCACATCGTCTTACCGCTCATCTTCCTGCGCTATCTATCGTTGAAGTATGACAAGCGTCGGGCTCAACTGGAGCAAATGTTGGATGACCCGGAGAGTGAACTGTATTCGGACGATCCCGAGTTCCGTGAGGAGATCCTCTCTGATCCCCACGAATACCGTTCAGAACACGTGTACGTGGTGCCGGAAGAGGCGCATTGGTCGTACATTGTAAACAACGCGAAACAGCCGAACATCAAAGAGATCCTGGATAATGCCATGCTTCTAATCGAGAAGGAGAACCCGGACCTCGAAGGTGTTATGCCCCGAATCTACCAATCGAGCAACCTGCCTGCCGAGAACCTCGGGGAACTCATCCGGATTTTCTCCCGTGATGCATTCAGTGCCCAGAACAGCGACAGTGTAGACATTTTGGGAAGAGTGTACGAGTACTTCATTGGCAACTTCGCGAGTTCGGAAGGGAACCGGGCCGGGGAATTCTTCACTCCGTCCAGCATTGTCAAACTCCTCGTTGCGATGCTTGATCCCAAACAGGGAACAGTATTCGATCCTGCCTGCGGGACCGGAGGTATGTTCATTCAGTCAGAGCAGTACACAAAACAGAAACATGCCCTGTCGTTTTACGGGCAAGAGAACATCGAGACGACACTTCGCCTCGGTAAAATGAACGTCTTACTGCACGGGATTAACGCGGACATTCGATTAGGGGATTCGCTGCTTAACGACCAGTTCGAAGGGCAGCAGTTTGACTACGTGATCGCGAACCCGCCGTTCAACATGAAACTGTGGGGAGCAGACAAGATTCAGCATAACGACCCGCGTCTCATTGGTCCCGTTACGGACAGCAACGCGAATTATGCCTGGATCCAGCACTTCCTCTACCATGTGAAGGACGGCGGGACGGCTGGGTTTGTGATGGCAAACGGAGCCATGACGACGAACACGACCGGGGAGAAGGAAGTCCGGCAACGACTAATTGAAGATGGTTATGTGGACTGCATCGTGCAGATGCCGGAGAAATTATTCTTCACAACGGGCATCCCGTGCGCGTTATTTTTCCTCAGCAAGAATCGGGATGGGCAGAAGGGGTTCCGGGCTCGGAAAAACGAGATTCTCTTCATCGACGCGAGGCAAAGGGGTACGATGGTCAGCCGAAGACAGAAGGCGCTTGACCAGGAAGAGATTGACGAGATTGCAGGCATCTATCATGCGTACCGGACGAACGGCGGTGCTTATCAGGATGTCCCGGGGCTTTGCAAAGTAGCCACGTTGGACGATGTTCGGGCGAACGATTACAAGTTGACTCCGGGGATATATGTCGGGACTGGCGTTGGGGAAGAAGACGACGTGCCCTTTGAAGAGAAGATGGCTGAGTTGACGACACGTCTATATGAACAGTTTCAGGAGTCGATTAGGTTACAAAGTGAAATTCTAGAGCACCTCCAGAATGTAAATATGGAGGTATCTGAAACGTGAAATGGCCGACCACGAGATTGGGAGACGTATGCAATGTTATTCCCGGGTTTGCTTTTAAAAGCGCGGATTTCTCAAGTGTCGGAATTCCCGTGGTCAAAATCAAGAACATTACTGGGGACTTAACAGTTAACCTCCAGGACGTTGATTACTTGCCGGAAAAACTAATGTCCTCGCGGTTAAATCGTTACGTGTTGCGTAATGGAGACGTCCTTGTTGCGATGACAGGCGCTACCGCAGGAAAAATCGGTAAGGTTAGGGCCGAATGCCCACTACTACTGAACCAACGGGTAGCAAAAATTGAGGCGGTCAGAGCAGAATCTGGTTTTATCTGGGCTGTGTTGAGTAGCCGTGAATACCAAGAAAAGATGTATAACCTAGCATATGGGTCGGCACAGCCCAACATGAGTGGTCGACAAATTGAAGACATGGAGATACCCCTTCCATCGCTGGTGGTTCAGCGCTGCATATCCGATATTATTTGTTCTCTTGACGACAAAATCGAACTGAACCGTCGCATGAATGAAACGCTTGAACAAATGGCGATGGCGCTTTACAAACACTGGTTTGTAGATTTCGGCCCCTTCCAGGATGGGGAGTTTGTCGAGTCAGAATTGGGATTGATTCCGAAGGGGTGGGAAGTGTCCACTGTTGGGCGAGTTTCAGAGAACTTTGATTCTCGTCGTGTACCCATGTCTTCCAGAGAGAGGGCCAAGCGCCACGGCGAGTTTCCCTATTACGGTGCCGCAGACGTAGTTGATTACGTAGATGACTATCTATTTGACGGAGTTTACCTATTAGTTGGTGAAGATGGTTCCGTGACGAAACCAAACGGAAAACCTTACCTTCAATACGTAGAGGGCAAGATTTGGGTTAATAATCATGCACACGTATTGCAAGGTAGGGGGCTCGTTAGTACTGAGTGGCTCAGGGTCTACTTCGAGACGTTGGACATCAGTCGGTATGTCACAGGTGCCGTCCAACCGAAGTTAACGAAGGGAAATCTTAACTCATTGAAATTCTTGCTCCCAACGGAGGACCATGGGTTGGCATTCAAAGAAAGTATAGCGCCACTGTTCGATTTGGTTCGTTCAAACGTAAGGGAAAACGCGCTTCTCATTCAAACGCGAGATTACCTCCTGCCTCGTCTTCTTTCCGGAGAGATTGACTTACCTGAGGCCGAGGAAAAAGTAAAAGAGGTGATGTAAAGTGCCAGGGGGAAAGTTGTACGAGTCGGATTTCGAGGAAACAACAATAGAGCGACTTCAGAAGCAGGGATACCAGTACATCCCGGCAAGTCAACTGCAAATTAGGACCGATCTGTCCCAGGTTGTTCTTTGGGATCGACTGGAGATGTTTCTTCGGCATCGTTACCCCCAACTCCCGACCAATGCAATTCAAGCCCTGACTAACCTCTTCACTGACCCTCAGGGGACCACCTGGCAACTCCGGAATCAGCGCTTTCACGAGATGATGGTCAAAGGTGTCGATTTCGGCTACGAGGTGGGCGGCGAGACAAAGTACATCCATGCGTATCCGATTGACTGGGACAACGTAGATTCCAATGACTTTGTTGTCGTGAACCAACTCGACATCGTCGGGAAGATGGCCCGCCGACCTGACATCCTCATCTACATCAACGGGCTGCCATTGGTCGTCTTCGAGTTGAAAAGCCCGTTCAAGGAAAACGCCACCGTCGAGGATGCGTACACCCAGATCACGAACTATACCTACGACATCACTCAACTGTTCAATTACAACACGTTTGCCGTGATCGCGGATGGGGCTCAAACATTGCATGGCATGCCGGGAGCCCCGATAGATTATTTCACGGCGTGGAAATCCATCGACGGCCGGACGGTGGACAACAACATCGCGAACTCGATGCGGACTCTGGTTGAGGGACTATTCCCGAAGGAACGGCTTCTTGAGTACATCCGGGACTTCATCGTTTTCATGGACGATGGCAAACAAACCATCAAGATTGGCGCCAAGTACCACCAGTACTTCGGTGTCCTATTTGCAGTTGAACAGGCAATTCGTGCCACGAGACCGGAAGGGGACCGGCGAATCGGGGTCATTTGGCACACACAGGGGTCAGGCAAGTCCATTTCCATGCTGTTTTTCTCGGCCATTCTGAGCCGACATCCTGACCTCAACAATCCAACGATTGTGGTCCAGGTTGACCGGAATGACCTGGATGAACAACTCTACAAGACGTTTGTGGCTGGCTTCTCGCTCGTCGGGCATGTCAAAAGAGCCGATTCAGCCGACGACCTGCGCGATCTGTTGAAGAACGAGGCCGGACAGATTGTGTTCTCGACGATTGAGAAGTTCCGACTCAAGGACTCTGAAGCGGAACATCCGGTGTTATCTGAACGCCGGAATGTTATCGTTATCGCGGATGAGGCACACAGGACACAGTATGGTAACGAGCAGGGTGGCGGATTTGCCGTAAACCTGCGTCGGGCTTTACCAAACGCTTCCTTCATTGGCTTTACGGGAACGCCAATTTCCTTCGCTGGTCGGGATACCGAGGAGTTATTCGGCAATGTCATCCATACCTACGATATGTTGCAGGCCGTTGAGGACAAGGCGACTGTACCGATCTACTACGAATCACGGCTTATCCCCCTAGATGTGAACAATGAGGATATTGACGAGGACTTTAAGGGGATCATTGCCGAAGCGGATTCAGGGGACGAGTTGGATCAATACAAGGCGAAATGGGCTGCGCTCGAAAAGGTTGTTGGTACAAAACATAGGTTGGAGACGTTGGCTAAGGACATTCTTAGGCACTTCTCAGAGAAGGCGTCATCAAAAGAGAAAGCCATGGTCGTCTGCATGAGCCGACAGATTTGCGTGGATTTGTACGACGAACTGCGAAAGCTGCCGGGGTGCCCGTACATCGAGGTCATCTTTACCGGCGACGTCTCGAAGGATCCAAAGGGATGGCGTGAAGTACAGCCCGGAAGTAAGTATGCACACATCAAGTCCAACGATGAGCGGGAAGAGGTCAAGGCCAAACTCAAGGATCCGGAAGATCCCCTTAAGATGGTCATTGTCCGCGACATGTGGCTCACGGGATTTGATGCGCCGCCAGTATCTATCCTGTATGTTGACAAGCCGATGAAAGGGCACAACCTCATGCAGGCGATTGCCCGTGTCAACCGTGTGTTTCCGGATAAGACGGGCGGCATCGTAGTAGATTACATCGGGATTGCAACGGCTTTGAAAGAAGCCACACAGCGGTACACAAGTGGCGGCGGGCGTGGCGAGCCGACGTACGACATCGAGCAGGCCGTTGAGGTGTTTTACACCTACCTTCAAGAGGTCCGTGCGTTCCTTCCCGGGGACATAGATACGATTGGCTGGCGCGTATTACCGAAGGTAGATCGTGAGGACTGGCTTGCCGAGCGGATCAACGAGTTGATGGGAGACAAGGCAGAGCCCTTTATACTGGCTCAGAAGAAACTGGCCAAGGCGCACCTCCTGGTTCGACACCTGGACGAGGTGATTGAGCGGGCCAACGAGATTCTGCTTTACGATATTCTCGCAACTCAATTGAAGAAGTTGCAAGGACCAGGTCAAGGTGGACGCGGTTCAACAACACAAGGGGATTTGGAGAAACAGATTACTCAGTTGGTGCATGAGAGTGTGGAGGCGAATGAGCCGCTCGATCTATTCAAAGTGGCAGGGTTGGAGCGTCCTGACCTCAGCATCCTTGATGAGGCGTTCCTTGCTGATTTGCAGGAGAAGAAGCATGTGGACCTCCGGCTGAAACTGCTCCAGAAGTTGCTGGAGGATCGGATTGTGGTCATCTTCCGACAGAACAAGGCCGTATCTAAGTCGTTGCTCGAGTTATTGGAAAAGACGATTGCCGAGTATCACGGTAACGTGATTCAGGCCGCCGATGTCATTCGTGCGATGATCGAGATCAAGAAAAAGGCGGATGAAGAGGTCAAAAAGCGTTCGGACTTGGGACTGTCCGAAGAGGAAGCGGCGTTCTACGACATCATTCAAGCGCGTGGGATGGAGGCGTTTGATAACAAATTCATTGCTGACCTTGTGCACAAGATCGTGAATGCGATGAAGACCAAGTTCCAGCCCGACTGGACCTCGCCCCACAGGCAGGAAATCTTCTCCTCAGTTCAAACCGCTGTGAAGCACGTGCTGATGAGGGAGAAGATCAAGGGGGACCAGTTGCGGTTTTTGACCGAAGCCATTGTTGAGCAGGCCAAGGAGCAATACAAGAACTGGCCGTTGGATGCATAACAGAGGGCCCGATCCGGGCCCTCATCACTTTAAACGTAAACGTTCCTCTCACCCGATGACGTTATCTTGCACTTTAGTCGCCCATCTGATTTGGCAACATTGTTCTGCCAGTTGAGTGGCCGGAGGTTACTCACTGCGTCACTACCGCCATGGGCCACGGAAGTAATGTGGTCAATCTCCCAGCCGTATACCGAGTTTCGATCTCCATACTCAGTTCGACGCATCCAAGCCCCGCACTGGTCCTTTCTGTACTTAGTGGCATCGTAACCTCTTACAATTGTTCCTTTTTCCCAGACCTTCTGAATTACCTCAGCACTAAAAGCCATTTCATTCATCTCCGTGTCCGATAGTCACACGGAAGGAAATCCGAGTTTCCAGGAATCTAATCTGGAAGTTTGAAGGGTTCCATGTTATCCTGATTATGACTCGGAGGATAAGAGTGGTTGTGGTAGACCCGTCTTATTCTTTCCGTATGCGTTTTATTTGGCGAAAAGTACTATTCAGAGCGGGCATAGTGTTTGCGGCACTATGCTCGTTCGCATTTCTTTGACAGTCCCACGCCCTCACTCCCCTCATTGAACTTCATCCTCTTCTTCTGAATCCATATCGGCTTTGTTTAAGTCAACAACTAGCACGGAGGACTCGTCGTCCCAATATGCCGGGATTCGTACGGATTTGTCGAGTTGCAGATCACAGTACCGAGCAATGAATTTGATGAAATCTTTCGAGTTTACCCTGATGTAGTCATTCCGTTTCCTTTCGGAAAAGAGCATTGAATCGGGTTCATCCGTTTGCACCGGCTGCACAACAATGAAATTACGGTCGCGAACGTAGCCCACACGAATGTAGGGAGGATCCTTCAGTTCACTAATTGCCGCCTTGTTGAAGGTAAGTCCGTATGAAGCGATTGTCACAATTGGGGTTCCTACACTTGGATTATACCAATCTATGTTCATGGGCATATCCTCCTACGTTTCCTATTATATTCTATTGACAATCTCCTTGCAACAAGGTTGTCTCGATTTTGTCATTCTGTGTTTCGATTTTGTTGCGTATTTTGAACCGTTTGGATCGCTCTGTGTGCCATCTGGATCGGCTCGCGGTTTGTCCAATTAGCGTTCTACCAAGTGAAAATATCGCTTTTGCGCCCTTTGTGCATAATCGTCCTGGGTGTGATTTCGCTCAACTAACCGTACGTGGTTTATCGCTTTGTGTTTGCGTTGATATATTCATTGCGTTCGTATATCTTACGCTGGGATCTACTATTTCATCTATGAGACGTTTAAGTGACGTTGGCAGTGGCCGCCTCAAACTTGGGGCGGTATCTTACTGCATTTCTGGACCATTGGCGTTTGGCCCCGGTTGCTGTGGTTGTCGCGATTGCTGCTGTGATGTTTCGATTGTACGAACGAGCAGGTATGCAAGAGGTACTGGATTGTTGATCCGGTTCACCGGACCGTAGAGGTGTATCGGTTGAGTGAGAAAGGTGGGTTTGAGTTGGCTGAAGTAGTTGGCGCACAAGACCTTATTTGGACTTTATGCGATTTCGAGATTGAACTTCGAAGGGCGTTTGGGTCAAGATGATGCTCGATAATGCCGGCTGCGCGATCTGAAAGCGGCGCAGTCGGTGCCAGGTTACAGACGTTCGTTATCGCGGAACCGGTATTCTCCCTCCAATTCCTGATCATTGGTGAGTACGGGAACGCGCGCAGCATCCCAAATGGCTTCAACACTGTTTACCCCAAAATCGGGGCGGTCACAGACATGCTCGTACCCTTGATCCAACAGGTATCTGATCTGGCGGAGCAAATTACGGTCGATTGCTACTTTTGCCTTTCCATCCCACTCCGGGTCACATGCCTCCTGTACAACGACGGCTACCTCATTGACATAGTCCTCTGACTTCTCATCATCGAACTCGATGGCGACATTCACTCCTTGAATCAATGCGCCTGGCCGAGGTCAACCCACCCGTACTCATCATTGTTCCATCCCCTCACCAAGTTCTCATTTCGGAAGGGATAGAATGCCAGACCCGGAACCACACTACTTTGTCTACACATTGTGTGAAACCTCCCTTGACATTTGATCAGGGTGCTTCTTAACAAAACCCCACCCTATGTTGCTTATTCATATTGTATCGCCCTTATCTCAATCTTTCAACCAAAATAATGAATATATGTGATATTTTGCTATCTTATGCAAACAACTGAAATGGTTTCCCTGTTCTTTGCGGAAGACAAGGTGGATAGGCGCGTCGCCACAGAATTGTTCCCTGTCTTTAGTTCCCTTGAAGGAGTGGACGGAAATAGGAGGTTTCGGCTCCTTGTGGTCAGCCGCAGTAAGGTCAACGAAGTGAACAAAGTGGGCTAGGGGGAATGAATCCGAAATAATGGATGCCTCGAATGGCACCCACTTGTCAGCAGTCAGTGTTGAAGCAGTAGGGACTCCTTTGTGTACTCCAGTAGACCCGGAATTTCCGCAAAGGGGTCATTGCGATCCATGATCGTGAGCTTACCGCACCGGGAACAGAGGTAGACGAGGGCAATCGCACCGGGGTTTCCGTCGTAGTACTGGCCCTGTAGGTCCTCAGCACGCGCTGGCATGTAGAAGGTGTACCTCTGGAACAACGCCGTTGGTTTCAACCCGTACAGGCGCCCCCAGACCAACATTGGCATGTACGTGCCCTTCTTCGCCTTCGTCTCCAACACGTGCAGGTGTGAATTGGGCCACAATTCCGCCGGAATCAGCGAGTCATGGTGGCACTTTGCGCAGGCGCCTTCATTATCGAGTGAGTGGCCTGTCAGTAGGGGTGAGAACTTCGCCTGTGACGATTGTCCTGTCTGCCTCGACTTATTCTGCTGACGTTTCGCCTGTTTTGACATCTCAATCGTTCCTTTCTCGTCGGGGAATGATTTGCCTTGTTACACTTTGATCGTAGAACATACGTTCTGGTTGAATCAAGAAAAGTTTCGGGATCCCTCCATCTCTGGATGAGCAATTCAGGTGTTGATGAGGCCCGAGAAAGTTTGATGCGTCCAGACAGGAAGTCGAGAACCGGCCGACGCATTCGCGAGAACAGGGTCCGCAGAAACGAAGACGTGAATGGTTCAATCGGCCCGTGGTCATACCGTCGGCGCTGTTTTCAAATAGGGGGTTCATGGCCTAGCTAGCAGTTGCTGATGATAGAATGGGCTGGCGCAAAGCGACAGAACCGCCCCATGCCCTCTTTTGTTGTCAGTTGCACTGCTGTGTTTGTAGTTGTCTTTGCCGCTCTTTCAAAGGAGGAGTCCAGCAAAGGGGGGAAGGCGAAGAAAAAAACATTTATCACTATTGATTTGCAGTGACCAAAGCCAGGGAAGCCAGTTCGGCAGCGAAGTGGTCCCTGGCGTATTGTGCGGGTTGAGTATTTCCTCATCCTAGCAGGGTAGCGGCAACCTCCTGCGAGATTGGTGAACGTTTGTACGCCCAAGCCGGGACGAACAAGTGGAGTTCATGTATCACATGGATGAGTTCTGGGAATGTTGTAATGCGCCCGGAAAGGAAATCGCAAACTGGTCGACGCATTCTCGCACAAAACAAGCCGCGAAGAAATGGAAAGGCGAATGGAGCAATCAGTCCGCTGTCATATGGCGTGGCGTTATGGCGCAGATAGGCCAGCATGGCCTTGGTAGCAACGGTCTTGCTCGGATCTAAGTTTGCCACTATGCCTCCACGCGAGTAATTATAATGCAGCACCACCGCAAGTGAATTTGGATCCTGGCAATCTGGGGCGGCAATGAGCGCTTTATTGACCCACTGTCGCCAGATTTGTATTGCATGATGTCGATCTGACGCCCAAACTTGCAAGATGTACGATCCGTAACGCTTGCTTCGCTCGTATGTTGGCAATAGAATTGCCTTCTCGGTAATTACTGATTTGCGCCATAAACTCCGACGTTGCACGATGACGTATCTGCGAAGGGGTTGTCCCATGATCTACTCTCCTTCATCTCATCCAAGGATTGGGCGCCTGTTTTCATAGCGGGAAGTCGGGTGCCCTAATATCGGTATCGTGCAGCGTAACATGCCTCAAGCATCTCGGTATGCTGCTGATGCAACAGTTGTGACGCGGTCTAGCGCACTTGCCAGATTTTCAATGCCTATTTCGGTCCGACGCAAGTGTGGTGGGACAATATGTTTGTTTTGACGGATGTCGAAAGGCCTTGTAGAAAGAGCGCTTATTGCGGGCAAGACCCCTCGCTGGCTCGCGCAATAACAGATACACTCATGACACATCTCCCTTACAGTGTCCCTTTGTCATCCCATAATTCACCGTGTCTTGCATTCTGCGACGTGTTCAGTTTAAGAAAGTCGTCATGCCGCTTTTTGACGAGAGGTGGGAGGGTGTTGACAAGCTCTTGGGTAAGTAGCGGCATACTTTTACGCACCACGAAGCGGTTTGAGGGTTCTTCATTGGGGCGGGATGTGTTTTCCACGAAGAAGTGTCGGATAAACCCATAATGCTCCAGTGTCTTTATCCAAGAGAAGAGTTCTTTATCTGAACATCGCAGCACGGCCAATAAGTACTGCGTGGAAAGGGTAGCAAAATGTCCACCTTTCGCAGCGGAGGATACTGTGACGAACAAACTACTTGTCCCTATGCCAAGGATCGGGCCCCAGAAATCCATGAAGTAGTTTTCAATGAATAGTTTGCCGTCTCGATACAGTGGCACGTAAGTCGCCTCCAAGTTGACTCTTCTAACATTGATCCCCTAGTAAAATAATAGACGCAGCGAGGAGAAAAATCAAGAAATTTCCTAAGATAGTATATGTTGTTACGTTATGTTGCGATTATTCCGAAGTTCATGTAGGCATAAAAAGTGAAACGGTAAGCTGAATTATATGAACCGATTCTACGTCTTGGCGGGCTTTTAGGCGGTGCAGAGGTTATCCTACCGACTTCTTACGAGGCCATGCATCAAAAGTATACGGCGGCGTATACGGGTACATCCTTTGCAATGCCCCCAGTGTCTCCATAATGCTAGACCTAAGGAGCGTGTGCTCATACCAGGGAGAGTCCGTCCGTTTCGGTAGCAACTATACTTGCTGATGCCGGCCATTGCCAATTGTGCCGATATGGCCCGGGATGGCCGGGCATGGTGTCGGGGGAGGGGCACATGTCACGTTGCGTTTCCTGCCTTTGGGAACAGTTTACGGGGGCGGCCTGCTTCCCTAGGCAGAGGTGACAACCATCCCAATCTGTTGCGGTGTTCGGCATTGTCTGTACCCAAGCACTTGTACTCCTGCTCTTCCCCCAGCAAGGGGGAGCCGAAGGAGGAAGTGAAAAAATTTTCACTTGAGATATGCAGTAGGGCAAGCCCCAGGGAAATGCTGATGTGGAGGCATGCAGTTCGCCCCTCAAAAGAATTCGTTGGATAGCACTTCAGGCGGGAGTTGATCAAGTGACAGAATTCCGTTTGCTGGCGGGACAGGGTCTTGCGCGATAATGCCGGTTGTGGAACAGACGTTCACACAGCCGGGCCGATTGTTAGTGCCCAAATGCCTCTGCCGCTCTGATGACTCCGTGCCACTTCTTGTAGTGTCGCTTAGAGCCCCCGAGGATCAGCTTCAATTCTGGCCTAAAGGATTTCGCAAGCAACCACTCGCAAACGTTGTGTTGACAAGCCATGGTCTTGAGCAGCGTTATCGGTGGTTCGGTCGCATCCATTTCTGAGAACGAAACGTTGACGCGGATCATTTGGGGCTTGCCGGACGACTTGTCCAGATGCCCTTTACCCTGTTCATCACGAACGACTTTGTGACGTGTTCCTGGCTTCAAAGAGATGACGCCCTCATCAACCAACTCGTCCCGATATTTCAGGACAACATTTGGGGACATTCCCGTTACATCTTGCAGGTATTTCACAGCGAGCGGCGCGTGCCCATCATCAGATGCTGTTCCGGCTTTCTTTGCAAACTCTCCTTGCAGGAAAATCGCCAACAACAGGCGTAATTTCGGCAGATTGATTGTGTCCTTGTGTTTTGCGTATCTGACGAGGTGACGAATCTGCGCAGGGTGGACGTCTATGGTGAGTCCTGAAGGCGGGCGAGACCAGAAACGCTCAATCATCTTTCGTGTTTCGACAATGTGTTTCTCCATTGGCATCTCAATGTGATCACGGCACTTTGGGTAGAGGACGTTCTCAATCCACGGAATCACGATGGCGATGGCTTCATCCTTGCGATAGTACCGCCGCATGAGCTTCACAAGAAGGAAGGTTGTGTCGTTGCGCTTTTTCCCTGGGAGGAGCCCATTTTCCAGGATGCTCTCGATGATGTGCCGGTCTACCTCAGACGTGGTGTCTAGCGTGTCACAATCTAAAACGATAGAAGCCAACTCGGCCCGTATTTCCTCAACTTGTTGCTTCAATGTTTGGGCCGATGTGTTGTTTCGCGACGTGGACTGACGCTGTGCTTTCTCCAGCGATTTCTGATTTTGGTTTAATTGTTGTGCGAGTGCGGCTGCGCGGGCTTGCTTCTCCGCTTCTTTAACTGCGCGGCGACGTGCTTCTGCCTGCCATTCATTAGAATAGTATCGAACAATCGCACAGTCATTGTCGAATGGGATCGCCAGAAAGTACTCGTAGGGATCTGCGGCCTCAACAAGATCGCCGTCCTCTTCCACCACGTAGCCCGCCAACGCGCCAGTTTTGGGATGAATGGCGAGGGGCAGTTTTGCGGGCCTGCCAGCTCCGGCTTCAGGACGGGCTTCAATGTCCGGTTTAGAATTGGGGTTCTTTTGCTTCTCACGCTCTACAACATCTTGAATGATGGTCTCAACACCGCACATCTTCATGATGTACTGGTGAAAGTGGTGAAAATCAGCGCTGGTGACCCCTGGTGATCGGAAAAACAACTCCACGTGGAAGCCCTTGCCGCCGCTGAAACTAATGTGCGAGGAAAGGCCAACGCGTGAACATTCGTTCTGAATTGCCATTGCCGCCTGTTTGGCTACGCCAAAATCGGGGATGTCGATGTCGAACATAGCCCAGCGAATGTTGGTTGCTCCGATGGTGTAGGGGTCATGATAGAGAACGGCGACGGCAAACCTGCCCCCGTACGTGAGATGTTGTTCCAAAACCCACGTGGTCAGGTTTATCGTACCAGGCACGTAGTTCGCTTTTTTTGGATGATAGAACGTCACGGGCTTGCCCTTTTTGTTCTTCAGCATGCGGACGTACTGCCCCTTGTATGGAGTCATCAACAGGAACTTGCTCGCGATCATCAAACGCAGGTTGTCGTCGCGCTTGATTCGTTCCAAGTGTCTCTGTGGATTGCTGTACGTCGGGTATTTGTTGAGGTGGTACTTTCCGTCATGTGGTTCAGACATTGGAGCAATGGATCGGGACACACCAGTGTCCACTTCGGGGCTGAGAACTGTGGATGACAAGCGGGGTCACTCTCCTCTGTGGGGGTAAATTGGCCTGCGGCCATAAGGGGAGGGAAGCCGGTGAACTGGAGTGACCAAGGAGAGAGGTGGGCCACTGAAGTCCATTTACGGTACCCTGATAAAACGAGGGGATAACTTGAACAGGGATACGAAAGAACACCTTGTCGGGCTGGAAAGGGAAGAATAGGGAACAGACAAAGTGTTTGAGTGGCTCGTGGTTAAGGCGTGAAACGGCTCTTTGAGGTAGACGAATTACGAGGAAGACGGAGGGTTATGCCTTCGGGATCACGCGGACAAAGGTGCCATTCCAACACTTCGTGCACCATATTGCCCGGTGGCCAATTTCTCGGGAGCGTAAAACAAAGATGGAATTGTTACAGTTGGGGTTCGAGCAAACGTGAGTGGGGCTTGGGCGACGGGAATTTCCTGCGGTTCTTCGACTTTTATTCCGCTTACGATGTTTTGGTCTGAGGACATATGCTGGCCTCCTTGGCTAAATGAAACATCAAAATGGTCAGTAGGTGATCGTGCTGCGAGAGGAATGGATCGACATTGAACGTGTAGCGAGTTCGGAGTGAAGGCGAAACGAATTAGTAGAACGTTGGTAGCTGTAATGCTGAAAGTGCGTGTTTCGAAGCATTTCAAGGATATGAGAGGAACTTCCTGTTTTGAGTTTATCATGCCAAGGTTAAAGCAGTCCAATGAAATGAAGGGGAATTTGGACAAAATTTGCGCAGATGGTTTGAGATAAAACGGCTACAATTAGTATAGAATTTACCACAATGGCAGGACGTAGCTTTCCAGGAGTTTCATTTTAGTGGATTTGTTGGACAACGATGTGATACGATTTATTCACCTAATCCTTCTCGTGAATGACTGCGCAAGATACATCCTCTGTACTGAGTTTCTACGAGTTCCAGAAGTTCTAACTGTACCATGAACCTTACTTCTGCACACATGTGTCTCCGAAGTCGCCGTGTTATGGGCCGTGCGCCCAATTGAAATCCACGGAGGCGAATAGTGCATTGGAGTTCATGGGCCTTGATCTGAGTTACTGGAGTACAGGATACACGGTCATTAGCGTGGAACCTCGTACCGATGATTGCACCGGATTGGTCGTTCCGGTATTCCAATTGCGTGAAGCAGGCGTAATTACACCTAAAGGTCGGAATGAATTTTCTTACATTGAGCAATCGATCCGTCAAGTTGCGGCCAAATACCCCTCATTAAGCAAAGTCGTCCCCAAAGAAACGCTGATCGCAACTGATCCGGAAATCACTAAGGTACTCCGCAAAGTTCACAAAGCCGCGTGGGAGGCCCTGCCTGGCTTTGACTTGCGGAACGTAAACCCCTCAACGGTAAAGAAATTGGTTGGCGGGCACGGAAGAGCCAACAAGGACGAAGTAGCCATCGGTGTTCGTCGCATGTGCAACTTGCCGGATCATTACCAGTTTGTTACCAACGACTCATCCGACGCGGCGGGGATCTGTCTCGCTTTCCTGATGGAGAATTACTATCCGGCAGAAATCCCTCTGCCTTTCGCTAAGTGAATCGGTCCCACCACTCTCCCAGTACGGAGGGAGAGTTATAGGCGTAGTCATACGTACTAAAAGAGCGAATGTTTGTTTTCCGCGATTCCCTTTTTCACCACTACTTGATACAATTGATTTCGATGTCATCGGACGAGCAGATGACTGAACACCAAGGCACACTAGTGGTTCGTGCAGACGCTTTGAGGAACGAGGCCATGAGAAGAATCTATCCAGGGTCTCAGAACAACCACAATTTCCATTGAAGTCAATCACGGTGCACGATTTCGGGTGAATGTGTTGGACGAGGAAAGTGGCGGGAATAGGTTGATCAGTGTTTTGCCATAGCCAAGCGGCAAGGCAATCACTTCCATTTCTGGTCTGCAAAACCTCGATTCGCCAGTTCGAATCTGGCTGGCGCCTCCATAGAAATCCTTGTATGACGCGGCTTCCCGGTTCGTTGGGAGCCGCTTCATCTATGTTCTTCTACCATTCATTCGCGCCCATTCGCACCTGTAAATGAATGTTATTTCCATGGTACTTAACAGTGGGGCTATCGCGGTAGGGCAGCGCCGAAGCTTCCTCGGATGATACATCGTTCGGCAAGTCGTGTGGTGATTGTTACTGCAGTCACAAATTTAAACAATGTCCATCATATGTTATGAATAGAATGACACCGAAGCGAGGACTGGATTCTTTATGATATATTGTTGAAATCAGCAAGATTGGAATCCATAGTTGGGTGTCATCAATGTCAGATAAACACAAAATCGTTTCGAGCTTGTTTCTGGTTATATCGTCTTTGTTCATCGGGTGGCTGTATGCCAAACTGGTCTCGAATGTGGATTTTGCGGCAAGTGTCGCTGTCTTACTATTATCCGGACTTCTGTATACATTTCTGTCCTCCATGGCCTCCTTTTTGCTCATGGTCATTGAAATTTTTGCGGTCGGAGTCCTCGCCGTCTTTTTTACGTGGTTTCGCCATGTGAGTATGATCGATCAGTGGCGCTGGATAGAAGTCCACGGTCTTTTTTCGTTGTTAAGCGTGCTTGTTTGGTTCATGGTTTTCTCCATCATGTAGCCGCTCACGCTGCTTGGCGGAGGATGAGCGGTTTTTTGTTGCTTTGAACGACAGAGGGTTTTCTCGTTGATTGTCGTATGACGATCCATATCATACCGACAATCATCGACAGGAGGCGTAAAAGAAGAGAGACCTGTAAGGTTTGGCGGCCCCGGTCTCTCCTTCTGCAAGGTCACGGTTTTCCCGTGCCTATATTGGATTATGTCTCTATCATATTCGATTCCCTTCGCAAACGTCGAGTCCTATTTGCGATTTTGTGAGGATCCTGACCCTGATTTATTGCGTCCACCGTCATGCGGATATTGCGGGTGTCCGATCCTGCATGGTCATGGCAGCTATGCCCGGAACGTGTGGGCAGAGGAGAAGTTTTGGCGCATTCGGGTGTTTCGGTTCCGGTGTGCAAATCCGGATTGCAAGCGGACATGCAGTGTATTGCCGAGCTTCGTCGGTCGTTATGAGCGATTTGTCTGGGATGTTCAAGAACTCGTCTGTACGCATGCGGATGGCGAGCAGTCCCTGGAGGAAGCAGCTAAGGCCCTTCCTGCCCCGATTGGTCCGCTGTGCGCTCGCACGGTGTGGCGGTGGATGAAGCGCTGGCAGGGGTATATGGACAAGCTTGACAGCCAGTTCTGGGAGCATGTGATCTCACTTCACCCTACCATCCGTATGCCACGGGGACGGGAGCGGCCAACCCACCGCCTGCGATACTGGCGGCAGATTTGGATGGAACTTTCGCCAAGCAAAGTGAACATTGGTCTCTTTCACGGCCTGTACCGGCTCCGCCAGTCAAAGTCGGCCAGCATGGTATAGCTAATCCCACAATTTATGTCTATGGAGCAGCCAGACACTCCCGTCCGAGAATAGGCTTGTACCGATTCTCGGGGGAGGAGATGGCGTCATGGACCGAAAGAAGTTGGCCAAGGAGATTGCGGCGTTTCGATACGGGACGATTGCGCCCATTGTGAGCAGACAAACGCCGCTGTCTCCAGGGGAATTGCGTATCTATTTTGAGCGGATGGTACAACAATCCTACGTGATTCCCGGCACCACTAGAACGACGCTCAGCGTGCGGACCTTGGAACGATGGCTGGAAGCGTACCGGAAAGGCGGATATGATGCCCTGATGCCGAAGACCCGCAGCGACAAAGGGCGCCACCAGTTACCAGACGAAGTGATTCAAAAGGCGGTGGCGTTGCGGCGGGAGCGACCCGAGCGCAGCGTGGAGCAGATCATCCTCTTGCTGGAGGCAAGCGGTGTTGTGGAGCCAGGCACAGTGGCACAGAGCACATTGGCCCGCCATTTGCGTCGTTTAGGAGCAAGCCGTAAAGAGTTGCTTCGTTCCAGTGACCGGGGATACCGGCGTTTTGAGGCGGAAGACGTGCATGTCTTGTGGCAGGCGGATTTTAAGCATGCGCTGTACTTGCCTGACCCAAGCAACTCGGAGCGCAAGAAAAAGACGATTCTGTTTGCGATCCTCGATGATTATTCGAGGCTCATTGTCCATGGGCAGTTTTATTGGGATGAGCAGTTGCCACGCCTGGAGGACAGCCTGAAAAAGGCGATTCTGCGATACGGCATTCCAGAACAACTTTATGTGGACAACGGTGCGGTGTTCTCATCCCAGCATTTACAGCGCATCTGCGGAAGACTGGGGATTCACCTTTCCCACAGTAAAGCCTACCGTCCAGCGGGTCGTGGGAAAATTGAACGGATATTCCGTTTCCTCGACACCAGCTTCATTCCAGAGGCCTATGAGCAAGTGGAAGCGGGACATATCCGGACCCTCGGCGAGCTCAATGAGGCGTTCTGGGCCTGGGTGGATGGGTATTACCACCTGCGCAAGCATGGCAGCACAGGAATACCGCCAAAAGAAAGAGCCGCAAGCAGCAACCGGGTTCCCAAGCGGGTTTCAGAGGCGGAACTGACAGAGATTTTCCTTTGGGAGGAAGAGCGTACAGCAGACAAGGCCGCATGTGTCTCCCTGATGGGCAACACCTACGAGGTGGATGCTGACTTGGCCAGGCGGAAGGTGACACTGTGTTATGACCCATTTGATCTCTCGGTGATTCAAGTCTGGTTCGACGACAAGCGATGGCCCGACGCAAAGCCGGTGGACCTGACTCGCCGCTATGATCGCAGGGTTGCCTCGACAGTGAAGAGCGACAAACCAACGACGGAGCACGTGTCCTTCTTCCAGGCAGCGGATAACCGGCGCAAGCAGGCTGCAGTTGAAGAGTCCCCGCTGCGATTCTCAGATACAAAGCGTGGTGAACACAAGTGACGCCGCAGGAGAAATGGGGATTTGAAAAGCTGCCGTTCCGGCGGGACGTGGAAGGACACGAGCTCTACGAGACAGCCGCACACCGGGAGGCCCTGGCCCGGATGGAATGGGTACTTGAGCAAAACGCACTGGGGCTGCTGGCTGGCGAGGTAGGCAGCGGAAAGTCCACGCTCATTCGCCGACTCATTGGCGGACTGGACGAAATGAAATGGCTTCCCGTCTACATTTGCGTACCCGGCCTGCGCCCCAAGGAATTTTACGGAGAACTTCTCTCGCATCTCGGAGAGGCGAATCCCTTCTCTGTGAGCCGTGCGAGGAAGCTTTGGAACGAACGGGTCCAGACTGGAGGGCTTGCCGGCGAAAGACGGTGGGCTGTGGTGATTGATGAGGCGCAGGACATTTCCGATGAGATGTTGCAGGAGCTCAGGTTTGTCCGTAACCAGCGGATGGACGCCATGTCCCTGTTCCCGTTGATTTTGGTTGGCCAGCAGGAACTGCGGCGGAAACTGCGATTGAAGAAGTATGAGGCGATTTCACAGCGGATTGAAATGGTCTACCACTTGACTGGGATGACCAGAGAGGAGACGACTGAATACGTCCGCCACCAGATTCGGTTGACCGGAAGGCAGGCGCCGCTGTTTACAGACAGTGCTTTGCACTTGATTTATGGGGCAAGCCGAGGGATTCCACGGGTAGTGAACCAAATCTGCCTGCAGGCCCTGTACGACGCAGCGGCCAAAGACAGTGACGTCGTGGAAGATGCCAACATCCAGCGAGTGCTGGCGGACCAGGAGTGGCAACGAGGGGTGGCCGGATGACCGGCTGCTCCGCCACGCCTAAAATGATTGACGGCACGACGACCACCACGATGACGGATTGGCGCTACGACTTTCACGCCAATGTCGGTGAGAAATTCACCGCCAAGCAGCGTGAGCGGCTACACCATCAAACAAATCGGAAATCGACTCCAACACCTCACGGAGAAGATTGAGGTGTTGGAGAAAACCATTGGTGGAATGGGGATTCTGACCAGAAACGAATTTTTATATCAAACGGAAATGGTCCTCATTTCAATGTCACGTCGGCAAGAGTCTGGTTATCTGTTAACAATCGAAATTGGGAGTGCCGCTGCGGGAACTTCTTCCGCACTATTCCACACACTGGTCTCCATTTTTCTGAGCTCGGTTCGAGGACACTACGATTTAGTTGGACAAGCTGGCTCAAACACGATTTGGATTCTCTTGCAAAACACCAGCGAAAAAGGACTACAAATCGTCTCTAGGAGAATCCATCAGAAAATCCTTGCGGAGCTGAACGAAACGATTTATGACGTCTTGAACATCGAGGCCCAAATTATCCACCCCGGCGATACGTTGGCCTCTTTAAACCTACAGGAGCAGGGGTGATTCTTTGGCGATTATCTTGTTGGTTATTTCTATTTTGTTTTGGATTCTTCTCTTCTATTATGCGTTATTGGATGTGTTAGGACGCATCTTCCGCGCGTGCGTAGGGGTCGTCAATTGGAAACTCCGTTCGTTGCCCGGAAGTGGGCCGCGCAAACGCTCGAAAGGAAATGTTCGGAAAAGTGAAAGCGCGATCTTTGCAAGGGCTGTGTACATTTGGGAATCGAGCCTATGCTGACGCGCTTGCTCAGCAACCGCTGCTTGCCACCTCGCTGTAGATGTTCAGATCCATCCCGAAGAACGCCAGTATCCGCTCGATCTGCGGGTCGTGTGGCCTCGCCGTCATCCTCTGCCGCCCGTCGCCGCTCTCTATCCATATCGTCGTCATCTCATCGAACATCTCCAGCACCGAGATGCCTGTCGGTCGGAAGCTCTTTCGCTTCCCGGGCAGAATCAACGGCTCCGTCTCCTTCGCCATCTGTTCGCGCAGGATGTACTCAAACGCGCTGTACATCAGCAACGACATCAGCATCACGTAACCGAATGCCTTCACCCGGCTGGGCTTCTGCAGGAACACCGGCCCCACGTGGTAGGGGCTCTTCAGGTACCGGAACCGGTTCTCCACCTCGATTTGGTCCTTATACAACCGCAGTACTCGTTCATCCGCAACCCGTTGGTCATCCCGGATGTCCGTAATCAGGACGAACGTGCTCTCGCGTTCACGCCACAACTGAAGCGTCTGTTCGTCGGGCGAAGCAATCTTCACATTCAAGCGATACACAGTGCGCACTCCAGGCGCTGACTCATCCTTGCGAGGCCGGCCCCGACGGGCACGTTTCTCTTGTATCTGCTCTGTGTCGACTGTGATCTGTAGCCGGTGCAGCGCCTTACGGTGTTGGTGAACCAACGCTTTTGCCGCAGCCTCGGCATCTTCAGCACAGCTGTAGGTCACCTTCTGTGCCTTCTCGACCGCCTTCTCCAGTGCGGTCTTCTCCCGCTGCAGCACGTCCTCCAGCTTGTGCTCCTTCTGCTTCGCCAGTCCGGTCGAGCGCACGGCAATCAGGCGATACGTCCGTCCATACAACTCCCGGCGAAACGACTGTATCTTGTAGGTCGAGGCGTCATCTGCCGCCGCGATCTGTCCGACATCCCGCCATGCCTTCTCCTTTTCCCACGCAGACCGCTTTAGCTCCTGGCACAACTTGAAGTTCGAGGGCAGCCGGGAAACAAAGTGAATCCCCTCGTCTGCAAGCAACTTCAGGTTCTCTTCGGTGACCACCGCGGAGTCCGCGACATACAGCAGTTCCTTGTCGGTCTGCTCTTCAAGCAGGCCGGCCAATCGCGTGATGTTCTCGTTGTTCCAGGTGTGATCGTCCTGATTGCCCTTGTCCACGTTCGCACACAGCGTCACGCCCCGCAGTGTGCATTGGCCGAAGATGATCTGCTTCAGGTCAGGGCGGTGGTCCTTTGAGTACCCGCGTGCGACGGCAAAGTTGTCCTCACTGGACTCAGGTGCATCGTCTTGCTGTGCGTACTCTCCGTACAGAGACACCGAGGTGGTGTCGGAATGAACGGGCAACAAGTCATCGAAGTGGTCCATCACCTTCAGCTGATTGACGGTCTTCAGTGCGAGCTTCGGATACAGGGCGTCGAGGCCCATGTCGTACAGAATGTCCAGTGCCCGTCCAAGCGCGTCGTCATTGAGGTCGGTCGCGGACACTCCGGCGCCAAGCAAGACTTCGACGTCCCGTTTCTCGTAGAACTCCTGCACCTTGTAGAGAGCCTTGCGGTCAGTGCCGATGTTGATAAGCAAGGCCTTAAGCCTGGTACCGACCGAGAGCCTGTCACCATCGCGGTCGGCCTGCTTATCGATCATCTCCACCCAGCCGAACTGGTCAATGAGCCGAGACCACAGCGCCGAAGCCCCCATCACCAAGGGACGCATGTCAGCAATCAACTGGAAATCCCCCAAACGAAAATTCGATAGGGGACTGATTCGACACTGGGGTGCCAAATCCCTGTACAAAATTATGGACAGCACGAAGGATCACGCGCGGAAAGTCGGTTAGGATTATACTTTCGCTCAAAAAAGATTGTGTACCCGCCGCTGGGATATTATCCCGCCGTTTCAATTCTGATTCCGGCACATAACGAGGAGAAGGTTCTGGAGAAGACACTAGAGGCCATGGTGAAACTCGACTATCCGGGAGACTTGGAGATTCTCGTCTTGAATGATTCATCTACGGACGCGACCGGAGAAATCATACAAGAGTACGCAAGGTTTTATCGACGTGTTCAACATGTGCGAGTTCCGGAAGGGTATCCGAAAGGAAAGGCGAGGGTGCTAAACCATGGATTATCTGTCGCCAGCGGAGAATTGATTGCTGTGTATGACGCCGATAATCAACCGGAACCCAATGCACTGCGTCTCCTCGCAGACGCATGTTTTGGAACGGAAGGGGCCGTTGGAGCCGTTGGTTATGTGAAAACCATCAATGAGCAAAAGAACTGGCTCACTCGAATGATCGCGATTGAGTTTTCGGTTTTCCAACTCTTGATGCAATCAGGACGATGGACGTCGATGAGGTTAGGATCATTAACTGGGACGAATATGTTAGTTACGAAAGAGGCGCTGAAACGAGTCGGCGGTTGGGATGTGTATGCTTTAGCTGAAGATGCGGATTTGACGTTGAAATTAACGGCGATTGGTGGATTGTTGCCAGTCGTACCAGAATCGCGTACTTGGGAACAAGAGCCAGAGAAATTTTCCGTCTGGTTTCGTCAGAGAACGAGGTGGATGCAAGGCAATTTGTACCTAATCGCAAAGATATTCCGGGTGAAAAATTGGAGACGAGGACGCGTGTTAGGGCACTCGATTCAACAGTTAAGTGTCTACATCATGTTTGTATTCTTTCTGCTCGTATCCGATGTTTGGTTCGTACTGGGAGAGTTCGGGCTGGTCCACACTACATTTTCAGTTCCCTTGTTACTCCTTTGGTTCGAGTCGCTGCTGTTTTACATTGTACAGCTGCTCAGTGCGGAAACGATTGATGGTCTCATCAGCGTGAGAAACATTGGAATGGCCGTCCTCATGTACTTTACGTATGCCCAACTTTGGGTGATTCTTTTGATGTGGGCATGGTGGAAGCAGCTGCGTATGCGGCATTCCAAGGCAATGCCCGTGTGGGATAAGACCCGTATTGAACCCCACATTGTCAAGACAGATGGGATGGCTTTTAAGAAAGAGATGATAGATTTACAATTCAGATAAAAACCGTCTCACGCTGCGTTCTGTTGCATTTTCCAGTTTCTGAATTCCGACGGTGACCGATAACCTAGTGCGGAATGAGGTCGGTCCGTGTTGTAAAAGTGAATGTATGACTCGATCGCCGCTTTCGCCTCGGTAAAGCTGCTGTATTCTTGCAGCCAGACCTCCTCCTCCTTCAGCGACCGGAAGAATCGCTCGATGTATCCGTCAGCATCGGGGTTGTTGTAACCCGTCCGCTCGTGGTTGATTTGGCAGGCCTTCATCGCTTGAATGAACCGTCGACTCGTCATCTGGCAGCCATTGTCGGTTCGCAATGTCAAACCGGCACCTTGAACGCCGTTCGGGAAGCGATAGTTCAGTGCCATATCCACAGCCTTCAGCAGGTCCTCTGTACGGCAGAACCGGGAAAACGAGTACCCCACAATCTCCCGGTCATAAGCATCAATCACGGCAAACAGATATCCCCAGCCGTCTTTCCCACACCACACCTTCGTCATGTCGCACTGGAAATGCTCGTTGGACCTGGTGACCGGTATCTTCCCTCGCCGTTTCGCTCGTGAAGCGCCCCGCCTCGGAGTTTTCACCAGCAGCCCCATTTCCTTCATCAACCGGTACACCCGCTTATGGTTCACCCGCAGGTTGTATCGGCGACGCAGCATGACTTGGATTCGCCGGTATCCGTACGTGGGGAATTCTTCGCACAGTTTCCGAATCCACTGTTTGACCAGAGCGTCCTTGTCCACAGAAGGCCGCTTCGGTTTTGGCACAGGCGGCTTCAGCAAACTGTAACAGTACGTCCGGTTCAGCTCCAATGCTTTCGCAATCACTGGGACCCGAAACCCTTCCTTGACGAGCTGAGCAACCAAGGAACGGCTGCTTACTTCCGGCCCCAGTTCGATTTTTTTCGCAACACATCGATTTCCATAGCTTGCTCGCCAATTTTGCTCATGGCTTCCTGCAACTGCTTCTCCAACTCCTGCTCCCGGGTAGAAGGACCTGACTGAAGCCCTGCTCGTCCACCAGTCAGAAACGCGTCACGCCACTTGTAATACAGACTTTGGGCCACACCATGCTGTCGGCAAACCTCGCTGATATTCGCCCCGGGAACCATCCCTTCCAACACAATGTTCATTTTCTCGTCCACAGTCCACTTACGTCCTGGCATGAGTCAAACACCTCACTACGTCTATTTTATCTCACGTCATCTGTCTGGGTTGACTCTGGGGCCAGTATAGACCGTAAGATTTTAAAGCAGGTATGTTGTGTAAAATCCCAATCCTTAGACGGACTCTCCATCTACGTCGGAGAGATGATACCATATATTAACTGATGAAAATCTGCAAAGGAGTCCCGGGTCACTGTCTTCATATATCGCTGTTCCATTGGCACCGGTGGCCAGTTCCCGTTACCAGGGCCAGTAGTTGGCGGCCATTCTTGAACAGACGCCAGATCTCCCGCAGACGCCATATCAACACTCAAAGACTCACCAGACTCTTCGGTATGGTATTCCGCGATGTACCCTTGCGGAATTTCAGGGAACGTCGCTGCGAACTTTAGATGCTGCTGAACAGCGGATTTTGCGCCATCACATCCTTGATATGGACTGCAAATCAGACCGCCCGAGGTTGTGGACGACTTTGACGTACGATTCGACGCGGTGGAGACTTTGGTCACCGGGCCAGCCGGTTTGGTTGACGCGTGACTCAAAGCAAGAATGCCGGCGGCTACCACGATGCCAGCCGCTGCGGCCAAGGCAGTGATGCGTGAGGCTCGATTTTGTTTCCTCCTGGATTCATTCGTCTTTGCGCTTCGCAGGTTTTCGAGGATCTGCTCGTCCATGGTGAACGTGATGGTGTCTTTGAACATCTCGCTGTCCATGTTCCTTTCCATATCAATTCATTCCTTCCATTTGCCTGCCGAAGTGTTCCTGTACGATTTTCCGAGCGCGATGGTACGTGACATTGACTCTCGAAGGACGCCATCCCAGCACAGATGCGGTTTCGGCGGACGAAAGTCCATACATCGCACGAATAAGCGTCTCTTGAACCAAATCCTCGACATCCATTGACCCCGTGAAGTAAACCAGGAAGTTGTACACTTGGTCGTCATGTGCAGCAAACCATTCTTCAATCGACCGACTCCGATCTGATTCAGGCATGCCGTTTCTCACTCCTGTGTAACCAGACGGAACTTTTGCGCGAAGGATTACAACGCACTGGCGTCTGGGCTTTTCGTAGTTTTCAGAGCATGGTAACATGGTACCAGCAGGAAAAATAAGGGGGTTTCGACCATGCGCAGGGGAGGATTCGCTGCAATCGGCCTTGCTGTCGTGGTGGTTGTTGCAGGGACCATCTTCGGACTGTCTGCGTTCCGATCCGGTTCTGCTCCTGACGCTTCAAATGAAACCGTTCGAGTCGCTTTCGCGCAAGAGAGTGTGTCTGAAGAGAAGTTGGCCATGCGCCTCAACAGTGATGTCCACAACACCTATCAGGATATACAAGGGTTTCTGAACGAGCCTCACGACCCAGGCGTTACGACGGTTGAGATGTTGAGCGAAGATTCCGATTCATGGACGCCTATGGGTTCAGATGAACCGTCTGTCCAAAGGAAATTGAGTGCAGATGTATCGAATTTCCTGCGTGACTTGCAGCAGGCGAACATCGCAAAGAAACCGGCATTGGAAATGGACGGTCGTGATCTGAAGGACCTCCTGAAAATCGCATCTGCCCACCATAATGCCGTGGGCGCCCAAGCTTTCGAATATTTTGGGGAGGTTTCGGCAGATTTGTACAATCACTTTTATGCCGATCCAAGCCATCACTACGACCCTGCCCCAAGGTACAATATGGCGCACGTCACAGGGCACGGCTCCGTGGTTGATGCGTTCATTCATTGGTACCTGGGCTGAGGTGCTTAAGCTGACGATTCGGTATATTTTCCATTTGCCTGGGTGTCTGATTATTTGCAGGGGTGCCGCTGAAAAAATGGATGCACCAGCGTCAGTTGTCAAACAACTCCTTGAGCATGCCATCCCGATTGTTCAAGAATTGCTTGGTGATGGCATAGTGCTCGGTGTCTTCGTACCGAATTGGGGATATGGGGGATGTGTCAAAGTTCAGAATGGCTGCTTTGGGGTAGCCCAGCAGGATGGGGGAGTGGGTGGCAATGATGAACTGAGCCTGTCCGCTTTGTTCTTGTTCCCATAGAATGCGCAGGAGTGCCAGCTGCCGGGCGGGCGAGAGAGCGGCCTCAGGCTCGTCCAACAGGTACAACGCTTTACCCCGACTTCTGAATCGGTGCGTAAACAGCGATAGAAAAGACTCCCCATGGGATTGTTGGTGCAGGGATTTTCCGCCGTAGGCGGCGTATCGAGTAGAAAATTCACGCTCCAACTCATCGATATAAGATGCAAAGTTATAAAAGCTTTCGGCACGCAGAAAAAAGCCTTGTGTGACCTTTGGCAGCCATGATAGCCGAATATGGTTGTCCAAGGATGACTCGGTTTCCGCCGTTGAAAACCGGTTGGAACGACCGCCTCCTTCAGGATTGAATCCAGCGCGTTTTGCAATCGCCTCTAACAAGGTCGACTTGCCGGATCCGTTTTCACCCACAAAGAACGTGACAGCACTGTCTATGGAGAGCTCGGACAGACCGTTGAAGGCCGGGAGATTGTAGGGGTAATGTTCGGCCGGATTGGGCCAATCCACAAATCGTATCTGTTTTAGAAACATAGGATCACCAAGCAGTTGAATTTGTGATGCTGTATCTATTTTACAACACAGAAGCTTGTTACACTTTGGCGGGTTGTTGTAAACGAGATAGACGGCAGAGGAGCGCAAAGTATGTATATTCGGGTTTTGGATGAGTCCGACGCTGAGGTGTATCAGGCATTACGATTAAGTGCATTAAAGAACAATCCTGAAGCTTTTGGTTCAACATATGAAAGGGAAGTTGAATTTTCTGTAGAAACAGTAGCGGAACGAGTGAAACCGCTGGACGGAAAATTTACATTGGGCGCGTTTGATGACAGAGAAGTCTTGGTTGGGATGGTCACATGTATGCGTGAAAGCGGTCTGAAGACTGCCCATAAAGGGAATGTTTTCGGGATGTATGTATCTCCTGAAGCGCGCGGGCGTGGATTCGGAAAATCCCTTATACTTGAACTCATCAATAAGGCACGAGATGATGGCTTGGAACAAATCAATTTAACAGTTGTGTCGAGCAACGAGCATGCAAAGAAGCTCTACCAGTCCGTCGGATTTCAAGTGTATGGCGTGGAGCGAAACGCATTGAAATACAATAGGCAGTATTTTGATGAGGACTTAATGGTGCTGTTCTTACAGGACAAGCTGGGACGAACACTCCAAAGGCAGTAAAAGCTTGCATTCGCTGCTGAGCGACGGGGGTAAACCATGATCGACGAAGAAATCGTCATCGGTGCTGACACGAAATTCCCATTGAACGGCATACTCACGATTCCTGAGGAAACGAATGGTTTATTCCCGGCGGTCGTCTTGGTTCACGGCTCTGGTCCGAGCAACAGGGATGAAAGAGTTGGGAATGTCGCGCCGTTCAAAGACCTTGCGGAGGGGCTGTCGGCACGGGGCATTGCAGTGATTCGCTATGACAAGAGAACGTTTGTCTATGGAAAGCAAATGAGAACTGACAGCGGATTGTCTGTAAGAGAAGAGACGATGGAGGACGCGATTCGTGCAGCGAATCTCTTGCGAAGCGACCCACGCATCGACGCCGATAAAATCTTCATTCTCGGTCACAGCATGGGAGGCATGTTGGCCCCACGGATTGATGCTGAGGGCGGGGATTTCGCCGGGATCATCATGATGGCTGGTTCTCCACGAAAACTCGAGGAAATCCTGTTGGATCAAGGCGAGGATGCTTTACACTCGTTAAATCGGGTTTTAAAAATCATCGCGAAGAAATAGATTGCAAAGTTATCCTTACAAGGAATTGTTGTGTGATAAACCCAACGTGACATTCAAGTTGTACCCGAACTTGAACCACATGTTCATGCCGTCCGTTTATGGAGAAATCCTCAAAGCGAAGAAGGAGTACAAGGTTGCACAGCATGTGGAGCCGCAGGTGATCGGCGACATAGCGGATTGGATTTTATCCGTTTGACACTGGGTCAGAGTGGGAGGTTACGAGCCTGATGGTCTGTCCAATTTAAGCCGCCTCAGGGGCATCGCCCCGTCCACGGACAACGAACAGCTCCGACTGCGGGGCCTCTGAGGTGAAAACATGAAAAATGGTCGCATTTTACACCAGCGAGACTTCGTTCTGATGACTGCTGGTACAGGCCTCTCGGCGCTTGGTGACCAGATGGGCTGGATGGCAGTCTTGTGGCTTGTGATGACGCACAGCGAATCGTCTGCGCAGATGGGAGTGGCCGGACTCTGCTACGGGCTTCCGAGTGTCGCGGCCGGGCTGCTCGCCGGCGTGTTGGTGGACCGATTCTCAGCTTTGCGGCTCATGGTGTTGGATAACGTGGGGCAGGGATTGCTGTTTGTTACGATCCCGATGCTGTACCGGATGCACGTGCTCCCGTTTTGGCTTCTGTGCGTCCTTCTGATGTGCGCTGGCACGCTCAGCCCGCTGACGTCGGTCGGGGCCATGACTGTACTGCCCAATCTGGTGCCGAACGAGCTGTTGTCAAAAGCCAACGCCTGGGATGAGGCGTTGTGGCAAGGTGCCTATTTGACCGGACCGCTCATTGGCGGTGCACTCATCGCAGCAACGGGTGCATCCATCGCCATTCTGGTGGACGGTTTGTCCTTCTGGGCCTGTGCCTTGTGTCTCGTTTTCGTGAAGCACGCGCCGGCTGGGGCTCGTTGCGGAGACAACCAGCCGCGCAGCCGAACGAACCGTTTTGTCGATGACATCGTGATCGGCGTAAAGGGGCTGCTTTCGCTGAAAGTCGTCCTGGCGATCACGCTTGTCGCGCTGGCACTCAACTTGGCCTGCGGGCAGCTGGATGTGTCGCTGCCTCTTCTGGTCCACCGTGAGTGGCACCGGGGTGGAGCCACGCTCGGCATTCTTTGGACGGCGTATGGCGTCGGATCGCTCGTCGGCACGACCGTGATGACTTTCATCAAAACGGACGTTTGTAGAGGGCTGTGGATGTCTGCGATGATCGCGGGAATGGGCGGAAGTCTGAGTTTGATCACGCTCGTACGCGGCTTCTGGCTTGCGGTGCTGTTGATGTGGACCGCCGGTCTGTGTTTTGGCCCGTATGCGCCGCTTGCCCGGACGATTGTGCAGGAGCAGGTGTCGGAAGGCCTGCGCGGGCGGGTGTTCGGCATCCGGACCGCGGCCATCGGAGCCGGGGTGCCGCTTGGCTCCCTTCTCGCAGGCGGGATGCTGCGGCGCATGAGTCCGTCAACGTGGATTGGCGTGACGGGTGCGGGCATTCTGTGTGTGGCGGTCGTCATGCTGGCGGTTCACGATATCCGGATTTCCGATGCATCCACTCGGTAACATGATGCCCCATTCCTTCCTCGGGCTGCAGACGGTACATTGAAGGAAATGGAAGGGGGCTTTGTGATGGGGCATTCATTCTACGGCATCGATCACGTTCAACTTGCCGGCCCTGCCGGCTGCGAGGAGGAGGCGCGCCGCTTCTTCGGCGACATGCTGGGATTGGAGGAGATGGAGAAGCCAGAGGCGCTGAAACGAAACGGCGGCGTGTGGTTTCGCTGCGGGGCCCATCAGGTGCACATCGGGATCGACAAAAACTTTGTTCCGGCGAAAAAGGCGCATCCGGCGATTCATGTGCGGAATTTGGCGGCCTTGAAGGAAAAGCTGGTCAGCGACGGCATCTCCATCCGGGATGACGACCTGCTGCCCGTGGCAGACCGGTTCTACGTGGACGACCCGTTCGGCAATCGGATTGAATTTCTAGAGTGGAAGGAGTGACAGGCGTGCCCATCAACTTCCACGACGAGAAGAACCGCGGTTCCTATGCCAGTCGCAATGCAGATCAGGTTTGGAAGAATGCGATGCGGACAAGGGTGGATGTGAAGGGTCTGCACGTGGCCGATGTGGGCTGCGGCGGGGGCATCTACGCGAGAGCGTGGGCGGAACTTGGCGCGCACATGGTGACGGGTGTGGACTCATCGCCCGTCATGGTCGATGCCGCCCGCGAGCAGTGTGCTGGCATGGCGAACGTATCGTTTGTGGTGGGCGACGCCGCCGCAACCGGGTTGAACGACGCCTCGGTCGATCTCGTCTTCGAACGAGCCCTGATTCATCACCTGCCAGACTTGGGGCCGGCCATGGCTGAAGCCGTTCGCCTGCTGAAGCGCTCGGGGCGCCTCATCATCCAGGACAGAACGCCAGCGGACGTGGCGCTGCCGGGATCGGCAGAACATATCCGGGGCTACTTCTTTGAGCGGTTCCCGAAACTTCTGGCCATTGAGCAGGGGCGTCGCTGGCCGGGGGAACAAGTGCGGGCCGCCATGTCAGCCGCTGGGTTTGCGAATGTGAGTGAGCAGACCCTGTGGGAAACGCGACGGGTATACTCCGATTTTTCCGAGCTGGCAGAGGATTTGCGGAATCGAACGGGACGGTCGATTCTGCACGAATTGACCGACGATGAACTGGAAGACCTGATTGATTTTGTTGGCAAGCGGCTGCGTCACGACCAGGTGATTGTGGAGGGCGATCGCTGGACAATTTGGATGGGGCAGCGAGATTGAGAGGGGCCCGGGCGTCATCGGGTCCCCTGACTGACAAGATGCACATCACGTTTCACGAATCCATTTGCTGACGAGGAGATGGTTGCATCTAATCTCGCTTCAATGCCCGGTACAGCCGACGAATGCCTTCTTCGATGTCGTTTTCGGGAGAACTGGCATAGGTAAGGCGTACATATCCGGGCTCGGCACCGTATACCGATCCAGGCACGACAACGACACCGTGCCGAATCGTTGCCTCTGCCAACTCTTGTTCTCGCAATGGCTTGTTCAGCTTCGCCCAAATGTGATAACTTCCTTGCGGAACTGCAAATTCCAATTCGCCATCAAAAATCTGACTCAGACTTCTCACCATCGCATTCCTGCGCCTCATCAGTTCGGAGCGAAGCCGTACCATGTTTTGCTCCCAAATACCTGTCGCCAGGACTTGTGCGGCAATGGCCTGCGTGATTCCGCTGATGCCAAAATCCATCTGTTCCCGGATGCCGGCAATCCTGTCGATCACGGACGGAGGTCCCGTCATCCACCCGATTCGCAGTCCGGGTGCAAACGTCTTTGACAGCGTTCCGAGGTAAATGACCTGTTGTTCAGCGCCTTCCATAGCGGCCAACGGCGCAGGAGGCTGCGGGCTGCCGGGTAAGGTAAGATCACCGTGTGCGTTGTCCTCCACAATCGGGATCCGCAGGTCCGTGCAGATTTCGATGAGTCGTTGTCGGCGTTCGTGTGTCAGGACGGTACCTGTCGGGTTCTGGTAGGTCGGTGTGATGAAGACCATCCGAATTCTATGTTTCCGATAAAGCGTCACGACCTCGTCTGGCAGCAAACCGTCCTCGTCTACAGGGACGGGAAACATGCGCACGCCAGCAGATGCGAAGAGTGGGAGAGAGTAGGCGTACGATGGCCTCTCCAACGCAACAGCGTCGCCGGGGCGAAGCAGACTCTGAATGACGAGGAGAAGTCCTTGCTGCGATCCCGCCGTGATTAGAATTTGACGCTGCGAGACTTTGATTTCATGCTGGTTCGCCAGATGTTTCGAAACGGCGGACCGCAGGGAATCTTCTCCTCGGGGATTTCCATAGCCGAGCTGGACAGGCGTTGACAGTTGGGCCGTCAGAGCCCGTAACTGTGCGGTCGGCCAGAGTTCGGATGACATCTCTCCACGGGCCAGGTTGATGTTCGTCGTTTTTTGATTTTCTTCCCAAATGCGGCGTACCATCGGAACGGTCGGCTGAAAAATGCCTTGAGACAGGTAACCCGTCCAATCAGGAGCCCGAAAATCAAGCCCCCATGCATCCTCGCTGACGCGAGTGCCGCTGCCCTGCCGAGACCGGATTAACCCCTTTGAGCGCAGTTCATCGTAGGCAACACTGACAGTGCTTCGATTCACCTTCAACCATTCTGCCAGTTTCCGTTCCGGGGGTAACGGGCTTCCAGGCGGCAGTTCGCCATTTCGAATCTTTTCCTCGATGAACTCCACAATCTGTCGGTATATTGATGCGTTGTCGTCAAAATCCAGATGCCAGCTCATGCAACCTGCCCCTCTCGTATCTATATCGTAGTTGATTGGCTGGTAAAAATCCTCACCAATTGGCCGGGGACAGCGGAGGCGTGCATCGTTATGCTGAGCCCATCATAAGGGTGAAGCGAGGCGGTTCGATGGGCAGAGCAGGGGTTCAATTCGCTGGCAGATTGGAAACGAAGGTGCAATTGCTCGGACTCGTATACGGAATGTTGGGCGTACTCGTGTTCAGTTTGACGCTTCCAGCGTCAAAGGCGGCGGTCGGGACATTCGGTGCGCTCCTTGTCGGTCCCGGACGGGCGCTGATTGCCGCTGTGTTTGCAGGCTTGATGCTGTCTATGAAACGTGAAAAGATTCCATCGAGAAAACATCTGCCGAGCCTGATCACGATTTCAGTCGGCGCCATTTTCGGCTTTCCACTCCTCACGGCCTGGGCGATGAACAGGGTGCCCGCATCGCACGGTGCTGTCGAACTGGCACTCCTTCCACTCGCAACCGCAGCAGTATCGGCCATCCGCTGCGGTGAACGACCTTCGCGGCTGTTTTGGGTGTGCAGCGCCGGAGGGGCGGGGACAGTCGTTTTATACACGTTCATCACGGGGCTCGGAGGCATCCACTCGGCGGATATGGCGTTGTTGGGTGCTGTGGTCATGGTGGCGTTTGCCTATGCGGAAGGTGGGCGGATGGCAAGCGAGTTGGGTGGATGGCAGGTAATTGCCTGGTCGGTCGTGATCTCCGTTCCGGCAGTGGTTGTATTCGTGATTGCAGGCATTGCCTCCGTCGGCGTGACCCACGTACTGCATGCAACATGGACGGCATGGCTGGGGTTGTTGTATCTTGGCGTAGGCAGTCAGTTTTTCGGATTTGTCGCCTGGTACACAGGGATGGGCATCGGCGGTGTTGCCAGTGTGAGTCAATTGCAGTATCTTCAGCCGTTCTTCACCATCGTCTTCTCGTGGTTACTGATTGGAGAGAAGCTCACCATTCCCACGGTGGTGGCCGCATTCGTCGTCATGCTCTGGGTTGCGTTTGGAAAACGGGCGACGATTCGTAGACAAGCCTGATAAGGTTCGGCTTTGATTCTTACGCCGCCTGAACTTGACGCCGTGTCGGGGATTGAGTAAAATGTGAACGTAAAATTGAACAAGATGCATGCACCTAGGTAGACTTGTCAAAAAACCAATTTGGTTAGTTGAGAGTAAACCGACAACTTTCAGGGTGCAGTGGTGTGAAGCTCTTCATCACCATTGCATTTTGAAATTGTCGGTTTTTTGCGTCTTTAGATGCGTCTTCGGAGAAGACATCCCAGCTGTCGATGGATGAGCAACTTGGATGCCGACTGAATCTTTTCACTTGGACAGGGGGGAGTGCGGGATGTTCGTTGCAGCGTTTTTCCTATCCCTGATGCTGCTGGCTTTGAGCGCCGCGATGGTCTTGCATCCACGCGTTCCCGTGCGTTTTGTTCGGATTCACGTGGGCATCAGCGGGCTGCCTCCGCTGCTCGCGTTGGTGAACCTGATGACCCACCGCACAGGCACAAGCCCGACGTTTGGTCCTTGGCACTTGGATGCCTTGGCCTGGCTGACGGCACTGTTCGTCCTGACCATTGGTTTCGTCGTGCAGCGCTATTCAGTTCACCAGCTGTTGGGGGACCGGCATTATCGGTCGTATTTTGCGCTGTTGACACTGACCACGGGGGCTGCCTCCGTCGCCTGGCTCAGTAACGACTTTCGTCTGCTGCTCGCGGGCTGGGGTGTCACCCTGTTCGGACTGACGTGGCTTATCCGGTTGAATGGGGACTGGCAAGTGGCCCGGACTGCGGGGGCGCGTGCCGGACAATTGTTTGCGCTGAGTTGGCTGCTGCTGGCCATCTCTGTTGTCCATCTTGCCTTGGCGACGGGACACTGGCAGCTCTCCGCCGCGCTGACGCAGCGCAGTCTGGCGCACTTGGGGGCATGGGACAGAACCAGCACCACCCTGCTGCTGGTTGTCGCGGTGGCCATTCCGGCGGCACAGTTTCCGTTCCAGCGCTGGCTGCTGGACTCGGTGGTGGCCCCGACGCCAGTGTCCGCCGTGATGCACGCGGGGGTCGTGAATGCGGGCGGCATCATTCTGACGCGCTTCGCCCCCGTGTTCAGCGGCGAGGCGGCGCAAATCGTTTTGATTGTGCTCTCCAGCATTTCCGTCCTCCTTGGCACCGGCATCCTGTTGGTCCAGGTGGATTACAAACGTCAATTGGTCGGGTCAACCATCGCGCAAATGGGCTTTATGTTCATTCAATGTGCCTTGGGGGCCTATTTGGCTGCCATCATTCACGCGGTGCTGCACGGACTCTTCAAATCCGCTCTGTTCTTGCAGGCTGGCTCTGCCGTGTATCGCGAGGGGAACAGCGTGCCGACAACGGCTTCACGGTCGTGGCGGCTGGCCGGGACGGCGCTGGGCCTTTTGGTGGGGGCGGGGTTTTGGTTCGTGGTTCGCGGCAGCGGCACAGACATCATGAGTGCCTTGCTTCTGGCCTGGTCCGTGTCGTTTGCGTGGTCGCACCTGATTGCCATGGGGTACGGCCAGGTTGGACGCTGGGTCGGGGGGCTTGTGTTTACGGCAGCGCTCATCGTGTTTGGCGTTGTGCTCGCTGCGTTCTATGCGCTGTTACACGGCACGGTTCCGCAGGAAGTTCAATCTCATCCGGCCGCTGTCATGCTGGTCATCGCCATCCTGGTCCTCAGCAGTGCGGCGGGGGCTTGGCTGTCCCGCCATCGCTCTTCCCTGCTTTACGCGCGCGTGTATTTGTGGCTTGTGCGGCTGGGTGAACCCCATCGCGACGCGGTTGAAAGCCATCCAACGTATCTGACGGAGAAACTGTACGCCAGGAGGTGATCACGATGGATGGAACGCTGACCTATTCAGAACCCGGTGTCCAGCAAGACTTCGACATGCCGGATGAACCTGACTTTGCTTTGAGCGATGACATCGCGGATGTGGTGAGGTCCGCCAGCCGCGTGATTGCACCCCTTGGACCGATTGCCTCGTTTGCGGCGCGGAGTCCCTGGTCGGGACTGGAAGACCAATCGTTTGATGAAGTTGCCCGCTGGCTCAAAGCGGTTCGTGATGTCGACATCTACCCGAGTGCGGCGATGCTGCGGGAGGCGATGCATCGGGGGGAGATCGACCAAAACAAAATCGAACAAGGAATGCAGCGCTGGCTCGATGCCCAGTGTCTGCACGTACCGCGCGAGGCTGCGGAGCGATTCTGCCGGACTGCACTCGAGCTGGATGACGTGCCTGCGGCCCTGTTGGAAGCACCTGAGGTGAAGCGACTGGCTGAGAGACTGGCTGAAACAAGCCGGAATTTTGACGTGCTCATGAAACGGGAGCTGGCTGTGCAGACGCTCAGTTTCCGCCTGGAACAGCAAACCGGGAACCAGGCCGCGCAGGAGCTTGACCGTCACGTGGTGAAATGGTGCAAGTTGTATTTGCGAGGGGCGTCCAACGCCAGTTGGTCCATGCCGGTTCGGGAACTCGGCTTTTACCGGGCTTGGCGCCGCCTTGTGCCGTACGATCCCGCCCTGACCCGTTCACAACGGCAGCGGCTCCAGCATTGGCCGCACGAGGCGGCCGATGCGCTGCAACAGGCCTTGTCGGCGCTTGACATCGCGCCGCAGCAAATGCAGAACTATCTTGAGGCACACCTGCTGTCCTTGCCCGGATGGGCAGGCATGATGCTGTGGCGCGTACAGGAAACGCCCGAGGAAGCATCGCTTTTGATGGAGTACCTGGCTGTGCGGATCTCGCTCGAGTGGGCCATCCTCCAGCCAAATTTGCCCATCCCAGCGCCGCAGGTGGATGAGACGTCGCTGCTGGTTCGACTGATTGCGGCGTGGGCCCATTGGGGCGGGATGCCGGTGGAAGCTTGGTCGGCGTGCACGGCTTCAGAACAACAAGCACGCTTGGAGCTGGCGATGCGGTTTGACGATTTGCTCCGCCGCAGGACTTGGCTCGAAGCCTGGGAAGAAACCGAGGAGGAACGATTCAAAACCATCATTGCGGCACGGACGTCTGCACCGCAGGCGGAAGCGCCGACAGCGCCGAAGGCGCCTGCCTTGGCTCAACTGGCATTTTGTATCGACACGCGTTCGGAGCCCTTTCGCCGCGCGCTGGAGCAAGCGGGTCCGTTTGAGACGTTTGGCGTCGCTGGGTTCTTTGGACTGCCCATTGAGACTTGCGAACTGGGCAGTTCACACAGTCACGCGTCCTTGCCGGTGATGCTCAGGCCGAAGCACAAAATCACGGAGTCCGCTTCGCCCGCCGCGTTCGAGCAGTATCAACAGCGGCGAGAGGCGGAGAAATCGGTGAAACACACGTTTCACGCCATGAAGCAAAACATGCTGACCAGTTTGCTGCTGCCGGAGGTCAGCGGTCCGTGGCTGAGTTTGCAAATGCTGGCTCGCAGCCTGTTTCCGCGCAGTGCCGGCCTGATTTTCGGGCGGCTGCGAGACAAGTGGCTGCAAAAACCGCATACGGAGCTGTCGCTGGATTCCATACCCACTTCGTCGGACTTGCCGATTGGCTTTTCCGAGCGCGAGAAGGTGGATTATGTCCGGCAAACGCTCCGTGCGATGGGGTTGACCCGCAACTTCGCGCCGCTCGTTGTGATTTGCGGGCATGGGAGTCACACCACGAACAATCCCTACGCCGCGGCGTTGGACTGCGGCGCTTGCGGGGGGGCGTCGGGCAGCTTTAACGCACGGGTGTTTGCAACGCTCTGCAACCAGGCCCAAGTCAGGGCCGCCCTTGAAGCGGACGAAATCGTCATCCCGGAAGATACGGTATTCGCCGCTGCCGAGCACAACACGACATTGAATGAACTGCGCTTTGTGTACCTTCCCAAGCTTTCGGCAGCCGCGCAGCGAGCTTTGGACGCTCTTCAGGCGGCGCTGCCCAAGGTCACGGAAGGCGTGAACACAGCGCTGCGATCACGATTGCCCGACCTGGGTTTTGGTTTTACAAACCCCACGCGCGCGATGCAGCGCTTTGCGGAGGATTGGAGTGAGGTCCGTCCAGAATGGGGGTTGGCACGCAACGCGGCCTTCCTCATCGGGACGCGGCAGCGTACCAAGGGATGCAATTTGGATGGAAGAGTCTTTCTGCACAGCTATGACTGGCGCCAGGACCACGACGGGGAAATCCTTGCCAACATTATCGCGGGTCCAGCGACGGTGGCTCAGTGGATCAACCTGCAGTACTATGCGTCGACGGTTGCGCCGCATTACTATGGCAGTGGGAATAAAGCCACCCAAACGGTGGCCGCTGGGTTTGGGGTCATGCAGGGAAACGCGAGTGATTTGATGACGGGCCTTCCCTGGCAGTCCGTCATGAAGTCTGACGAAGAGTGCTATCACGAACCGCTGCGATTGCTGGTCATCATCGAAGCACCGCGTGAACATGTGGAGCGACTGATGCGCCAAGACGACGCATTCCGCCAAAAAGTCGAACATGGATGGATTCGGCTTGCGATCATCGATGCAAACGGACGCTGGGAGACTTGGTCTCAACGATGAACGTCTACGTCGTCGCAAAGAATTGAGCAAAGGAAGGAACGCATGAACAAATCAAAAGGTATGGTTGAGGCCGAAATCAGCAGAGCGTTAACGCAATGGGAGAAAGATTATTTGGGTCGTGGATCACTGACGGTGAAAGCAGACATTTTGCGGGACATGATTATCGTGACCCTGCGCGGTGTCTTAACCCCTGCTGAATACTCCCTGTGCAACGATAAGGAAGGGCTGTTATCCATCAAACGAATTCGAACAAGTTTGGTGGAATCGGGCATTGAGAACCTCAAGGCGATGGTTTTCGATATCACGGGTTTTGAAGTCGTGAGCTTCCACACGGATCTGAGCACGCGTACAGGAGAGCGCGTCATGGTGTTCCGACTGTCCGGTGACTTGTCAAGTACGTTTGCACAACAGGCGTAACCCAATTCGAATTGGGGGGCGGCGGGGGCGATCATACGCCCCAGTCCGCATGCGAGGCATTCTCTTGGCCCGTATACATAGGAAACGTTGCGCATATTTTCGTCGTGGATGCAAAAGGCAAACGCATTGTTGAGGCAATCCAAAAAAGTGTAAAATCCCTTCAAGACCATCCCTCGGTACTCTCCATCCCTTTGCTGCTATGGATGATGGCTGGACGACAAGCCATGAAAAGGAGTGAGCGTATGAAGAAGGCGGCTGGTTACATCGGTGCATTTCTGGCGGGGTCGATCGTCACAGGCGGTATGGCAATCGCGGCCACGACGTATGTGCAAGCGCAAAAGGGAACGTCCATCGTGGAGATGAACGGTCAAAAGGTTGCGAGTCCTCCAACACTCGTGTACGGTGGCACAACATACGTGCAGCTCTACTCCATTCAGCAAGCATTGAAAAAAGTCGGATGGCTTGCAAAATGGGACGGCAGCAAGACGCCTGGCGTGTTGTCCATCGTGCCGGCAGGAAACATCGCTCCGAGCCAGAGTGATGCAGGTTGAACCGCTGCGTCCGGGGCGTCAAGTCACTAGTACAACGAGTACAAAAGGATGGACCTTGCCCATCTTGATTCAAACAACTTCTTACACGAAGGGGAAGGTTCGATGTCTGCGCAGCGAGAACGGTCTTTGGCCATGAAGCGAGCCCTTGGTCTGTGCATTCAAGGCAATGTGATTGGGCCTTATGGGTATCTCCAAAGTCAAACGGACATCGGCGAAGAGGAGGCCGAAATTGCTCGCAAGCTGCATGGCCGCACACCAATTATTGCATGAAAGCACAAGCCAGTGATTCGCGGGCGGTGGTGGCATATCAGAATGTACAATTCTGACTCTTCGCGGTATGGTGAAAGTGGAACAATGAACCATCGTGGATGGCCAAGGGGCGTAACCGTTGACTGAATCGTCCATCCACAGACTTGGGGGCGAGGCAAGGTGGTTCGCAACCCGGGCAAAGCCGACGTGGGCTTGGTTGGTGTATGGGTGCTCACCGTACTGGTTTGGCTGTTTACGTGGATGGCGGCATTTGCGGTGCGGACTGTTGAAGCGCAGAGTATCCTCGTGATTGCCATCGTTTACAGCATACTGCATCGGTTGAAGCGCAGGTACCGACCGCTTCGGTTGATTTTGCCGACGCTGCTCCTGTTGGCCGTCCTCTGTGCGGTGATGCTCGTCTTCGACATCATGTCTGCTGTCCATGCGGCGCCACGACCGTGAAATTCCGTTCGGACAGAGGAGGTGCGTCTATGAGCGGGGTTCATCGGTGGCATTTTGCATCACTAGTTCTCATTTTGGCGGGATTCGCTGCGCTCAAGTTCCTTCCGATTGTCGGGATTCCCTGTTGCTTCGTACTGTGCAATGTTGCCTTGTGCACCAGCATTCGCGAACGTCACACTGGGTTCGGCGTTACCGCTGTTGCAATCAGTTTGGCCGGCATGGTCCTCTCCTTTGTATGCTTCATGATGCTTCTGATTTCCGCACACCAGGTATGGATTTCTCAATACGGTTCGATGCACTACTTTTAATGCCAGGTACCCATTTGCCGACGCGACGTGTCAATCATCCATTCCCCAGAGGACAATCCCGCATACGATAGGACAACTTCGTGTGCGGGAGGTGAGGGCGGTGTACGACGGTGGATGTTTCGGTGGATACACTCGTTGGGCGGTTGTGTTTTTGATTATCTTCGTATTGTTCATTCTGCTGGTTCCGTCCAGCTATTGAACGTAACACGTTCGTCGACGATGTAACACGGTCGGCGACGAACGTCGAGCGGTTCAGAAGGCCATGCAAAGGAAGTGGATGCCCAAGGCGATGGGCATCCACTTTACTGGCTGCGGCACACTGGGCCGAATGCGGTGCAGTCCTTTGCCGATGGCGGGCTTTCTCATACGCTGTCGGTTAAACGGCCGGGATGACACAGTCCGTGTGGGCTCGTGATCGGTGTAACATCTACGGCGGCTTCTCCGTCTTATCAGTGAGAGGAGCGGGAACAACATGAGAAGGCCTTTCGCCGTCCTCGTCGGAATCGCTGTTTGTGTGGTCGTCGCCGGGTGTGGAAAATCGCCCCTAAGCGCGACGCCTCGGACCAATCCGCCGGCCGGACAGGTCAAAATCATTCACAACGATACCCAAGGTGGACAAGTCATCGAAAATCCATCTTCCAATACAACGCAAAGCGGGCATCCCAGTGGTCCTTCTGTCGGAACGCCGACGAATGACGCGAATGGAAATACGCCTGGTTCGAGTGGGTCAAAGGTCCCGTCGACCTCTGGCGCCAATTCCGTCGGAACGTCCCCAGGGACGCCGGCGGCGCGTCCGTTATCGAAGCAGAATCCGGGGCCATTGACGGCGGTGTCATTTGTGACGGACAAGCTTGGATTTGTGGCGAGTCAGAACGGAACCATCTATCAAACGCTGGATGGTGGAAATACGTGGACGCCGGTTTACACCGCTGCCGAGCCGGTGGTTGGTATTCAATCCACGCAGGAGACCGTGCAGGGACAGGACAATGTTATGGCCTGGGCATGGACGAAGGATACCATGCTGGCGAGTTTTGGTGCGTCGGCGAGCACTTTTTTTCGTGCTGAATTTGATGGCAGCCGTACGCCGGCGATGGGGCGCGTTCCAATGGAAGACGTCTCGATGCTTCCGGATGGGAACGTCGTCTTCGTATCAAACGGTGTGGTTTGGGCTGCGGGGGATTCCGGTTCCGGTTGGCTGAAGAGAACGCCGCCAGCGTCTGTGACATCCGTTGCGGGGGTGGATAACAGCACATGGTACGCGGCAACCAGGACCGGCGTGATTTACAAGACGACAGACGGCGGGCAGTCCTGGACGCAGGTGTTTGCGGCTCCCATCAAGAAAGGCGCCCCTTGGCAGGTGCAGGTACAAGCGATTGGCCGGCACGTTGCCGCTTATTTCTATGGTGCGGACGCGGCCATGAGCCAACAGGCGTATGTACTCTATGAATCGAATGACGCCGGACAGACGTGGAACGCGCTCTGCGATGAGGCATACTTTGCCGATTACGGGAACGAAGAGCCGCTCCACCAAGCCGTGCTGTCGCTGCAGCCTGGGCCGTTTACGCTGCTGACGAACGGCGACATCCTTTTCGCAGGGGTTGACCCTGACCACATCACGGAAACGACTTTCTATGTGCTTCAACCAAACGGCAGCGTTCTGCTGTCTTCTCCAGTCGGTTCGCCTAACACGTTCTCCCTGGATGAGATGCCGACGGCCATGTCGTCACCGGACGGTCAATGCATTTGGTTGGTGGGTCAGAACCAAAGCGGGAAAGCCGTGGTGGAAAAATCGACAGACGGCGGACGGAACTGGCAAAGCAGCAGCTGATGCGATGACAAGACCACGATGACACGACGCGACCTGTTTACCTCTCGAAAATTGGCATCCAAAAAGGCATCCAGGATGGGACCAGATGCCTTTTCGTGAACCAGTTTGTCCTTGGATTCAGGATTTTTCTACTGATGCAGGACTTGCTTTGTGATGTCCGCAACGGTAAGCAGCGATACGGACGGTGTTAAATGGTTGCCATTCCGTACGAGGGGCACTTTCAGTCCGCTCAGTGTAACGGTCTTGACTGCACCCGTTGGACCCTTCGTTGTGTAAGTTCCGCCCGTGATGTCGTCACCGGAAAGGGATTGGTCAAAGGTGATCGTGTAGTGCTTCCCTTTGTAAATGACGTTATCCGTTCCGGTGGACTGTGTTCCGTTGTCGTCGACCCTCACGGTTCCATGAATTGTGACACCAAGTTGCGTGAGATTATCCACATAGGTACCGTCCGAGATGATGTTTTTTTGTGTCGTCGGGTGCTTGCTGCCGCTTTTTGAAGGGACATGGCTGTCCTGTGCCGGTGCCTTGTTGCTTGTTTTGTGCGTCGTTGTGCTGGAAGGTTTGGTGATTTTGGATAGGGTTTGATGCACCGTTTGATGTTTGACGGGAGAATGGGTCGTTTTCGGTGCTGCCAGCACCGTTGCACTTGTCGCGAATACGACTGCCCCGATGGTCATGACAGACACAACCGTCTTTCTCATCATGTGCTCGCGCCTCTCTTTCCCAGTGTGATTCGAACCAACACCCGTCAAGGCCGTTCCCAATCCCGTACGTTGTTTAAAAAATAAAACGCACCACGTGAAAGGGTGCTGTGCGGTTCGGCAGCTGGCTGTCATGGCACGATGTGCCGAAGACCCTGTAGCTTTGCGTCACTGCGTTTCCACAGCTTTGCCCTGAGCGATGTATGATGTTCTACCCTTTCTTTCGACATGTGAACGACAAATTCCTCCTGACTGTCCACACGTCCCATCACTGTCCCACACACGCGGATACCCGTACATGGCGGAGGTGATCAACGCCGAAGACACGGAGTTGCAGTGAGTCCGCGGCCTGGGCGGAGAAATGTTCCGAGAACTTGCTTCGAATGTCCTTCGGCGCTTGTTCTTACCTGAGTAAGGTTTGTGCCATGACCAAGGCGTGTTGGCGGTGACGCGACAAAGGCTGAAGACTCACATGACGCTTCTTGTATTGATTTTCCATGACCATCGCCTCCAGTAGTATAATGGAACGCGCATCTATCACAGTCAGTCACAGGGAGAGATGAACCATGTTGCGCGATGCAGCGAGTATCACGTCAACGCACCGCAGGATTCTTTTGGCAACGACGTTGGGGTGGATTTTTGATTTCTACGATTTTGTTCTCTTCACGTACCTCATGATTCCCATGAGCCAACAGCTTCATTTTACGACCAATCAGACAGCGGAAGCGATTGCCCTGTCGCTCATGTTCACCGGGCTTGGCGGTATCTTCTTTGGCTTTGTCGCGGACAAGATTGGACGCAAGCCGACACTGATGATTACCATCACGTTATACAGTATCGGCGGGATTTTGATGATGTTTACGCAAACCTACGGCTGGATGATTTTTGCGCGGGCCGTCACCGGCTTTGGCGTAGGGGGCGAATGGGGTGTCGGCCAGAGCCTGCTGGCGGAGACCGTCCCTGCGAAGTTGCGCGGCCGCTTTGGTGCCGTGATGCATTCCGGTTTGTCTGTCGGCATCATTCTGGCGTACATCATTGGCGCCTTCGTCGCACCGCACCTGGGCTGGCGTTTGACGTTCGGTACCGCCGTCATCGCATTACTGATTGTTTTGCCGGTGCTTGCCGGGGTTCCGGAATCGGATGTGTGGAAGAACCGGGAAGTGGGCAAGGTTGCGCGTGTACCGCTGCGTCTCATCTTCCAAGGGAAAACCCCGTGGTACGCCCTTGCCGCATTGATTTTGATGACGCTGGAATTCACGGGGTACTGGCTGCTCACCACGTGGTTCCCAACCTATATGCAAACGCAGCGCCACATGACGATTGGGCACAGTGCCCTGTGGCTGATTCTCTTAAACGTCGGCGGATTTCTCGGTTACACGTCGACCGGCTTTATTGCCGACCGGTTTGGGCGCCGGAAGGTGCTGGCGGTGTATAAAATCATTGAGGCGGCGGCGGTTGTTCCCATCACCCTGTTCTGGACGGGCAACACGGCGGTACTCCTCATCTGCATGTTCTTCATCGGCTTTGGCGGCGGCGGCACGGCCGTGGTGGGGCCGATTTTCAGCGAGGTCTTCCCGGGGCCTGTGCGCAGCACCGTGTCCAACAGTGTGTTTAATATTGGACGCGGCTTGACCTTCTTCATGCCGCTGGTCGTCGCGGCGCTTGCAACAACTGTCGGGTTCGGTACGCTTTTGTCGACGGCGTCCATCTTCTTTGTCGTCATGGCGATTCTGGTCTGGGTGTTCCCGGAGACCCGGGGCAAGGTGTTGACAGACTGAAGCGGATTTACACGAGCAGCAACAGTCCGCCGATGGTCGGGACGGTGACCATCGCGATTTTAAGCAGGAGCGGGGGCAGGCGCTTGGTGAATTTCGCACCAATGTAACTGCCAATCATGGTGCCAATGACCACTTCCGCGAGCAACGTGAGATTGACGTAGCCGTTCCACAGGTAGCCGATTCCACCCAACAGCGCGATCGGCAAAATCACCAGCATTGTGGTCCCGGCTGCATGGCGGATGGACATGCCAAACAACAGCAGCAGTCCAATCTGAATGAATGGTGTCGACCCGATGCCAAATGTGCCTGAAAGCAGGCCCGTCACGAGTCCGAGACAGATGGCTGAGACCCAGAACCGCACGCCGTGCAGGTTGAGTCGGTCATCAGTCTCGGATGTTTGTTTCTTGTACAGAAACATGCGTCCCCACAGCAGCAGCGCGGAGACAAACAGCATGCACGAGGTCAGCCAGGTCAAGTCGTGCGCCGGGATGCGGTTCGCAATGTGCGCACCTGCAAAAGCCCCTACTGCTCCGAAGGCGCCAATGGCGGCGCCGGCTTTCGGGACGACATTGCCCTCGCGGATGTGGCTGAACGTGCCCGAAATGGTCGTGAACACCATCGCAAGAAGCGAGGTGCCCAGTGCGGTGTGAATCGAAAACCCGAACACCGTCGTCAAGATGGCGATGATCACGCCGGATCCGCCGGCGCCGACAAAGCCAAGGATGAGGCCGAGGACCAGCATCGTCACAATAATCATCAAAGGGGTTCATTCCTAGTCTCTGTATACTTCGTGTGCGCCTGCAGCGGCACCTCCGATATTCGTCTATGTTACGCTCAAAAGGCTGCCAAGGCTACCCCGTCACCTTGGCAAGCTGCCGCACACGCATATCGCCGGTTTCCACATACCGCTGGTGCCAGCGGAGTGCTTCCGTCAGCAGGTGCGGCGTGTGTCCGCCGTGCTGGGAAGCTCGCTTGAAGTACTCGAGTAAGGCCTCTTTATAGTCCGGGTGCGCCAGGTTCTGGATGATGGTGAGGGCTCGGTCACGCGGCGCAAGGCCCCGCACGTCGGCGATGCCTTGTTCGGTGACGAGCACATCGACGTCGTGCTCCGTGTGGTCCACGTGCGGCACGAACGGCACGACGCTCGAGATGCGTCCGCCCTTCGCGATGGACTTGGTGACAAAGATGGTCAGCCCCGCGTTGCGGGCGAAGTCCCCGGACCCGCCGATGCCATTCATCATGTGTGTGCCATTCACGTGGGTCGAGTTGACGTTGCCGTAGATGTCAACCTCGAGCGCCGTATTCATGGCGATCACGCCGAGCCTGCGAACGACTTCTGGATGGTTGGAGATTTCCTGCGGGCGCAGCACGAGCTTGTCGCGGTAGCGGGCCAGGTTGTCATTGACGTGTCGTGCCATCCGTTGCGACAGGGTGAACGACGACGCGGACGCGAACGCGATTTTCTCCGCGCCGAACAGTTCGAACACCGCATCCTGCATGACTTCCGTGTAGATTTCCAGATTTTCAAAGCGGCTCGCCGCCAGCCCGCTGAGAACCGCATTGGACACCGAACCAACACCGCTCTGCAGCGGGGCCAGGTGGTTCGGCAGGCGGCCGTGGCGGACCTCGTGATCGAAAAACTCGAGAATGTACTCGGCCATGCGCTGCGTGTCGTGATCGGCAGGGACGATACTGGACGGCGTATCGGCAAGGGTCGAGAACACCACGCCGATGATTTTCGCCGGGTCGCAGGGAATGTAGGGTGTACCGATGCGGTCGGCTGGGCGCGTGATGGGGATGGGGGCCCGGTTCGGCCGACCGGCCGGCAGGTAGATGTCATGCAAGCCTTCGTACTCGGCAGGTGTGTTGACGTTGATTTCGACGATGACCTGTTTCGCCCGCTCGACGAAAATGGGGCTGTTCCCGACGGATGTGGTCGGGACAATGCCGCCCGTTTCCGTGATGGCAGTCGCTTCGATGATGGCCAGGTCAATCTCGCCCAGGCAGCCGCTGCGAACGTATTCCGCGGTGTGACTCAGGTGTTGGTCCGTGTACTTGACCTCGCCCCGGTTGATGCTGTTGCGCAAGACCGGTTCCGACTGGTACGGCGCGCGGGACCGGATGATGCCCGCTTTGGCGGCGATCGCGTCGGTTTCACCCAGCGAGGCGCCGGAGAGGAGGTTGATCTTCAGGGGGTCGCCGGTGCGCTGGACACGCGCTGCGAGCGCTTGCAAAACGGCCTTGGCGTCGCCGGACTTCGTAAAGCCGCTCACAGCCACGGTCATGCCGTCCCGAATGTAGGCCTGTGCTTCGTCAGCGCTGAGCACCCGTGCACGCAAATCGCTGCAACGAATTCGCTGTTCGTCCATTCACAGATCACCTCGTTGTTGTCCTTCTCCTCGTTGTTCTTGTCGAAAGCGATTTCTGTGAATACTATAACGTGGCTGCTCGCAGGCAGTCTCCGGTCCTCGACAGAACGCGGTATATGCGGATGAAACGGGATTATTCCTGACGAAACACGAGGCGTTTTTGCTAAAAACCGAGGGTTTGACGAACGTGGCGGACGTAGGATTGGGCAACCGGCAGGCGTGTCGCCTTGTCGTTTTTCAGCGTGACGATGAGGTTGGACCGCTCGTCTCGCTCGATATAGTCGATACATCCGACGTTGATGATGTAGGACCGATGAATTCGCAGAAAGTGGTCACCGGGCAGCCGCTGAGACAGCGCCTGAAGGGTGTGGCTGGTCGTGAACGCGTCCCTTTGCGTATAGAACCAGGTTTTCTTCTCGTAGCTTTCGCAGTAGACCACGGCTTCGACGGGGATGGGCCGCCAGACGCCGTTTGCGTGGCCCATCAGGTAGGACAACGGCTGCGGCGGTGACGCGGGTGTTGCACGTGACTGCGGCGGGAGAATCACCGCGACGGCAGATTCCACTCCGTTGTCCAATTGCAAAGGATAGCCGAGCCCATGGTAGGGGATGCCGAACACGGACGAGTCGACGTCAGATTCAACGCGATCGCGCTTGGCAAACACACGCTCCGCGATGCTGCCGGGACGCACGGCTTCCCCTGGCACGATGCGCAGGTCATGGGCACCCGGGCGGTAGGCGATGTATCTGTGCCTGTTGGCGACAGCGATGGACGCCGTGTCGGGAATCCAGTCCTGCAGCAGTTTTGGGAGCTGCTTGAGCAGCGCGTCATGGTTCACTGCGTTCACCCCCCGCTTCAGCATGGTGTCGGCTTCGAGATTGCGTAGGTTTCGAGTGTTCCGCCGCCTTGTGCATTCCATACGGCCGACTTGGATCGCGGCATCGGTCAGTCCTCTTCGTCTTCCGACGCATCGAATGCCACGAACCGCTTCACGCCGCTTTCATGAATTCCGTGAAACATGTCGTAGGGCCGAGCCCAGATCTGCTCACTTCCGACCCGGCGATAGAGGACCAGCCGCTCCTCGGTTTCAGAGTGCAGCGCTTCACCGATGACCTCGTAAACCGCGCCCTTGAAGTGTCGGTATTTCATGTCCAAAGTCGTCCCCCATCTCAGCATTCATCGTCGTTCTGATTTCAAGCGTATGCGATTCTGACCATCGTGTCCATCCTCTGTGTTCCGGCGTCCGCGCTGAATGCTACCATGGTGATAGGTACCAACGCCAGGTCAATCGGGGGATGGGCGAGACGATGTACAAAATACTCACCGACCAAGACATTGAACAACTGGCTTCGATGGAACGCATGGTGCAAGCCATCGAACGCTGTCTGCGGGAGGAGGCGAACGGTACGCTTGTCGCGCCGCCGCGATTTCGCGTGACGACGGAGAAGGGGGATTTGGTCTTCACAGCGGGGGCTGCGACCGCTTTCGACAAGGTGATTGGCTTTCGCGTGTACGACACCTATGACAACGATGTGGATGGGCATGAACAGCTCGTCTGTGTATTTGATTCGGACACCGGGGTGTTCCAGGGGATTGTCATTGGGAATCTGCTCGGCGCCATTCGCACCGGAGCCATCGGCGGGGCCGCAGTTCGAGCGCTGGCTCGGGTGGATGCCAAGCAAGTCGCCGTCATTGGCACTGGCGTTCAGGCCAGAACGCAGTTGGCGGCGGCGGTCGCTGTGCGGAACATTCAGCGGGTGAAGGTGTACAGCCGTCATCGGGAACACCGCGAAGCATTCGCCAGAGAGATGGCCGAGAAACTCCATGTCGACGTCTCGGCTGCCGATTCGTCACGCGCCTGCATCGAAGATGCGGACATCTTGCTTTGCGCCACGAACAGCGATACGCCCGTGTTTGACATGGATGATCTCAAACCAGGTATGCATATCAATACCGTAGGGCCGAAGTCGGTCAATCGTCACGAGGTGCCCCTTGCGGCGGCGGATGTGAGTGCGGTGATTGCCACCGACTCGCTGGAACAACTGCGGGCCTATGCCACACCGCACTTTCTCGTGGGTACCCCGCACGAACACCGCATTCAGTCGCTGGCTGACCTCGTCACCGGCCGGGCGACTGGCAGAACGTCCACGGAGGACATCACGCTGTTTTGCTCTGTGGGCTTAGCCGCCACCGAGGTGGTCGCAGCGCAAGAATTGATGAAGATGTGAACACACAAAAAGGACCAGCCGAAGCTGGTCAAATGGGCAGGTATGAATCGAAGAGAGTGTAACAAGGCAATGTTAAAGTCATGTTAAAAACGATTGGCGTTTCTGTGACGTTGCCATAAATTTTGTGCAACCGAATGCGGGCGCAAATTCTAACAATTTCTAACTTACTAGGACGTTATGTAACAGGGCGCTGTATGCGTTATCATAGGAGGGTGGCGGGTAACTGACATCATAAATAAGGAGTGAGGGGATTTGTCGGCTATCATTGAAACAAAGACTGGCACGGCATCCAGGCAAAACGGAATCAAGGCGATGGTCGGTGTTGGTTTAGCGTGGGCATTTGACGCCATGGACTTTTCCATTTTGACATTCGTGCTCGTCGACATCATGAAGGATTACAACGTACCGCTGACATTGGCAGCAGGTGTTTCGTCTGCCACGACGTTTGCCCGGTTGGGCGGCGGATTTTTGGGTGGACTGTTGGGAGATTATTGGGGCCGCAAGGCCAGTTTAATTTTGTCCATCTTCTGGTTCTCTGTGTTTGAACTCCTGACCGGGTTTTCCATTGGATTTACGTTGCTTTACTTGGTAAGAATTTTGTACGGCATCGGCATGGGCGCGATGTATGCCAACGGTACACCGATGCTGATGGAACTCATGCCGGCCAAATGGCGTGGACTGGCTTCGGGCATTATGCAATCCGGTTTTTCATTTGGCTACATTTTTGCGGCACTGATTTACCGCGGCTGGTACACCGATCTCGGCTGGCACGCGATGTTCTATATCGCTTGCATCCCTGCGGTCCTGGTGGCCCTGTTCATCTGGTGGCAAGTGCCGGAGTCCGCAAAGTGGAAGACTCAGCTTGAAGAGCGCGGCCGTCGGTCCATCCCAATTTCGCAGCTGTTCACATCCGGGCATACGTGGAGCACCGTCCATGCAGGGATTATCTCGCTGTTGGCGTTTGCGGTTACATATCCCATTAACACGTTCTACGCCACGCTGTTGAAGAGCAGTGGACATTTTTCCGCAGGTACCGTAGCGGATACGATTATTCTGTTGAATGTCGCTGGCATCATCGGCAATGTTGTCGGCGGCTGGGTCTCCGACCTCATTGGCCGCAAATGGACCATTGCGATATCCGGCATTTGTACCCTGTTGTGTTCGTTCCTGTTCTTGCACATTGACAACAATACGCTGCGCACGGTCTTCACCTTCCTGATTGGGTTGTTCTCCATCGGCGGGGTGTGGGCAGCGATTCCGACCTACATTGCGGAGCACTTCAGCACTGGTGTTCGTTCCACGGGACAGGGGACGACCTATCACTTCGGCGCTGCGCTCGGCGGAGCCGTGGTTCCGTTGATTGTCTCGTCTATCGCGCCAAGCGTCGGCGGACTGGCCTCCTCAATGACATACTCCGTCGCCATCGCGTCGGTTCTGGTCACCATTTGGGTGTTCTTCTGGCGTGAGTCGAAAGGGACGACACTGGAGTAGATTTCATTACGTCTTCACCGAACGCAGGCAGCACGGCATGCAGTTGTACCAAGACGCTGTTTGTCAGGCCCGCCACACGGTGTCTGCCGCAGCGCAGCGACAAAGTACGAGGACAAGAAGCGCCGCTTCGAACGGACGGTCGTTTGGAGCGGCGTTTTTGGTATGCGCGACGTGGCAGTGGACGGGCATATTTCACCTGCCCATGGGGATTCTGACAGTTGTGGAGAACCGAAATCCAGAAGGCGAGGGCTTGCACATGTCATGGGATCCAATCGAGGTACACGCTTTTATCAATGGGAAGGCGTCTCTAGCTGCGAAAAACTATCCACGTGAAAATCCGTCCGATACGAAAGAAGTGGTCGGCTACGCGCCATTGAACACAAGGGAAGACGCGGTGCTGGCGATTGACGCAGCCTATGACGCGTTTGCAACGTGGAAGTGGTCTTCCGTCGATGAGCGCATCGAGCGCATGAGAAAGGCGATTCAGAGGTTGAAGGATGAAACGAAGGATTTGGCACGCCTTCTCTCGCGCGAACACGGCAAACCGCTGTACGACGCCGAAGGCGAATTTGGTGTCTCCCTGATGTGGATGGAGTATGCGTGTGACACCGCGAAGGCGCTGCTGCAAGACAAGGTACAGGAACATGACGGCGGCAAAACCATCATCAGCAGCGACCCCATCGGCGTGGTGTCGGCCATCACCCCCTGGAACTACCCGATTTCCTTGTCGACCATCAAAATGGCGCCGGGACTTCTGGCCGGCAACACGATGGTTCTCAAACCGAGCCCGTTTGCGCCGCTGACGGTGACGAAGGTCACGGAAATCATCGCGTCAGAATTTCCGCCAGGGGTGCTGAACATTGTGCATGGCGAAGCGGATGTCGGCGTGGAGCTGACGTCGAATCCGAAAGTCGCCAAAATCGCGTTCACCGGGGGGACGAAGACCGCGAAGTCCATCATGAAGGCTGCAGCGGATACCATCAAGCACATGACGCTGGAGTTGGGGGGCAATGATGCCGCCATCATTCTGCCCAGCTTCGACGTGGACGATGAGCGGGCGATGCGGAGAATCGTGATCTCCAACTTCCTGACCGCCGGGCAAATTTGCATGATTGCGAAGCGCGTCTATGTGCATCGTTCGATTTACGACCGGTTCGTTGAGAAGTATATTGAGGCGGCCAACAAATGGATTCGTGTCGGTGACCCGTTCAACCCGGAGGTCACCGTGGGGCCGGTGAACAACCCGGGGCAGGTCAAATACGTGCAGCGTTTGATTGACGACGCAAAGAGCCGCGGGGCGGAGGTCATCAAGCTGGGGCGTGTGCTGGACCCGGAGCTGTTTGAAAAGGGCTACCTGATGCAGCCCACACTGGTGCTCGGGTGCGGATACAACGACCCGATTGTCGTGGAGGAGCAGTTTGGTCCAACGGTGCCGATTCTTCCGTATGATTCCGAAGAGCAGGCGATTGCCCTCGCCAATGACAGCATCTACGGTTTGACCAGTTCGGTGTGGGGAGAAGAAGCGGAGGCGATTCGGGTGGCCCACCGCATTGAGGCCGGCACGACGATGATCAATACGGCTGCGGTTCAAGGCCTGGATGTCCGCTTCCCGTTTGGCGGCGTCAAGCAGTCCGGGGTCGGCAGAGAGTACGGTGCAGAGGGCCTGTTGTCCTATGTCGAGACACATGTCATTAACGTGCCGAAAATGTTGGAGCTGCCCTACATTCCGGAATGACGTTGTTCCGTCAACAAACGGCGGGACGGCGGCGTAGTGTGTACCAGAACTTGCTGTTGTGTGCGAGCGCGATGATGGCGCTTCCCAGGGGACGTGGTGAAACGGTAAGATGGGCATACACAGTGATTTCAATGGGACGACGAGGTGGGTGACGTGTTGAGCGGGCGAATCTCCCTGTACGAAGGCAAGGACACAGCCGTCAAATCCGTGTTCAAACTGCTCCAGGTCTGCGGAGTTTGTTCAAGGCATCACGTCGTCTACCTGTGTCGGCACAGGGTCGATCCCGTCCAGGAAGCGGCAGAGGTGCTTAAGCGGATGCGCCAGCAAGAGTACGTTGACACCTGGGTGCGCGCCTCTGACAAACCGGAGGTGTACCGCTTCAGCCGTGCGGTTCGGGAGGAATATGACGCGCCGTTGATTCAGTGGAACAACGGGGTTGATTACCGCCTCGCTGTGACGGACTTATACCTGTCGCTGGGGCAGCCGGACGACTTTGAAGCGTATCCGCAGCTGGATTTTTGGTCTGACGGAAAGAATCGAATTTTGACGCCTTCTGCCGCAGTGCACGGCATGATTGTCGAACTTGGCGTGGAACGCTGGCGGCGAAAGCGGCGGATCTACGAAATGTATTTTGAGGACGTTATGTGGGAGATGTATTTTGCCAAGAAACCCCCTGTGGTGATTTTGGCTTCGGATGCCGACGACGTGACGATCGACAGCAGTGACGGGTACGAGTTGTACATTGTTCAAGACATGCGAGACGGTGATTGACGTCGGCCAAGCAGTCGAGGGTTGGTCACTTGGCCGCCGTCAGCGTACGCGTCAAGGGGGTTCCGGCCAGGCTGCCGAAGCGGTCACTGCCACTGGTCCTTGATGTTCAAGGCGGCGTCGTACCATTTTAGAAAGGCGCTTTCCAATGCCTTGCGGATGCGGTGCGCGTCGAATGGGCCTGCGTAAACGGTCGTTTGATCGGTCCAATTGCCCCAATTCCCCAGGAGCCCGGGTACATCCTCCCAGTGTCCGTCCGTGATACTGATGTCGACCTGGTCTTCGTGACAGGCCGCCGTCACTTGGAAGAGCGGCACTAGGTTGGAATGGTTTTCGTACGCGATGCTGACACTGACGCTGTCGACCGGTGTCGGCTGCTTGGCGAGATGTTCATCATTCTGTAACGCGTCATCTGCGAATTGGTGCAGTAAGTCGTGCATCGCGTTTTTGGTTTCCTGCGTGATGTCTTTCTGTTGATCTGCGAGCGTCGCTCGGTGGCGCGCAGCCTCATCATGCGTGGCCTTGCGCTCATTCATCTGTTGCTGTAAATCTGAGTCAGTCATGGCGGCTCTCCCTTATCCTTGGTCATGCTGCTGTACAGATGGAGACGTGCATATCTTGTCCTGACCACGGCGAAAATACTCAACCTGTCTGAGTCGCCAATGAGTCAGCCTCATCACAAATGATAGAAAGTGAGCGTGTTCGTATGAGCAGCGGCCGCATTCGAAGTGAGATCAAGCCGGGGATGGAAGTGGACATTGTTCTGAAGAAAGATCAACCGACAGGCAAACTGACGCGCGGTGTGGTGAAGGACATCCTGACCAAGTCACCCACGCATCCGCACGGTATCAAGGTACGGCTGACCGACGGCCAGGTCGGCCGGGTGCAGCGAATTTTCCTGCGTGACGATTTGAAGCCGTGATGAGCATGGGAGCGCTGCATTGGAAAAGGCGACCGTCCCGGCCGCCTTGTATGTTACAGGTTTTCAGTTGAGAAACGTTGCTAGCCCTACCTCTCAAGCAACCATGCGGCTCCTCGGCCGCGCCTGATGAATCTAAACCTAAGCCGAGAACAACTTACCATTTGCAACGCAACGAACTTGCTTTGGTGCTCCGCACAACCTGCCAACTAGTCTACTATACCACAATCCGGGCAACCGGTAAATCCCCTGACACTTGGCGCGAAGCGCCTCATCCACGGTGGTCGATCACGCCGGTTGCCCCGCGGCCGGTTGACGCAGGACAAAAGTCCTACGGTACGCGGGATGGAGGTCCCATGCCCTTCCCCAACACACGCGGTATATTGTGAGTAACCCTTTTACCCCTTTGATGGCGCTCCACACCTTGTGGATGCGTTTTTCTTTTGTCCAAAGCCAGTGCGGTACGCCGTGTGGACAGACACCGCATGATGGCACAGAACGACAAACGACAGACGGGGCCGCCTGTCGTTCGCCGTGGGTTCTAGCATGCTGCTATAGCAGTACTGTAGTCCCGGATTATTGAAATTTCATTGAACGGTTCTCGCGAATGGGGACTCTCGCCGGGACGGCGAAACCTGCACGGCGAACCCCCGGACAGGAGGTTACTTGAGCCGCTTAATCGTGGGCCGCTCATGGGTGGGCGTCGGCGGGGGCGGCGCCATATCGTGTGCGGCAGCGGCAAGCACGCGCTGACAGTCTTCGGCCGACACAGACGAATCCCAGATGACATCGAAGTGTCCATCCTCATAGACAATCACATTGACGACAAAACGGACTTCACTCATCCACATCCACTCCTTAACACAGTCCAGCGGGTGAGCAGAGACGGACAAGCCACTCGCTGTGTACGTTCCATTGTACGCCAAGGCCGTCAAAATTCCTCACGCTGCCTCCTGGCGACAGGCACCTGTGCGCCATTCGCTTGGGCAAGTACCAAGGGGGAGGGTCGGGATTGACCCGTTCGACGTCATTCGAGGGTGTTTGTGATAAGAATTCGACAATTTTATGATATTTCCATTATAATTCGATGAGATTCTGCCTTTCTAGCAACGTTGTCATGTAATCTAGTAAATGAAGGAACGTTGCTTGCGTGACCACCAACATAACGGGTGCAAGTTTATCCGTTTCCTTTTCATCCCATCCTCCTAGATTTTACAGCCTTCATGCTCGTTCGATGAATCAAGTCGTTCAAGCATCGTCGTGAGGTCGTCCTCTTTGTCGTTCACAAAATCGGGGAGTTTCCTCCTTGGTACTCATGGGGGTTGAAGGGTCCATCAGACTAAAGGAGGCACGTATAACATGCAGAAGCGGACTCTTGCGACATGTTCACTTGCGGTTGCGATGGTGGTGCTGGTCGGTGAACCTGCCATCCGCCCAGCATCGGTATTCGCTGCCACCGAGACGATCCTCCAGCGGGGGTCCACCGGTGCGGCAGTGACTCAGCTGCAACAGGATTTGAACCAATTGGGCTTTTCATGCGGGACGCCGGACGGCGTGTTCGGGCCGCAAACCTTGGCAGCCGTGAAATCCTTTCAGAAGGCATATCACTTGACGGTTGACGGCCAGGTGGGGCCCTCCACAGAAGCCGCCTTGACAAAGGCGCTTGGCAGCGGCAGCTCTTCCTCGACGACCTCGAACCCGAGCACGTCCAGGTCAGGCGCCGGAGAAAGCTGGTCAACGCGGGAGCTGGAAGTGAATGGAACCGTTCCCGCCGGTTATGCCAAGGTCCCTGGGTTCACCTACGAAAATACATACTGGATCTCCATTTATGACGTGCAGCAGTTTCTGAAACAACTGGGTGTGAGTGCCCAGTGGAAGGTCGACACCCTGTATTTGACCAATGTCAGCGGGTTTGATGCCTCGAAGCTGCCGACGAACGTACAAGGCGATGGGTACATCAACGTCAACGGTAAAAACGTGATGCGCATCCCGCGGATCGCTGCCGTGCCTCCGAATGGCACGGTGACGACGTCGTTTACGGAAGTGTATTTGATGGAGAAGGTTCTCGACGCGCTTGGATTCTCGAACACGTACGACGGTTCCAAGGGGTATTGGAACGTTGATCCAGCGTCCGGCAGCACGCCAAACGGTGGTTCAGGCAGCACGCCAAACGGTGGTTCGAGCACAGGCCCAGTCTATCCTGGCACCATCCTCCAATATGGTTCGACAGGCGTTGCGGTGGAAGAAATCCAAACCCAACTGAACAAACTGGGATACAACTGCGGTACGCCAGATGGTGACTTTGGGACCAATACGGAAAACGCGGTCAAGGCGTTTCAGGCAGACCAGAACCTGACAGTGGACGGGCAGGTTGGGCCGCAGACGTGGCAGGCCCTGTTCGGTGAAAGCAGCCAAACGTCTTCACCGGGATCGTTCACGAATGTCGATTTGCGATTTCCGGCACCGAACGACATCACGGCCAGCAGCTTGAATCAGTTCCTGCGGTACAACGCTTTCGGAACGCTCGTTGGGTCTCCCATGTATGGGCTGGGTGAGTCATTCATTCTGGCGCAAAATACGTACGGGGTGGATGCAACGTACCTGGTTGCGCATGCCATTGAGGAGAGTGCCAACGGGACCAGCAGCATCGCGCTGGCGGACAATAACTTGTTCGGATACGGGGCGTATGATTCAGATCCCGGCGATGACGCCGGGCTTTTCCCCAGCGAGGATTACGCGATTCGGTTCCAGGCGTGGGAGGTCAGGAACAATTACTTGAACCCGGGCAGCAGCCACTATGGCGGAGCGCCGACCTTGACGGGGATGAACAAGCAGTATGCGACCGACCAGGCCTGGTCGAGCAACATTAGCTCGCTGATGGGAGAGGTGGCCGCTTCCGTGGGGGACACCTCAGCGGCCTATGTTGCCTATCAATCAAGCAATAACGCGCCGCAGCCGTCCAGTACGGCGGAACCGGTGTACTACTTGAACGGTGCGCAAGGCAAGGCCTCGTCCGACCCGTACTACAAAGGCGTGCCGTATTACAGCACCATGTCACCCGGCAACATGTTCTTTGGTTCTCTGCAGTCTGGCAGTGAAGGCGGCGCCGTGGAACAAATTCAGCGCTTCCTCAACACCAGGATGAATGCCGGATTGACAGTGGATGGGGACTTTGGCCCGCAGACGAAGAGTGCCGTCGAGGCTTTCCAAAAGAGTATCGGGGTGACTGCGAACGGGGTTTGGAGCGCCAGCATGTGGGAGACATACATCGAGCCTTCCGACTCGACGCCCACCCTCCCGGTCGGCAAGACGGTCACCGTGGATGAGATTGAGCAGGGAATGGCGAACGGTTACGTCATGCCCTGGTACCATGTGAAGGGCTACGGCTGGGTGGACTCCCAGTACCTGCCGTTGACCAACGCGTATCGACTTGAGGTTTCAAATCGGACAAGCATCAACACGTCCATCCCGGTGTACAACAGCGCGGGTGCGCAAATTGCGACCCTGCACGATGGGGACATCGTCGTGGTCAACTCGACGCAGCCAGTCAACGGCAAGGTGCAGATTCTGTTTGCTGCCCAAACGCCGGCGTCGACCTATTATGGCAGCGCCGCGCAAGGTACCCTGTTGACTGGGTATGTCAGCACCAGTAACGCAACCATCGTGAAACAAGCCTGAGCGAGTGGAATTTCCTGAGAAGAAAAGCTGTCGAGGCAGGCCATTGGAACGCGGTCGAATTCGATCGAAAAATTTTGTGCTGTATCGGCCTGTTTTCGACAGCTTCTTCCTTGTACACATCGCTACAATCGTTGGTACCACTGGGTAACGGAGGGATCAGCGATGTATGGCGAGGTGACTGTCGAAGTGTCTCGGCTACCCGAAGCTGCGGGGTGGGCCGTGGAACACGAGATGGAGTCGACGACGCTTTCGGAGGAAATTCGTCAGGCGCTGCGCGAGGTTCAGGCTCGTCGAATTGTGTGGGGCATGGCGGAGCCGCGTTTTGAGGACGCCGCTTGGTACGCGTTCGTGGCGGCCCGGGAGCGGCTCAACGCATTGTTGCTGGAGGCAAGAGAACGGGTTCAGATGCAAACGGAACCGGCCTGATTCATTGCGGTGAATTCGAAGGCGCCTGTTCGGGTGCTGATTCCGTGCGTTTTGCATTGGCAGACTGTGACCTTGCGAGTTCGAATCGACGATGCACCCGTTTGACGACGACGCGCCGGAGCGCAAACAGTCCCGCCCAAGACAAGAGAACGATACTTGCGCCTATCCCACCCATTGGATCACACGCCCCATCGTTTGGAAGTTGGTACACCCTATTCAACCAGAGGCTGCTTGTTGTAGGGTGTCGGCCCAGGGGCGGGCTGTTTTCTGGTTCGTCAAAATCATCTGTGAAAATTTCCGGGTGACCCTTGGTTGTCGATGTTCTACAATTGTCTAGTTTTGCGACAGAGCTGCGTTCGAAAACGTGGTGAAGATACAGCCGGGGCACGGTCCCCGGGCAGAGGTTGGGGCTGGGGAAGATGACACTCGCTTACTGCATTCGGTGCGGCAAACTGCTGCCAGCGGAATCGTTCGATTACATTTGCAAAACAGGCTTTCGCTATCAGGATGGTGTAAATCACCCCCTTGGATTTTGTTCGCCTCCTGACTGCCCGCACGCCCGCGACGTCCAGTCCTCTGCGGCGTGCACGACAGCGCATCCCTCTCCATCTGCCGAGGTCGGGAGCGAATCGCCTTGGCCTAATGCGTGTCATGTGGGCTGCGGATGAGGCGGCTGTACCAATCTGCCAGCGCAGCCCCTAATTTGTACCGGATAACCGCCTTGTTGAAAGGACCAAGGTAGATGACCACTTCGTCTTCTTCGGAGCCTTCCCATGTTCTCCACGAGCATGACAAGCGGACGTCGCTCTCCGCTTCTTGTCCGGCGGTCCCGGAAAGGGCAGCGACGTACTCGCGGTTTCCGAGCAGAAACGATAGTGAACAATGCCCATCGGCTGAGACGTGTGTATAGGAGAATCGGCCATCAAAGGTCGCGACCGTGTCGACGACTTCTTCGATGATTTCATTGAGCGCTTGCTGTGTTGTACTCCGGATGGAAGTCGGGCGTTCATCGTTCACTGGCTGGACACCTCCGCATCGCGTCTATTCTAACGCACTTAGACCCACATTGCTGAACATCGGCAGATACCATCGTAACATTTTGTGATGTTGTTTCGTCTCATGGTTGAAAGGAGTTTTGCCGGTCATGAAAAAATCCTTCGGAATCGCGCTGTGTGCCGTCCTGGCGTCCCTTACCCTGGCGGGATGCGGCGGTCAGGCGGGTGTCCAACAGGCTGTCTCATCCAAAATATCAAACGTGACGGACCAACAGTCAGCGAAATCCGGAGCGGTTTCCAGCAGGGGAGAAACCAAAAACGCGTCCGCCCCCGGGGATGCATCTGCGAACGGCGTCAGCAACCGAACGGCTGGGGGCGGGCGCACAGCGGGCGGGACAAACGATGCGACAGGCACCGGTTCCGCAACGACCGGCGGGGGAGACGCCGCGGACTCGGGCACGCCTGGCGTGCCTGTGACCGGGCCGTGGGACGGCGTGTGGTATGTTTCGGCGGCGACCGCCGACGCCGCGGGCGCCAGCGGGATCGACCAAACGACGGACGGCGGCAAAACGTGGACCGAACTGCAGCACACCGCAAGCCCGGTGCTGGGATTGACTGGGGCAGCATCGGCATCCGCGCGGGGACAAGCGGTGGTCATGGCGTGGACGGCGAGGGATGTGTGGATCTCGACCGACGGCGAACACTTTCGTTCGCTCCAGGTTGCGATTCCGAACGTCAGCGAACCCGACATTCAACAAGTGTCCCTGGGCGGGCAGACGGGGTGGCTGCTGGCGGGAGGAAAGGTCTACCAGTTGAATGCAGACAACGGACGTGCCGAGCCGGTTTCGTCCGGCCTGCCAGTGCAGGTCTTGTCGATTGCCGCTGAGGACGATGAGACCTGCTATGCGGTCGGCGCCAATGACGCCATCTACAAAACCACGGACGGCGGACAACAGTGGGTGCAGGTATTTTGGCCGCCGTTGAATGGGCAGATGTCCTGGCAGGCGCAGGTTCAGGTCAACGGCAGCCAGGTTGCGGTGCTCTACTATGGAGGGGACGCGGGAGTCAATCAGACGGCGTACATTTTGTGCGCGTCCCATGACAGCGGCGAAACGTGGCAGCCCGTGTTGGCAGAGTCCTCGTTCTCACCGGACTACGGCAACCCGGTGCCGCTCGTCCGTACCACGCTGGACCCGCAGCCCGGCGGATTTGCACTCCTCTCTGACGGCGATGTGGTCTGGGTTGGGCTGAGCAGTGGGAAGGTCGATGTGGATGTCGTTTCGCCCGCGGGCGGCGTGCGTAAGGCGAGCGTCGCGGCCCCGGCGCAAGCCGTGCCGGGAACGTCGGATGGCCTCTTCAGCGTCGCAGCCGCACCCAGTGGGAAACAGGTGCTCATCGTTGGCGGGCGCCAGGGTGCACAGGGGGGCTGCCTCCGCGCCACGGTGTGAGGCGGGGGCCGCTGAAGGCGTCGTCGCTGTTTTGTTTCGATCACGATTTCGCCCAGGCACTCCATAAATGTTTCGAAAATGGGTTTGCATGCAGTCGCGTCCACGCCGCATTGTAGTGTAAAATCAGGGGCGGAAGGTGATGGCATGTTCGCTGGACTGCGACAGATTTGGAGCTGGGTGTATCCAATCGTGATCGGCGTGGCGGTAGCACTGGTGATTCGACAATGGGTGATGACGATCAACCTGGTTCCGACGGGTTCCATGGAACCCAACATTCCGGCGCCGTGCCGCGTGTTTGTGAACAAGTTGGCGATTGAGTTTGGGCAGCCGTACCGGGGAGAAGTGGTCACGTTTCGCTGGCCCGACGACCCGTCCGAGATTTTTGTGAAACGCATCATCGGTATGCCTGGCGACACCGTGACGGTCACGAACAACGCAGTATACGTCAACGGCAAGCCGTACAATGTACCGGATGTGGTCCAGCCAAACAGGGTGGGGCTGGGAACGTATCACGTGCCGGCGGGGCATTATTTTATGATGGGAGACAACCGGCCGGTATCGGATGACAGCCGTCTGTGGACGAATAAGTACGTGGCGCGTTCGGCCATCATTGGAGAAGCTGTCGCCGTCGTATTCCCCTTCGATAAAATCAGGGCCATCCCCCAGTCGTAAGGTACAGGAGGCAGGCATGATTCAGGACAAGATGGGCATGCTGTTCCGCTCCTTTCCGGAGCTGCTGGAGCGGTACGTTTCACTGCGGGCACTGGATTGGGAACCCGAAGGGGCCTCGTGGGATTTTGATGCGCGCAATCATCGCGAAAGGGTCAGCTTGCGTGTGTGTCGTGACGGGGAAACGTGGGTGTTGCAGCAAATTTTTGACCACCAGCGGAACACCCATGAGGAACTGCAGTTTGTGGCGTTAGAACCGTTCGAGAAACAACCGTAGAAAACAACAACGTAGAAAACAGCCGCAGCCCGCTCACCTACAGGTGGGCGGCTTCATCATACGCCTCTGCATCCAGCGTGTCGGATGCTGCAGCCTCCTTGGATTCAACGTGCTGCTCATAAATCTCTCGAAGCCGGCGCTTGTCTCTTCGTTCCATCCATACACCGATGCCGATGAAGAGCGCAAAGACCGCAATGATGACGAGTGCCACGGAGGATCCTCCTCATGTCCGTCTGCAGATGAAGCTTCGTATTATCTTCTTGATATGCATCAATTTTCCTGCCTGTGTTTGTGATTTTTTTGCAGAGTAGGCATTCGTACAGGAACGGGGACATTGACCTACGTATCGTATGGGCAACGACAGATGCGGAGGTCGATGTGTATGGATTGGTCGAAGGAAACCGCGAAGGTGTACGTAGGGCAGTGGGTGCACTGTCATTCGGTGTATGGCATGCATCAAGGCATGGTGCACCGTGCCTTGCGCGATGGCATCATCCTCGTGCAGCACATCCAATTGGCGGACGGCGCACCCTGCGACGCAAACTCGTTTGAACCCGGCGTCTACGCGGCAGGAGACGATCGCGACATTCAACCCGCACAGTTTCTGGCCGCACCTGGCCTGTTCATCCCGTACCGGGGGCTGTTTGGCTTGTGGCCCGTGCCGTTTTTCCCCATCTGACCCGTCTCCTGTCCAGATTCGGGCGAATCGCCTGAGCCAAGCATCATTCGCGCTTTGGACGCGGCAACGTACGTTGTGGTATGCCTTCTGTGAAGGCATACCCTCATCGGAAGATACATTGGATGCCCCGGCCAGGGCATCCCCTTTTTTCTCGGCAGGTCCTGCCCTAAGACCTGCCATGCCTACTGGGACCGGTCTCGTCTGCTGGGACCTGCCCTGTCTACCCTGTGACCTGGGCCTCAAACTGGCTGTGGTAGAGCTCCGCATAGAATCCCTGCTTCGCCAGCAGTTCCTCGTGCGTGCCTTGTTCGACGACGCGGCCGTGATTCATCACCAGAATCAAATCCGCGCCCCGAATGGTGGACAAGCGGTGCGCAATCATGAAACTGGTTCGCCCTTGCATCAGTGCGTTCATGGCCAATTGAATTTGCACCTCCGTACGCGTGTCCACATTGCTGGTCGCTTCATCCAGAATCAGCAGAACCGGGTCGGACAAAATGGCCCGCGCAATGGTGAGCAGCTGCCGCTGCCCCTGCGAAATATTGGACGCTTCTTCGTTGAGCACCGTGTCATACCCGTCCGGCAAAGTGCGAATGAAGTGATCGGCACGTGCCGCCTTCGCGGCCGCCACAATCTCGGCGTCGGTGGCACCCGCACGTCCGTACGCGATGTTCTCCCGGATGGTGCCTTTGAACAGCCAGGTATCCTGCAGCACCATGCCAAACAGGCTGCGCAAGTGGCTGCGCCGCATGCGCGTGATGTCGACCCCGTCAATCGTGATGGTTCCGCTGCTCACCTCGTAAAACCGCATGAGCAGATTGACCAGCGTTGTCTTGCCGGCACCGGTCGGTCCCACAATCGCGATCGTCTGACCTGGCTTCACGTCCAGATTGAGGTCGTGAATAATGGGGACGTCGGGCTGGTACCCGAACGACACGTGGTGAAACTGCACATGGCCCTTGGCGTCCGTGAGCGCCGCCGCATCGGCCGGATCCGGAATTTCCTCCGGTTCGTCGAGGAGCTCGAAGACCCGTTCTGCGGACGCCATCGTCGATTGAATGATGTTGGCGATACTGGCGATTTGTGTGATGGGCTGCGAAAACTGCCTGGCATATTGAATAAACGCCTGCACATCGCCAATCTGAATCGATCGCTTCGTCACCAGGATGCCCCCGATGACACTGACTAGAACGAAGCCGAGGTTGCCGATGAAGTTCATCATCGGCATGATCGTCCCGGAAATGAACTGCGCCCGCCAGCCGGCGTTGTATAATTGCTCGTTGACCGCCTCAAAGGTCGCGATGGATTTCTCCTCATGGCCGAACGCCTTGACGATTTTGTGACCTGTGAACATTTCCTCGACATGCGCATTCAATTGACCGAGCGTCCGCTGCTGGTCAATGAAATATTTTTGCGATCGCGATGCGATGCCCCTCGTCACAATCATGCTGAGCGGCAGGGTGAGTGCGACCACGACCGTGAGCAGGGGACTGATGGTCAGCATCATCACCACCACGCCGACAAACGTGATGATGGACGTGATGAGCTGCGTCAAGCTCTGCTGCAGGGTGTTGCTGATGTTGTCAAAGTCATTGACGAACCGGCTCAGCACTTCACCGTGCGGGTGCTGGTCGTAAAACTCGAGCGGGAGACGCGTCAGTTTCTCGTTCACCTGCTTGCGCAGTGCATACACCGTTCTTTGGGCGACGCCTGCCATGATGTACTGCTGCAGATAGCTGAACATCGAACTGAGCAGGTACAAGCCAACCAACACGCCGACAATGTGCCAGATTTTCGCGAAATCGACGCCGCCTCCGGGTACGCCGTGCAGCCGTTCCATGACACCTTGAAAAATGTCCGTGGTCGCGTTGCCCATGATTTTGGGGCTGAGAATGTTGAACACGGTACTGCAGACGGCCGTCAAAAACACCAGCGTCAATCGCACCTTGTGCGGTGCGAAATACTTCAAGAAGCGAAACAGGGTTCCGCGGAAGTTTTTCGCCTTTTCGACCGGGCGCCCAATCATGATGGGACCGCGGCCGCCAAACCCGCCGGGGCGCCCCGGGCCAGGCCCCGGGCCCGGGCCTTGCGGCAGCGCGGGCCGCGCTTGAGATCCTGGGGCACCTTGCGGCTGATGATCGTTATTCATGCGAGCGCCCCCTCTCCAAGCTGGGATGCAACAATTTCGCGGTAAACCTCGCACGTCGCGAGCAGCTCGCGGTGGCGGCCGATGCCCGCAATGCGGCCTTCATCGAGTACGATGATTTGATCCGCGTCCAACACCGTCGAAATGCGCTGTGCGACAATCAGGGTTGTCGCCCCCTTGATTTCGCTCTGCAGCGCCGCCCGCAGCCGTGCATCCGTCTTCAGGTCGAGGGCCGAAAAACTATCGTCAAAGATAAAAATTTCGGGTCTGCGGACCAGTGCCCGGGCAATCGACAGGCGCTGTTTCTGCCCGCCCGACAAGTTCAAGCCCCCTTGGGCGATCACGGTGTCGTACCCGTTCGGCAGCGCCTTGATGAAGTCCGCCGCTTGTGCGATTTCGGCGGCCTTCTCGATTTCCGCCTGCGTGGCATCTTCCTTACCGTAGCGAATGTTGTCGGCCACTGTACCCGAGAAGAGGACCGTCTGCTGGGGCACCAGGCCGATTCTCGCCCGCAAGTCGTGCTGGGGCATCTCTCGCACATCCACGCCGTCGACCAGCACGCGTCCCCCGTCCACATCGTAAAATCGCGGAATCAGGCTCACCAGCGTGGATTTGCCAGCCCCCGTTCCGCCGATAATCGCCGTCACTTCACCCGGGCGAGCGGCGAATGACAGGTCAGACACGGCCGGCTGTTCAGCACCCGGGTAACGGAAGGTGACAGCCTCGAACTCCACCCAGCCGCGCTTCGTTGGCGGGCCAACGGGGGTGGGTGCATCGCGATCGTGAATCGCCGGGGTCAGGTCGAGCACTTCGTTGATGCGCGCAGCAGACGCCGAGGCGCGGGGAAACATGAAGGACATCATCGACACCATCATCACCGCGAACAGAATTTGCATGACATATTGGATGAACGCCATCAAGTTGCCCACTTGCATGGCCCCGGCGTTGATGCGAATGCTGCCGAACCAGAGAATCGCCACCGTGGCCAGGTTGATGATGATCATCATCACAGGCTGCAGCGAGGCCATCCGCTGGTTGACTTTCGTGGCGGTGTTCGTGAGGTCGAAGTTGGCCGTGTCAAACCGGCCGATTTCGTAGTCGACACGGTCGAACGAGCGGACCACACGGACGCCGATGAGGTTTTCCCGCAGCACCTGATTGAGCCGGTCAATCTTCTGCTGCATGACCCGAAACAGGGGGATGCTGCGGCGGAAGATGGCAAAAATCGCGATCGCCAGAATGGGCATCACGACGAGGATGACGAGCGACAACTGCGCGTTCGTCGACACCGCCATGATGATGCCGCCGATGGCCGTGAGCGGCGCCATCACCATCAGCCGCAGCATCATGTTGACCAGCTGCTGCACCTGCGTGATATCGTTCGTCGTCCGAGTGATGAGCGAGGAGGTCCCGAGCTCGTCGAACTCATGCAGGGTGAATCGTTCTGCACGTTCGAACACCTGGCTGCGCAAGACGCGCCCGAATTTGGCGGAAACGCCAGAGGAAAAGTAACTGGCCGTCACGGAACAGCCCACGCCCGCGATGGACACCAGCAGCATCAAACCGCCGACGCGCAGGATATACGGAATGTTGCCTTGCACAATGCCGGTGTCCACGATGTTGGACATGAGCGTCGGCAAATATAAGGTAGATAAAGACTGGAGGAAAATCAGGACGCACACAAGCGTGATTGTCCATCGATGCGGTTTGAGAAACCGCAAGAGTCGCATCATTGGCTGTCACCCCACCGCGTTGAAGATGGCTGGTCTTGCATCGTTATTTCTATCGCATTTTCTATCGCGATTTTTGCGCATGTCTTATTGTACTGCATTGTCCCGCATGGCCGCTTCTGCAGGGTCGCTTCGTACCGGTCGCTTCTGCAACGTCGTGCCTGTCGTGCGGTGTGCGAAGGGCCCCAAACGTGGTAGAGTCATTGTAGCATCTTGCGGACTTGACATGGGAGAGGGGCTTTTGAGGTTGACAGTGGAGACAAACGGGGCTGATTTCAATGTAGAAAACCCGATGCAAACGGCGGGGAACGTGATTCGGCTGGACAGGGTGGTGTACCGCCAGAGCGTTACCATCCTGCAGGATGTCAGCTGGCACGTCCGCCGCGGGGAGCACTGGGTCATCATCGGAAACAACGGGTCGGGCAAAACGACGCTGCTCAACGTGATCAACGGCTATGTGTGGCCCACCAAAGGAGTGGTGGAAGTCCTTGGGCAGCGGTTTGGGGAAGTCGACCTACGCGAACTCCGAAAGTCGATTGGCTGGGTCAGTGCTGCGTTTGGCGATCGCGTCTTTGCATCGCATCCGACCGACCACGCTCTCGACGTGGTGGCAAGCGGCAAGTATGCTTCGATTGGGCTGTACGACACCCCGGATGCGGACGACATCGCAGCTGCACGGGACCTGCTCGATGCGTTCGGCGCAGCCGAATTGGCGGATCGCACGTATCACACCCTGTCCCAGGGGCAAAAGCAGCGCGTGCTGCTGGCGCGGGCTTGGATGGCCAAGCCGAAATTGCTGATTCTCGATGAACCCTGCACAGGGTTGGACCTGCTCGCGCGTGAGCAGCTGCTCACAGCACTGGAGCGCATGGCCGATGCGCCCGAGGCGCCGACCTTGCTGTACGTGACACACCACCCGGAAGAAGTGCTGCCGCTGTTCACACATGCGCTGCTGATGAAAAACGGGCGGACCGTCGCGGAAGGGGCCAAGTACGACGTACTCACCAGCGAAGGCCTGTCGGAAACGTTCGGCGTCCAGGTGGAGGTAAGCTGGGCCGACCATCGGCCCTGGGTCAAAGTGGTGGGCGGGCGCTGATGCAGCTTGTGCTTGCATTGCGCGCCCGAGCCCAGTAGACTAGAGGGACATAAGGCACAATTGCGCCGGGGTGGCGGAATCGGCAGACGCAGCAGACTTAAAATCTGCCGGGCCAAAAGCCCGTACGGGTTCAAGTCCCGTCCTCGGCACCAAGCGTGGCGCGGCTTTCCGGGGTTTCCGGGGAGCCGCGTTTTCTAGTCGGTTAGGGGCTCGTTCGCATGGCGAGTGCCCGATAGTGAACATCGTCAAGGTGCGGCTGTATAAGGGTGCTGTTGTATGTCGGCTCGGATGACTGGCTTGCCTTGGCGGTACCTGTAAGTCATGGTGGCCCGAACGTGGGGTGAGTCGATGAATTCGACCGTGGTCGCGGTTGTGTTTGCTGGTTTGACTGTCGTTACCTATCGGCGGTCAAAGCTGGTGGGCAGGATTTTCGGTGCGGGTGCAATATTGACAGGAATTACGGCGTTCATTACAGCTCTAAAGTAGGTAAAAGAGGCAGGACCATGCATTCTGCACAAATTGACTCATGCCCAAGGCGGGCCTCGGTGATTGCCGGGGCCTTATGGAGTTTGTATAGACTTTTTTCACATGTTGGTGGTGCAAATTTGTAGGATCATGGAAGAAATCAATTAAAAGTGGAGGTGCTTTTCATGTAATCAACAAATATGGATGTACAACATTGGTACGATTCGGGCTGCCCGTACGTGGGTAATGCTTTCGAAAGATGGTTTGCCGTACTACATGAATAATGAAGATGAACAGTATAATGGTTGAACCATGTTTGGTGGTTGAGGGGGGATTAACCCCCCCTTTTCAGTTCTCGACTTTGTACGGTTGTATGGTGTGGTTTCCTGCGACCAGTGATGCAATCACCGACATGACTTGTTGATGATTGATAGTTTCCTCTTCTTGACGATTGATTGTGACCAGATTGTTGCTCGTCCGCCCGGTCACTTGAATCAAAAAATCCAGCCCATGGTCGGTGAAAACAAACTGTTCAGGGTTGTTGAGATTGCCAATGGCTGACGTGGTCTGAATGAGCACCCCATTCATCATGATATTTTTCTTGTTTCCCATTAAGAAATTAGAGATTGCAGGGTACCCAGCTGCATGCTCCAGGATCTCCATTTGGTGGTCTTTATCGAGAATCACCGTCATGGTGGCGGCCTTTTCGTGAACATACCCCGTGGTCATGAGAACCCCTAAATCGGTTACCTTCTGGTTCGGGAGAATCACGTTAAAATCGAGAAGTTGTTTGATAGCCTCGACGCCCCTATAGCGATACGTTGTGATGCCTTCACCATCATGCTCTACCTTGTATGGTTTGACCGGGGTGGAATTAGACACGTGATTTGCCACGGTGGACGTTTTGATCACCGGGCCAGTCGATTTGTTTGAAGCATGACTAAAAGCAAGAATGCCTGCGGCTACCACGATACCAGCCACTGCGGCCAATGCAGTTATCCATGGGGCCCGATTTTGTTTTCTCCTGGATTCATTCGTCTTTGCGCTTCGCAGGTTTTCGAGGATCCGGCGTTTCATCTGCTCATCCATGGTGAACTTGATGGCCTCTTTGAACATTTCCCTGTCCCTCTCCATATCAGGTCACTCCTTCCGGTTGCCTGCCGAAGTGTTCCTGTACGATTTTCCGAGCGCGATGGTACGTGCATGGGGAACCTTTACGACAAGTGCAGGCTGGGACGAACAGTCTGTTCAAGACCGTCTGAATGACAACGTGTCACGTTTTTTGACTGACCTACAAAGATCTAACGTCTCTGATAAACCAGCCTTGGATCAAGATACACGCGATCTCAAAGAGTTACTGCAAATCGCGTCGCAGCATCACGATGCTGTCGGCGCTCAGGCTCTCGTGCATTTTCGGGACATATCCGCTGACCTCTATAACCACTTTTGCGGTTCTGCCCCAAGGTACAACATGTCGCATATCGCATAAGAATTACATATTCATACATTTCGCTGTGTTACACTTATTGCAGCAATGAGCAGTAACGCGCAATAACATCTCGGAGATATTACATGATTATCGAGCGGATTGATATCACTTTTAGGGGTGAAACTCTTGGATATTCAAGCAGTCGAATGTCAAGGACTGTCGCGAAGTTTTGGCGCACGAACGGCGGTTTCGGATCTTGATCTTAAAGTTCCTCAAGGTGCGGTATTTGGATTTCTAGGCCCCAATGGGGCGGGTAAAACCACCACTGTGAGGATGATGGTGGGCATGCTGCGCCCGTCAGGGGGATCCGTTCGCGTATTGGGACTAGACCCTTTTTCGCAGGGGGACCAGGTTCGGTCTCGATGTGGAGTCATGTTGGATAACGTTGGACTTTATGATCGACTTACTGCTCAGCAAAACCTTCAATTCGCAGCCAAAATTGCGCGCCTTAGTGCAAGTGAGGGACGAAAGCGGATTAACGAAGTGCTTCGCCGTGTCGATTTGTGGGAGCGTCGCGATGATAAAGTCTCCGGGTTCAGCAAAGGCATGCGGCAAAAGCTCGGTCTGGCGCGTGCACTTATCTCCGAGCCCGAAGTGCTCATCTTAGATGAACCGACAGCCGGGTTAGATCCAGCGAGTATTGTAATGGTGCGAGAACTACTCATATCTTTGGCGCAAGAGTCTGGGAGAACCATCTTTCTGTGCACGCACCTTTTGGCCGAAGCTCAGCGTATATGTGACCGTGTAGCCATAATGCAAAACGGGCATCTATTGGCAATCGGTGATCCTAACCAACTTGGCAGTCAAGGGCTTCCCACCTTTCGATTACGATTGTCCGGCTGTGATTCTGAAATGACCAGGAATCTGACTCTTCCCGACGGGGCTCAATTGAGCCCGTTGAATCGAGACGAGTGGCGAGTGACGGTAGCGACTTCCGATGACATTGAACACATCGTGGCAGCTTTAGTTGGAGCGCGCATTGGTGTCAGAGCTGTGATTCCCGAGCA